>NZ_JBIWNY010000008.1:0-241048 GCF_044767465.1 Streptomyces sp. NPDC101237 | reverse complement strand
GTCCGCGCGGGACGAAGGCAGGAGCGCGGACCGGCCCCGCCACCCCCGGCGCTGCTTCACAGAGCGGGAAGGCATGTGGGGCCGGCTCTGTCTTGAGAGGTCAGGCCTCAGGAGCGACTACGGATCACCACATGCCCGCCCGCTTATGGCGCCATTAGGAGCGCAGGCCCGGCCGGGGGCCGGGCCGCGCGCGGAGAGCGGAGCGAGCCGCCTTGGACCAGTAGAGAAAGTTGTAACTCAGTCTGAGGCGAGGGGCTGTTGAGCCTCCTCCCGGACGCGGATGCTGGTCTCCGACTCATCCCGGAGCTGGTGGTTGCTGGTGCGGAACTCGTCCAAGAGCTCGAAGAACATCTCCATGCCGGGCCTGCCTAGTCGCTCCGCGTCACGTTCGATCTCCGTTGCCCACCCGAGGGAGGAATGGCGGCCCAGGCGCTGCCACAGCCACTCGGAGAAGTCGCCCTGGGTGCCGGGGTTCCAGAAGTCGAAGGGCTCCGCGATGTCATGGATGCCCAAAGCAACCCGGTAGCCGATCAGTATGGAGTTCAGATGCTGCAAGGAGCTGCTGTGAACCCACATACCTGGTCGGAGCCGTACTTGCTCCAGGAAGTCGTACACATCGGCAAGTTCTCCGAGCTGCCTGGGCCTGCGCCTTGTCCCGCCCGTCTCCTTCATGCAAGCACCCTAATCAGGGTTGTCCGGGGGCAAGGACCCTGCGAGGGGCTTGAAGGCGTATGCGCAGGGTGGGAGTTGAACGTCTTGTCGATGAGCTAGCGCAAGGAAGACCACGGGCCGGATCGTCCACGTGATGCGAGTGCTGGCCTGGGTGACTGACACCGCGCAGGGTTCGAAGCGGAGCAGTGCTCGTCGGGTTTCGGCGCGGCCGTTGTGGAGCCAGGCCCAGACCTCGTCCGAGGCGTCCGGGTCGAGTGCCGGTGAGATGGTGCGCAGGGCGATCGCGACCCATCTGTCTGCCTGGGGTGCGGAGTAGGCGTCGAAGGATGCCCGGAGTGCCGGCCACTGCATGTCGTCGGTGAGGTCCTCGGTCCAGCACTCGCACCAGAAGCCTCGCCGGGGCTTGTCCATCAGCACGGGTGGCCTCCCCGCCGGGCATTCACGAAGAGTTCCGCGGTAACCGTGTAGCCGTCGCCCGTGCCCTGGACGGCGACCCTGTGGGCGAGGGCGCTGACCATGCCCAGGCCCCGGCCGTGCTCGGCGTCCTGGTCCTTGTGCTCGACTTTCGGGGCGCCGCCTCCTCCGTTGTCCGTGACCGACAGTGCGATGACCTGTGGTGCCACAGCCAAGGCCAGGTGAAAGCTTCCGTGCTCCCCGCCGCTGCTCGTGTGGAGTAGGGCGTTCGTGCTCAGCTCGCTCACGATCAGGGCTGCGTCGTCGGCCAGGGGCGAGCCGCGCAGGATGTCTCTCGTCCAGCGGCGGGCCCGGCTGACCTCTTCCGGAAATCCTGGGCAAGTCAGTCCCCAGACTCGGACTCGACTCGTATACTCGTGCATACAAGTTCCTTCGTGCTGGTAGGCCGCATGTGCAGCGGGTTCGGGCTAGACGAGTTTCACGCCGTCGTGGGCGCGGACGGCCGGCGGGGTCATCGCGTCGAGTGCGTCCAGGACGCGGATCGCGTAGGCCTCGTCGGCCAGGTCGGTGACTTCTTCGCGGGTGGCCCAGCGCAGGGCGCGGGTCTCGTCGCCGGTCGTGGGCGTGCCGTCGGCGGCCTCGCAGCGGAAGACCAGGGAGACGATCAAGCCCGTCATGTTCTTGTAGACACCGGTCAGGGTCGCCGGAACGGCGATCTTGATACCGGTTTCTTCGAGGACCTCGCGTTGCAGGGCCTCAGGGATGGTCTCCTCGCGTTCGAGGACACCGCCCGGCGGCTCCCACTTGCCGTTGTCACGGCGCTGGATCAGGAGGGCACGACCCTGGGCGTCGACGACGACCCCGGCGACGCTCACGGAGTGCGGGCGTTCTGTGCTCACGTTCCTCGGCCCTCCCGGATGGCTAGGCTCTCCACCGTAGCAACTCCACTCGCCCACTCGTCTAGATACCTAAAGGAGTACACACAGTGAGCCCTCTTTCTTCGGGCCTCCTCGGCGACCTCGACCCCACGAGCGATCGTGCGGTCTTCCGGCAGATCGCCGACCAACTGCGCGAGGCGATCGACCGTGGGCGATTCCGCGAGGGCGAGAAACTGCCCTCCGAAGCGGAACTGGTCGAGCACTACGGCGTCTCCCGGATGACCGTCCGCAACTCCTTCTCCGTCCTCACCGGCGAGGGCCTGGTCCACGCCGAACACGGCAAGGGCGTCTTCGTTAGGCCCCGCCCGCCCGTGCGGCGCCTGGCCTCCGACCGGTTCGCCCGCCGCCACCGCGAACAGGGCAAGTCCGCATTCATCGTGGAAGCCGACGCGGCCGGCAGCCATCCCCAGGTCGACAGCCTTGAGGTCAAGGAAGAAAAGGCCAGCCAGGACATCTCCACCCGGCTCGGCTCCGTACGGCGCGTGCTCGCCCGACGCCGCCGGTACCTGCTGGACGGGCGGCCCGTGGAGTTCGCCACCTCCTACCTCCCCCTCGACATCGCCCGCGGCACCCAGATCGCCAAACCCAACCCCGGCCCCGGCGGCATCTACGCCCGCCTCGAAGAGCTCGGCCACCACCTCGACCACTTCGAGGAAGAGATCCGCGCCCGGATGCCCTCGCCCACCGAGGTCAAGACACTCCACCTCGCGGCCGGCGTGCCCGTGATCCACCTGATCCGCACCGCCTTCGACACCGAGGGGCGAGCGGTCGAAGTGTGCGACACGGTCATGGCGGCGGACGCCTACGTGCTCTCGTACCAGCTCCCGGCAACCTGATCGCATGACGGGCGGGAGTGCGGTGCTAGGGGGTGGGCTGATCCGTGGCTTCGACGATCGGGGCGGCGAGCATGGCGCCGATGTTGTTCCACATGAAGCCGTCCTTCCAGTCCGGCTTGTCGGCCGCCCAGTCGAGGAGGGCCTGACGGGCCTTGTCCTGGGAGGCGGTCAGGGTTTGGTGATGCTCTGCTGCGACGCCGTCCCGGTACTCCAGTTGGTAGGTGTTGTTGTCGCGGTACAGCACCTGGATGTACCAGTCGCCCTCGCGGTCCTCGTCCTGCCGTTCGAGGATCAAGTGGTCACCCCGTCGCAGGTTCGCGAGCATCGTGCCTATCGCCGGCTTGGAGGGGCGCTTCACTGCGTGCCCTCGGTTGTTCGTCGCAATCAGCATGGGCAGAGCATGGCGGAAGGGTCTGACAGTGGTGGTTCTCGGGAAGTCTCCGCGGTCGTCCTGCTTGGGCAGTGTGGTCGTTCTTCCGAACTCGTACACCCCAACACGCTTACTCGTATAGACGAGTGGGCAAGTTGTGTGACAGGGTGATCCGTCGTGAGCCCGGGAGATCGGGTGGACCCAGGACGAGACGCTCGACTTCCTCGCGGCCTCCCGCAAGGACCCGCTCTATGCGGCCTTCGTCCTCGCGATCGCCACGGGCCTGCGCAGGGGAGAGATCGTCGGCCTCCGCTGGTCTGACCTTGCCCTCGACAATCGCGTCCCTTACGTCCGCCATCAGGTCCAGCGCCGCCCTGGCGTCCTGTACGACGAAGACCCCAGGAGCCGCCGTCGTCGTGCCGTCCCGCTGCCTGCCCTCTGCATCGCGCCCCTGCGCTGGCACCGGATGAGGCAAGCAGCCGCCCGGACCAAGGAGGGGGAGAGGTGGCAGGACTCGGACCACGTCTTCGCCACCCACACCGGCCACCCCGTCGAGCCGCGCAACCTCTACCGCTCCTTCACCCGCGTCGCCGAGTCCGCCGGCCTCCGCGTCATCCGGCTGCACGACGCCCGCCACGGCACCGCCACTCTCCTCACGGCGGCCGGGTCGCGCCCCGCGTCGTGATGGAGATCCTCGGCCACTCTCAGATCAGCATCACCATGGACGTGTATACGCACGTCGTGCAGGACACCCAGCGCGAAGCCATGAGCCACATGGACCGGCTACTCAGGAACAGGAAGAGGCGCCCCGGTCGGGACTGACCGCCCCTGTTGACGTCAAAACTGGATGTCAAAGGCCCCGGACCATGATCGGTCCGGGGCCTTTTGCCTGGTCCCCCCGGCAGGATTCGAACCTGCGACACCTGCTTTAGGAGAGACCCTATTGATCACCCTGTCTGTCCTGGTCTTTCCCTGGCTCCACTGTTCCTGCTGGTCAGTGCGATGGAGTCTTCCGGCTTCTTCCGGCCCTTCCCTGTCTTTACTCGGCCTTCCGTTCCCATGACGTTCCCATGAGGGGCCGCAGGGGCTCCTGAAAACGGGGGGTGGGGAAGGCGGCAGAGGCCAGCCAGGGAGACCGAAGCGGTGAGCGCCGCAGACCCCTTGGGGCGGCAAACGCCCCGCTCCCATCAGGGCAGGTTCCAGGGGCTGTGGCTCTCCGCCGTCTACGCGACCCCGTACACAGTACGTCCGGCGGGAAGCTCTGGCACGGTGAGGCCGCGCGTCCTCTCACCAGCGCATGCCGAGGGCGTCGAGGTCGGCCTTCGTTCCGCGCTCAACTTCGCGGTCCTGCGGCGGCTGTCGGCCACGAGATGTACGGGTGCCGCGGTCGCCTGGCGGCGGCCCAGGGTGCCAGGCCGAGCTTCCGAAGTGCCGATCGTGCGGCATGGTGACCGCACATTCCGTGCACGCCTGCCCCCGGGGGTGTGGCTGCTGAGCAGAGGTAGATTCCCGGTATTCCGGTGGCGTAGGGGTCTGAGGCCAGGCGCGGGCGGAATGCCGTCTGTGCTGGTGAGTTGGCGCCTGTGAGAATGTCTCCGCCGATGTAGTTGGGGTTGTAGGCCTCGAGATCCGTCGGGGAGCGGGCAGTCAGGGCGATGACGTGGTCGCGCACTTTGGGAGCGTACTGCTCGATGCGGTCGAGGATGGCGTCGGTCGCATCGCCGTCGTAGCCGTGGGGAACGTGCGCGTAGGCCCAGACGGGATGGGTGTCGCCCACCGAGCGCGCGGGGTCGGCGACGTACTGCTGGCAGACGAGCACGAACGGACGGCGAGGCATCCGGCCGCTGGCGACCGCCTGTTCGGCGTCGGCGATCTGCTCTGCGGTTCCGCCGAGGTGGACGGTTCCCGCCGAGCGGCACACCTCGGCACTCCAGGGAATGCCGCCTTCGACCGCCAGGTCGATCTTGTATGCGGCGGGTCCGTGACGGTAGCGGGTGTACGCGCGTCGTACAGGGGCGGGTAGGCGTGCGCCGCACACGGCCGCTGCCGCGCGTGGGGTGAGGTCGAGGAGGACCGTCCGGGCAGGAGGCAGGTCGCGCAGGGAGTGCACGGGAGATCGCGTTTCGATGGTGCCGCCGAGTTCGATGAGGCGGGCGGCGAGCGCGTCGGTGATGGCCCGGGAGCCGCCGCGTGCCACGGGCCAGCCGTGCCGGTGTGCGGCAGCGGTGAGCATGAGGCCGATCGCGGAGCCGGCGGTGCCGGTCAGGGGGCGCATTGCGTGGGCGGCGGTCCCCGCGAACAGGGCCCGTGCCGCTTCTGTCTGCCATCGGCGGACGGTCCGCAGGGCGGAGGGAGCCGCCAGCAGGGCGAACTTGCCTGTCAGGACGGGATGTCGAGGCCCTCGCGCCAAGGGACGCATCAGGTCGTCAGCCAGTGCGTCGAAGCGAGTGGTCAGTGGCGCGAACAGGCGCTGCCAGGCGGGCCCGTCGGCACCCAGGTTCCGCACGGTGACGGCCAGGTCGCGGTGCAGCACCGCCGTGCGGCCGCCGTCGAGGGGGTGGGCGAGGTCGGTTGCGGCGTATCCCCAGCGGAGTCCGTGACGTTCGAGATCCAGGGTGCGCAAGTAGGGGGATGCGAGGGCCATGGGGTGGACGGCCGCGCAGTGGTCGTGCAGCAGGCCGGGCACGGTCAGTTCGCCGCTGCGGGTGCCACCGCCGATGGTGTCGGCGGCTTCCAGGACGGTGACGGTGAGGCCGGCCTGGGCGAGCGTGACGGCGCCGGCGAGGCCGTTGGGGCCTGCTCCCACGACGAAGGCGTCGGCGTTCACTTCAGGGTGTCCTTGGTGTGCTGGAACCAGCGCAGGTAGCCGGGGGTGGGAGAGCCGAGACCCGTGGCGTCGTCGTAACCGGGGCGGGCGTGGAGGCCGAAGTCGTGGCCGAGTGTGTAGAGAAGGTAGCGCTGTTCGCCGGTGGAGGTGTCGGTGTCGGGGCCTTCGTCGCGTACCACGGTCAAGGGTGGTGTCCCGGCTTTGGCCGGCTGATCGGTGATGTCGTGGAAGAGGTGCGCGCGGGGGAGGGCGTACAGGAGCGGGTTGGCGAAGCCGAGCCGGTGCCCGCAGGCCTGCTGCGCGTCGGCCTGGATGGCGGCGAAGGCAGGGGTGGCCGCTGATGTGCCGCCGAATCCGATGAGGTGGAAGGTTTCGGCGTCGGTGAGGCCGATCAGCACGGGCAGCGCACCGTCGCCTTCCAGCGACACGTCGGGGGTGGTGCGGTGTCCGGTGCTCCCCGGGACCCGGTCGTGCTGGTACCAGGGCTGTGGGAAGTCGCTCACACCCCCTCCGCCTCCGAAGGTGAAGACCCCGGGGACAGGTCCCCAGGCGGTGCCGTTGTCGGTGAGGATGGACAGCTCGTCGCCCATGCTGGTCTCCCACGCGTAGTCGCCGTGGCGGTCGAGGGCGAGGGTGGTGCCGCCCACCGAGGTGACCCACGGGGATCCGCTGGGGAAGTCGGCCTGGGCCTGGGTGGTCTTGGGGTCGCAGTTGACCCCGGTCTGAGCCGCGTCGGGTGAGGAGTCGCCGCAGTCGCCGGCCGCGAAGTAGACGCCGATCCCTTCGGCTGCGGCCTGCTCGAACAGCAGGTCCCACGCATCGATGAGGGCGGGTGTGAGGTGTCCGGGCTCGGAGTGGATGATCTCTGCCCACGAGTTGGAGATACCGTCCGCCCGGCGGCCGTCGATGACGTACGACTCAGCGTCCATCAGGTCGTTGTCGAGGCAGGAGTCGGCGCCGACGTAGAGGATGTCTGCGTCGGGGGCGAGGCCGTGGGCAAGGTCGATGTCGAGAGCCTGCTCGCCGGCCCAGGTGCCGGGGGGCGCGCACGCGTCGCTGACGTGCCAGTGGGCGGGGGTGACGTGCTGGCGGTACTGGTGTGGTCTGAAGGCGTGGTCGCCGGTGATCTTCGCGTAGCGGTCGGCATCGGCGGGCATGTCCGGGGACCCGTAGGCGTCCACGATGGCGATGGTGGAGCCGCGCCCGGTGGCGCCGCGGCCGGTACCAGCACCGTAGGCGTGGCGGAGCTGTGCGGGGGTGTAAGGGCAGGGCGCGTACGCGGGGGTCTTGCCGTAGGCCTGGGGGAATCCGGTGGCGGGTTTCTGCCCGAAGTGGCCCGAGCAGACCGCCCCGTCGGCGGCGACACCGAGGGCAGGGGTTGGGGTGGGGGTCGACAGGGGCCGGGCAGCGCCGGGGGTGGAGAGACCGGACACGCCGAGCAGGGTGGTGGCCAGGGAGGCGGGCACACTGAGGTCGTCGGCGGGAGCCGGGCTCGTGCCGCGGCCGGTGCGGTAGCGGTGCAGGCTCGCGCCGAAGGCCCGCCGCACGGCGTCGGCAGTGCCGGTGATCTTCACATAGTGGGTGGTGCGTTGGGTGACGGCGAGCCCGGAGGCGTGCAACCACGCGGCGACACCGGCGAGTTGTGCGGCCGTCGGGCCGAAGCGCCGCTGGTATGCCTGCGGGGTGAGGTAGTGCCGGTAGTGGGGGCTGTGCGGATCGCTGATGTCGCGCAGGAGGTCGATGAGGCCCTGAGGGTCACGGGAGTTGAGGTAGAGGCGGGCGCTGACATGCTGATCCCCGGCGATGGGCCCTGCGTCGGCGGCCGCGGTGGCGTATGCCGGCCGGGACCCGGCTAGGGGGTGGCGGTGGTCGGCGGAGTGGGCGGTGGCGAGGGGAGCCGCGCCCAGGAGTGCGGAACAGGCCGCCGCAGCAACGTAAGGGCGCAGGCGACGCCCAGGACGTATTCGGGCAAGGAAAGACAAGTACGGGTCCCTTCGGGACGAGGCGCTGGACGGCACGCGGAGCTGGGCAGGGCAGGGCGGCAGGGCTGCGCGGCTGCTCAAACACGCTGCCCGCCGTGGTGATGAAGGAGGCTGAGGCCTTACGTGCGCACGGTCCGGCCCCGGCACAGCGGGCTGGTGACGCCCGTGAACTGAAGATCGAGCCCGAGACCGTCGCGTTCGGCGTGGATGTGCAGGTGGGGCTCCGTGCTGTTGCCGGAGTTGCCCACCTCGCCGAGCAGCTGCCCGGCGTGCACAGGATCGCCCGTCTTCACCGCCACGGTGCCGCGGCGCAGGTGAGCGAGCTTGACGATCTCGGCGCCGGTGTCGATGAACACGTGGTTGCCGTAGGGGGGCTGGTATCGGATCGTGCCGGGTTCCTGGTCGTCGAGGTGACCGGCGGCGGAAACGACCGTACCGTCACACGGGGCGTAAAGGCTCTGCCCGTACACGAGATAGCTCTCGTTTTTCCCACGCAGGCCGGTGCCGCGTGCGCGCGCACCGCCCGGACCGATCTGAATCACGTCCAGAGCGCCGCGCTGCTCGGGAAAGGACGAGTGATGGTTCAGGCGGCCCCCGCCGCCCTGCGCGACATACCACTTGCCGTTCCGCAGGGGGAAGGTGAGAGGCCGGGACACGGCGGTCCCCCAGCGGTGGCGGCGTGCCCGGAGCAGGAACCATCCGAAGCCGGCGAGCAGGGCCACGCCCACCACCAGTTCGGCCTCACCGCCGCCCGACGCGGGCAGTCTGGGCAGCCGGCACGCGGAGGCAAGGGCCACCAGCGCGCCGGCCTCCACGAACCGGCGTATCCACCACGGCAGCCGAGCCGGGCTCTGCCAGCCCTCCATGAGCAGGTAGCCGACCGCGACGATGAGCAGACGGCCGCACCAGGCGATGCGGGAAGGGGCCTGCCAGCACGCGTCGATGCGCGCGGCGAGCAGCAGCACCCACACGATCCACACCAGGGCGGCTCGCGCCCCGTGCGGGACGCGCAGCCGTGGCACGCGGTACGGGCCCGGGGCGATCAGCAGCCCGTCGAGCACCTGGCCGTCGCGTGTGGTGGCGAAGGCGAGGGCACGCCCCCTGGTGCCTTCGATCACCAGCCCGTCGGGATGGTCCCGTACCCCGGTGATCTCGCCGACGCGTTCGCGGGTGCCGTCCAGGATCTGGTCGAGCCGCTCACCTCCCACGGCGGCCACGACCCGCGGGGCGAGCACCTCCCGCTGTGCGCGCTCGGCGGTGAGGAACCTGAACAGCAGGTCGGCCGCAGGCTGTCCCGTGCGGCGGGGTTCCGCCGGTGTTCCCGCTGTCTCAGGCACCGGCCGCACCGTCCCTGTCTGCCACCATCGCCACGGATGTCATGCCTCGCGCTGGCAGCAAAGGCCTACTGAGCTGGACGAGGCGGTCCTTGACGGACCGGTAGCGCCGCGCGATCGACCTGTAGTCCTCGTCGCGCAGGCACGTGCAGTCCGCACCGATCATCAACAGCCCGAAGCACACCAGACCCATGCACGTCATGATGCCCAGGTGCATGCCCTCCAGGGCCAGGGTGTTGGCCTTTCGGATCCAGGAACGGGCGGAAAGGATCGCGAAGGGCAACGCCAGCTCGATGAAGATCGTGAAGTAGCTGGTGGCGGTGGTGAGGAAGGCGTTGCTCATCAGGTGCGTGTACGTCGCCGACATCTGGAAGCCGGTGATGCGGCTGATGTAGTACATCGCCACGCCGTCCTGCCACACCTTGCCGGTGATCTTCCAGTAGCCGGCATCGAAGTACAGCACGGCCGTCTGGAAGACGATCAGGAAGGCGGCCAGATTGTGCAGCACTGTGGACGTCGTCGGCTGCTCCAGCTCCCGCATCCTGGCTCTGCGCCGCTTCGCGCCGACGGCGAAGTAGGCGTTGGAGACGGTGAAGACCATGAAGAGGATGAGGATCTGGGCCAGGTTGTCGCCGCCTTCGAGCACGTCCTGATTCCTGTTGTGCAGCGACCACATCAGCACGGCCTGCGCCAGGGTGAGGACGCGGCCGCCGAAGATCATGAATGCGGCGGACACCAGGATCACGGCGTGAAAGACGATCTCGAACCAGACCGTGGAATGTCCCCACAGAAAGAGCGAGAAGCCCCAGCGTGGCAGCGCGGACCTCGCTGTGGAGATCGAATTGTAGGACTCGGGCCCCCACAGGAAGCGCCGCTTCGAGTAGTCGGACAGGCAGTACAGGATGGTGGCGAAGCCGATGACGACGCGTAGCAGGGCCGTCCCGATCAGCCGGTGCTTCCGGGTGGCGAAGCGGAGTATGACGGCGTCCAGCCGCTCCGTGCCGGCCCGCCATCCCTTGCCCAGCAGGGCAGTCGTGCCGTTCACCGCGCAACTCCCGGAACGAAGTCCATCCACGATGTCGCCAGAATTCCCTGCTGGTGCTCTTTGGGCCTGGGTACTTCGTATCGCTCCGAGAACGGAATGATGGGCCGGTTCATGAAGGTGGCCTGCACAGAGATGATCTGAGCGTTCGGATACAGTGTCTTCGCCTGCGCGGAGAAGAAGCGCCGCATCTCTTCGAAGTCGGGTGCGAATTGCTTGTCAAGTATTTTTCGTGCGGCGTCGCGTCTAGCCGGCGGGAGCTTCTTGAATTTGATGGCGATGCCTGCGTACCGATTGGCCGCCGCATCGAACGCGAGGAGTACGCCGGGAAGCTTCGTCGGGTTCACCGGGAAATCGTGCGGCGACCTGTCAATGGCCTGCTCGATTTCGACAGGGCTCGACTCGACGACCTGGCCGGAGCCGGAGAGCTTCATCCGGGTCCGTAGGTATATGAGGTCGTCACTGCTGCCGGGAGTGGGGCCAAAGAGCTGCCAGTCCTGCCAGAAGTACGGTTCCATGAAGGCCGTGACGGGTCCCTTGATACGGTCCTTCGCGGGGGAACCGGGCGCGTTGTACACCAGGCAGCACAAGCAGTAAACGGTCACGGCCGCGAGCGCTGTCAACGCACTGATCCGTACGTTCACGGAAAGCGCCCCGCTCGCCGTCCGGGGTGCGTCCTCTGCGGCGCGTGAGCGCGGGAGAACTCTCATCGCTGTCCACATCCAGGTTGATCGAAGTCAATGAGGGTGGTGGATATGCGTGAGACTGCGTGCCGGGGCGGGGCACCCCGCCCCGGCACGGGGGGTTGATCGGCATCGGTGAGGGCACGACACCGCAAGTCACTTCGCACCACCGCTCAGGTGGTGGCTCACGTCACTCGGCATCGACGGTCGATCGATGCCGCACGCCACGTCCTACCGCTGGTCAGGCGATATCGTGGCGCCTCCCCCTGCGCCGGAGGTCAGCCGGCGCTGCAGGTCACGCGGCGTCGGTGGTCGTCCGACGCCATGGGATCGCACGGCTCCGCACGTCACGCGAAGCCTTGGAACCGTCGACGCCGTCGCTCACTTGACGTCGTAGGCGGTGTCGCCCGGGATCACACCGTGCAGTGTCTTGTCGCTGATGGCGGGACCGCCGCTGGAGGACGACGAGGACTCGCTCGAGGACGAGGAGTCGCTTGACGACTTCAGCTTGGTCGTCACCTTCACGGTGTACTCGGCGGTCTTCACGACGGTCGCCGCGGCCACGCTCTGGGCGATCGCGTGCAAGAACTGCGGCTGCACGCCCTTGCCTATGACCTGAGCGGTGGCGACCGAGTGCTGGGCCGCGGCCTTCTGGTGCGGCAGCGAGGCGGCCGACGCACTCGAGGCGGTGAGCGCCGCAGTACCGCCCGCGGCAAGAGCCGCGATCACCGCAGCGGAAACGGCACGTTTGCCGTTCATGATGGATTCCTTTCGAGTACTGAATGCCGTCGGCGGCATGCGGCGTGAGGCCGCGCCCCCATGGCAGTTCGCGGATGTCCAATGCCGGACCCGCCGAGCAAAGCTCGGGGACCGGACATTCTGTACCTGTACAGAATCGATTCGCAGACGAGTACGTACTCCACTCCGCCGTTAATCAGGGGCCTCGCGAAAGCCTTGATCAACCGGGAGTGCACTCATACTAGCCACGGCCCCGCGGGGGACTCAACGAAATCCGTAGCCGTGAACCGGAATGAATTGCTCCATTCTCAGGCGAAGCTCAAATCAATAGGGTTTCTTTACTCGCTGCATGCTGCCGCGCCTCCGTAATTCGCGAGAAACGCCAGCTAGTCAAGCGGGTATCCGTCATCGGCGAGGGAAACCGGGCGTTGCTGCACTACACAATCTTTGCCATACGAGGGGCGGTCCGTGCGCACGCGCGAGGCGTCACGCGCACGGGACACACTGGGCATCCGGCAATGATCCGGGGTTAATCGCCCCGCGCCGATTGCGGGCTGCTTCGGATCACGCATTGCGTACGTCGCGAAGAACCGCGCTGCCCGCAAGCCACGTAGCGCCTGCCCCGCCGTCCCGACCACTCGGCGTGGGCCGGGACTGCCCACGGGCCCGCTGCGCTGGCAAGGGTGTGGGAGGGAAGGGACGGTGCGCCCGGGCGGCCTCAACGATCGCGTGCCGGGACGATCGTCCGGCCGAAGCCCTGCACCACCTTTCGCCACGTGGGCGACAGGCGGAGAACAGCCGGATCCCCTTAGCGGTGAGCGCAGCTTTCGCCGGCGGAGATGCGCGAGCCAGGTGTTTCCGCCCCGCTCGGCATCGCCCAGAGAGTAGTTCGCAGGGGCTGGCAATCTCCCCCACAGCGTGATGAAGCTACAAAAAGCAACCATGAGGTAATCGACGAAGGGTTACTTCTCGTTACTCATCGTGCCGTTCCCATGGGGTTCCCATCTAGGACAAAAGCACCCCTCCGCGATCCTCGCCGACGGGTGCTATGTCCAATTATCTAGCATTTTGTTGTGCCCCCGGCAGGATTCGAACCTGCGACACCCGCTTTAGGAGAGCGGTGCTCTATCCCCTGAGCTACGAAGGCGGGGCGGGCGGTCCGCGGTGTGACGGTGCCCGACCAGAGACAGGGTAGCGGATGCGCGTCCGTGGGGGGGTTGGCTGTTCGGGGCGTCGGGTCAGGTGAGGGGGATTCGGGTGAAGCGGGAGGCCGTGCGCAGGTCGGTCTGGAGGTGGTCCGCGGTGGCGCGCAGGTGGGGGAGGACGTCGGTGACGCGCTCCGCCAGAGTGCGGCGGGCCGCGTGCGTCGCGACGTTCAGGGCGGCGAGCGGGTGGCCCGTCCGGTCCCGTACCGGCACGGCGATCGAGCGCAGGACCGATTCCAGTTCCTCGTCGGCGAGGGCGTAGCCGGGCGGGTCGTCGGGGGCGAGGAGGGTCCGGCCCAGGGACGTGCGGGCCGCCTGGAGGCGGGTGCCGACGGTGATGTCCACGGTCAGGACACGGCTCGCGGTCGCCGCCGCGATGTACTGGATCTCCGCCGGGTCCGTCCCTGGCACCCGTACCGCGAGGGCCGCCGGCTCGTGCTGGCGGTCCGTGAGGGCGCGCAGGTGCGGGGCGGCCAGGCGGGCGAGGTGGTGCGGGACAGCGGTGGACAGCCGAGGGCCGGCACCCGGGGGGTGAGGGAGAAGGTGCGGCCCCGTGCGGTCACCAGGCCCAGCTGTTCGTACGTGATCACGCGGGGAGGTACGGCCGGGAAACCCGCGTCGGCCGGGTCCGCCGCGTGCCGGGCCCGCCATGCCGCCCGCTCCGGTTCCGTCCACTCCGCGGCGAACAGCGGTCCGCGGGCGGTGCGTTCGGCCGGCAGCAGGGCGTCGATGCGGAAGCTGACGGACATCGCGCGGCGTCGGGTCGCCTGGTGGGCGAAGCGGATGCCGTCCCGGTCGCCGACGGCGAGGGAGACGGACTCGTCCAGCTCGTCGGCGAGGGCGTCGGCGTGCGTGTCGAGCAGGGCGGGCAGGCGGGGGGGGGGCGGCCAGGTAGGCGTTGCCGAGTTGCATCGCGCGCGGGGTCACGACCGTGTCCCGGCCGTCCTGGCGGACGTATCCCGCGCGGGCGAGGGTCGCGCTGATCCGGTCGACGGTGGAACGGTCGAGCCCCGTGCGCCGTTCCCGCGCGCTCGCGCTCGGCGTGCCGCCCGCCTCGGTCAGCGCGGCCACACCCCGGGACACGGGGGTGGTCATCGACTCTCCGGTACGGCGGCCTCCGGTACGGCGGCCTCCGGTACGGCGGCTTCCGGTACGGCCGCTTCCCGTGCGGCCGCTTCCGTGGGCTGCGGTACGGCGGTCGGGGCACGCCCCCCCGGTAGACCCAGGCCGGGGCCGGTCAGCCGCGCGTCACCTGGACCCGGTAGTCCCCCTCCGGGTCCACCTCCGACACCCGTACCTCGATCCCGTGCTTGGGGTCCTTGAAGGTCTCGCCGGGGCCGAACGGGGCGTCGGAGAGTTCCGCCTGGACGTTGGGGCTGCGGGTGCAGCCGCCGCTGTCGCGGTGGGAGTCGTACACCTTGATCGGGCCGCGGCCGGTGTCGATGTTCGCGTCGACCTTGTAGATGAGGACGCCGGGGTGGCAGACGTCCTGGTCGTTGCCGCCCTTGGTGCGGTCCTCCAGGGCGTAGCCGGTGCGCCCGTCGACGGGGACGAAGATCAGTTTGCGGCCGCCGGCCCGGGCGAGCGGGGTGAGCGTGTAGTCGGTGGTGCCGTGGCCGGACGCGCAGCTGACCTGGTCGGGGTCGAGCCAGCCGAGCTTCCACTTGTGCCAGGCGAGCAGGTCGTTGTCGGCGCCCCAGTCCTCGCTCATGATGTCCCAGTGCCCGACCGCGCCGCCGCCCTCCTGGGTGTAGAGGTCGGGCAGGCCGAAGACGTGGCCGTTCTCGTGCGGCAGGACCCGGTAGCCGGTCTGCTGGTAGGAGCCGGAGCCGTCGTCCTGGCGGGAGTAGACGAACGAGGCGTTGGCGACCGGGACGCCGTCGGCGACCGGGGCGTCGGAGTTGCCGGCGAAGGTCACCGACAGCACGGTGTCCAGGGCGGAGGGCCCCGCGTTCGGGGTGATCAGCACGTTCAGGAGGTCGTACGACCGGAAGTCCACCTCGGGGTCGGCGGCGGCCACGATGTCCTGGACGAGCTGCCGGTAGCCGGGGTCGAAGGGGGCGCCGCGTTCTATGCCGTAGTCGGCGAAGGGCTTCGGCATCCGCAGCCAGTGGTCGACGGGGGCCGCGGGCCGGTAGTCGAGCTTGCCGTAGGAGGCGGTGCGGAACCAGTCCTGGGTCTGCGGGAAGAACTCGTGGTACCGGTCGAGCGCGTCGCCCTGGCCGGGCGCGTCGGAGAAGTCGACCATCAGGGTCAGGGCGTGCACGGTGCCGGTGGAGCGGGAGTAGCCGCCCGGGGTGGGTATGCCCTCGGTCATCTGGATCTCCCGGCCGCCGCTGATCAGGCAGGGGCCGTAGACCGAGGAGCGGGCCAGCGCTATCGGGCCGGCGCCGGCCGGGGAGGGTGCCGCCGTGAGGTGTCCGGAGCCCGCCGAGGTGCCGACCGCGAGGATCAGCACGGTCACGGCGGCCAGGGAGGCCGCACGGCGGTTGCGTATCGCGCGGGTGGAGGGCGTGCGCGGGGCGCGTGACGTGCACGGGGAGCGGTGTGCCCGAGGGGAGCGCGGGGGGTGCGGGGCGCGCGGGGTGTCGCCGTGCGCGGGTATCGGGCGGCGGCTGGGCTGCGGCTGCATGCATGGACCTTTCGCGCCACGGCAGCCGCCGGTTTCGGACTGCACCCTTTCGATCACCCTGTGTCCGCGGGGCGGGAGGCGCGCGTTGGAGAGGCCGATCGTGGGACACCCCGGATCACGGCATGTGATGCAGGTCACATGGGATGGGGGGCGGGTGGGGAAATAACCGGGGACCGGCTCCCCGTTTAGACCTGTGTCCGCGCGAAACGGGGAGCGGATCCCCGGATCGTGGAAGTACCGAGTCCCACCCAGACCGACCAGACCAGGAGTGCGCCGTGCAGACCGCGACCGCCACCCCCACCGTGCGCAAGGCGCCCAGGCCCCGCGCCGACGCTCTGCGCAACCGGGAGCGGATCGTCATCGCCGCCCGCGAGATGTTCACCGAGTACGGCCCCGACGTGCCGCTCGACGAGATCGCCCGCCGGGCCGGCGTCGGCAACGCCACGGTGTACCGCAACTTCCCCGACCGCGACGCGCTCGTCCGCGAGGTCGTCTGCTCCGTGATGGACCGGACGTCGGAGGCGGCCGAGCTCGCGCTCGCGGAGACCGGGGACGCCTACGAGGCGCTGGAGAGGTTCGTGCACGCTTCCGCCGACGAGCGGGTCAGCGCGCTGTGCCCGATGGTCTCCAGCACCTTCGACAAGAACCATCCGGACCTGGAGTCGGCGCGCCGGCGGTGCGAGCAGCTCATCGGGCGGCTCATGGACCGCGCCAAGGCGGCCGGGCAGCTCCGGCCGGACGTGGGGGTCGGCGACGTGATGATCGCCGTGGCTCAGCTCAGCCGGCCTCCCTTCGGCACCGACTGCCTGGTCGGTGACCGCTTCGTCCACCGTCATCTGCAGCTGTTCCTGGACGGACTGCGGGCCCCGGCCCGCTCCGCCCTGCCGGGTACGGCCGTGACCATGGAGGACCTTCGCCAGGCCTGAACGACCGAGAGCGACCGCACCGTCCCGGGGGGGCGAACAGTTTCGGGCCGAGCGCCGGTCCTTCATCGAGCGCGCCCCTCGTACCGCACCGACCACCGTCTGCGCTTCACCGATCCCTTTTTCCGCCACGAACGCCTTCCGTCACGAACGTCTTCCGTCACGAACGTCTTCCGTTCATGGGCGCCGTCCGTTCATGAACGCCTGCCGTCATGAACGCCGAACGTCCGTGACGGAGCACTGACTTTCCGTCACACATTCACGAAGTCACGAAGTGGGTACCCCCATGTCTGAAACAGCCGCCAAGGCTCCTGGCGCACCGGCACAGTCCGGTGACGCCAACCGCTGGAAAGCGCTCGTCTTCATCGCGCTCGCCCAGCTGATGGTCGTCCTCGACGCCACCATCGTGAACATCGCCCTGCCCTCCGCCCAGACCGACCTGGGCATCTCCGACGGCAACCGGCAGTGGGTCGTCACGGCCTACGCCCTCGCCTTCGGCGGTCTGCTCCTGTTCGGCGGCCGGATCGCCGACCTGTGGGGCCGCAAGCGGGCCTTCGTCATAGGCCTGATCGGCTTCGCGGCCGCCTCCGCCCTCGGCGGCGCGGCGACCAGCGGCGCGATGATGTTCGGCGCGCGTGCCCTCCAGGGCGTCTTCGGCGCCCTGCTCGCCCCGGCTGCGCTCTCCCTGCTCGCCGTGATGTTCACGGACGCCAAGGAGCGCGCCAAGGCGTTCGGCATCTACGGCGCGATCGCCGGTGGCGGCGGCGCCGTCGGCTTCATCCTCGGCGGTGTGCTCACCGAGTACCTGGACTGGCGCTGGACGTTCTTCGTGAACATCCCGTTCGCCGCCGTCGCCGCGCTCGGCGCGTACTTCGTCATCCGTGAGCCGGAGGGCGGCCGCAACCGCAACCCGCTCGACATCCCGGGCGTGCTGCTGTCCACCCTCGGCCTGGTCTCCCTGGTGTACGGCTTCACCCGCGCCGAGTCCGAGGGCTGGAGCGACGTCAGCACCATCGGCCTGTTCGTCGCCTCTGGGGTGCTGCTGATCGCGTTCGTGGTCACCGAGATGCGCGTCAAGGCGCCGCTCCTGCCGCTTCGCGTGGTCACCGACCGCAACCGCGGCGGCGTCTACCTCTCCCTCGGCATCGCGATCATCGCGATGTTCGGCACCTTCCTCTTCCTGACCTACTACCTCCAGGTCATCCAGGGCTTCTCGCCGATCAAGACCGGCTTCGCCTTCCTGCCGATGATCGCGGGCATGATGGTCGGCTCCACCCAGATCGGTGCCCGTCTGATGACCCGGGTCCCGGCCCGGGCGCTGATGGGCCCCGGCTTCCTGGTCGCCTCCGTCGGCATGCTGCTGATGACCCGCCTGGAGATCGGCTCGTCGTACGCCTCGACGGTCCTGCCGGCGATGCTGCTGCTCGGTCTCGGCATGGGTACGGCGTTCATGCCGGCCATGTCCCTGGCCACGCTCGGCGTCGAGCCCCGCGACGCCGGTGTCGCCTCCGCGATGGTCAACACCTCGCAGCAGGTGGGCGGCGCGATCGGCACCGCGCTGCTGAACACCATCGCCGCCTCGGCGACGACGGCGTACATCAAGGACCACATCGCGACCGCGACCTCCAAGTCGCAGCAGCAGCTGGTCCAGATGGAGGGCGCGGTGCACGGCTACACCAACGCCATCTGGTTCGCCGTCGGCATGCTGGTGCTGGCCGCGGTCATCGTGGTCGCCTTCGTCAACGCCGGTGCGCCGAGCGCCACCCCGGTGGCCTCGGGCGAGGGCGCTGAGGACGAGCTGCCGATTCCGGTGGTCGCCCACTGAGCCGCTGAGCGGCCCGCACCGGCACACCGGGTACCCGCACGCGGGCCTGCCCCGGGCTCCTCAGCGGAGCCAGGGCAGGTCAGCGCCCGCTTCGTCGGGCTGCAGGCCCTCGGCGACGATCTCCATGATCTCGCCGAGGGCCTGCTGCTGTTCGGGGGTGAGCCGCTCGAAGAGCGCCTGCCGTACGGCGGCCACGTGGCCGGGCGCGGTGCGCCGCAGCACCGCGGAGCCCTCGTCGGTCAGGACGGCGAACTGGCCCCGCTTGTCGTCGGGACAGTCCTCCCGGCGCACCCAGCCGCTCTTCTCCAGGCGCGCGACGGCGTGCGAGAGCCGGGACCTGGTGATCTTCGCCCCCCGGGCCAGCTCGGTCATCCGCAGCCGCCGTCCGGGCGCCTCGGCGAGCCCGACCAGCAGGCCGTAGTAGATGTGCGGCATCCCGGCGTCGCGCTGGAGCTGACGGTCCAGGTGGTCCTCCAGCAGGGTCGAGGCGTGCAGGTACGAGCGCCAGACGCGCTGTTCTTCGTCGCTGAGCCAGCGGTCTGCGGCGGCGGGCGCGGACGTGGATGCCGTATTCATGCGGCCCACTCTACGAGGCCTCTCCTTGAAAGTTAAACAAGTGCGGCGTATCCTGCTCCATGAAAGCTTGAGAGTTAAAGCATGGGAGCCGCGGAAGGTTCCCGTCCGTGGAGGGAGCCGTCGTCATGACCGCCGTCGCACAGGAACGGTCCGCCGCTTCCGGGGAGCGCATGCCCGCCCTCTACCTGAGTCACGGCGCGCCGCCGCTCGCCGACGACCCGGTCTGGCCCGGCGAACTGGCCGCCTGGAGCGCCGGCCTGCCCCGCCCCAAGGCGATCCTGATGGTCTCCGCGCACTGGGAGGAGGCCCCGCTCGCCCTCGGCGCCGTGCGGACCGTGCCCCTCGTCTACGACTTCTGGGGCTTCCCCGAGCACTACTACCAGGTGCAGTACGCCGCCCCCGGCGCGCCGGAGCTCGCCGAGTCCGTGCGCAAGCTGCTGCGCGCCCCCGGCACCCCCGTGCAGGACATCCCCGACCGCGGACTCGACCACGGCGCCTACGTGCCCCTGGTGGAGATGTTCCCGGCCGCGGACATCCCGGTCCTCCAGATCTCGATGCCCACCCTCGACCCGGTCCGCCTGATGGAGATCGGCCGCCGGCTCGCCCCGCTGCGCGACGAGGGCGTGCTGATCGTCGGCTCCGGCTTCTTCACCCACAACCTCGCCGCCCTGCGCCACACCGGGGCCGGAGTGCCGTCGTGGTCCTCCGAGTTCGACGACTGGGGGCACCGGGCGCTGGAGAACCGCGACTGGGACGCGCTGCTGGACTTCCTCGACAAGGCGCCGGCGGGCCGCTACGCCCACCCGCGCACCGAGCACTTCGCCCCGCTCTTCGTGACCATGGGCGCGGCGGAGGCGGGCGGCGAACTGGACGCGCAGAAGTCGACGATCGACGGGTTCTGGATGGGCATGGCCAAGCGGTCCGTCCAGTTCGGCTGAGTCCGGCCCCCGGCCGGGGCGGGCCCCGGTGGCCTGGGCGGGCCGTCCGCTAGAGCGGGCGCTCGTACCAGGCCACGTCCCAGTAGCGGCCGAACTTGCGGCCCACCTCGTGGTAAGTGCCGACGTGCCGGAAGCCGAAGCGTGCGTGCAGCCGGGTGGACGCCTCGTTCGGCTGGGCGATGCCCGCGTAGGCGCGATGCAGGTCCTGGCCGTCGAGCGCCGCGAAGAGGGCCTCGTACAGGAGCGTCCCGACCCCGCGGCCGACGGCGTCCGGAGCGACGTAGACCGTGGTCTCCACCGAGGTCCGGTAGGCGGGTTTCGCGCGGTGGGGGCTGGACGTGGCGTACCCGAGAATCCGCTGTGAGTCCGCCGGCGTGGCAACCATCAGGCGGTACGGGCCGTCTTCCGGGTGGGAGAGCAACCACGCACGACGCTCTTCCGGCGTGAAGACCACCGTGTCGAATGTGATGGACGTCTCACGAACGTAGTGGTTGTAGAGATCCGTGAGGGCGCCGAGGTCCGCCTCGACTCCCGGTCTGACCTGCACCCCTGTACGTTCCGGCGACATCATGCCCCCTCGGTCGGTCGGACAGGGTACTGCATGATCAGAAAAATGGGGGGACGGCATGGGAATTCTGTCCGGATTCCAGTCGTTGTTTCCTTCGGATGCCGGGCACCCGATCAGCACACCGGGGGTTCCGGAAAGGGCCGCACGGGGCAGCAGGCCGAGTGCCGAGCATCCACCGGAAGACCGAGAAAACCGGATAGGACCACCCCGCCCGCCCACCATCGCAAGGGAGCACCGCATGGCAACCCGTGCCGTCGCCCGTCGTCAGTCCGCCACCGGCGAGACGGCCGACTCGGCAAGCAGTGTTCGCCGCGTCCATGGCGGCGAGATCGCCGACCGCGATCTGGTCGGCATGTATCTCGACGAGATCGCGCGCACGCCGCTCCTCGACGCCGCCAAGGAAGTCGAGCTGTCCCAGACCATTGAGGCGGGTGTGTTCGCGCGGCAGGTCCTCGACGGCGAGGAGGAGTCCGCGTCCGACGCCAGCCGTGAGGAGCTGGAGGCGCTCTTCGTCGCCGGCGAGCGGGCGAAGGACGTCTTCATCCGCTCCAACCTCCGCCTGGTCGTGGCCGTCGCCCGCCGGTACCCGAGGAGCGGCCTGCCCCTCCTCGACCTGATCCAGGAGGGCAACGCGGGTCTGGTGCGCGCCGTCGAGAAGTTCGACTACCGCAAGGGCTTCAAGTTCTCGACGTACGCCACGTGGTGGATCCGTCAGGCGATCACCCGGTCCATAGCCGACCAGTCCCGGACCATCCGGCTCCCCGTCCACCTCGTGGAGGAGCTGGGCCGGATCCGTCGTGTCCAGCGGGAGTTCAACCGGGAGCACGGCCGTGACCCGGAGCCCGCCGAGATCGCGGCCGAGCTCGGCTCCAACGCCGAGCGCGTCGTCGACGTCCTGGACTGGGCCCGCGACCCGGTGTCCCTGAACATGCCGGTGGACGACGAGGGCGAGACCCAGTTCGGCGACCTCCTGGAGGACACGTCGGCGGTCAGCCCCGAGCAGTCCGTCATGACCCTGCTGCGCAGCGAGGAACTGGACGACCTGATCGGCCGCCTGGACCAGCGCACGGCCTCCATCATCAAGATGCGGTACGGCATCGAGGACGGCCGCGAGCGCACGCTGACCGAGGTCGGCAAGGAGCACGGGCTGACCCGTGAGCGCATCCGCCAGATCGAGAAGCACGCGCTGCTGGAGCTGAAGAAGCTGGCGCGTAGCACGGGCTTCGAACCGGCGGCGTGAGGCAGTTGCGGGCGGTGCCCGTGCGGTGGGGGCTCCCGCGTCGGCGGGAGCTCCGAGGGGCGCGCGTGGTTCTGATCGCGCCAAGCGCGTGCGCCGGGTGGCGAAAGACGGCGCATACATGGCGCGGTACCGCCGCTTCAAGGCCTCGCGTGTAGGGAACAACCATCCCGGGCCGGGGATTCGAGACTCCGGCCGGGCGAGGTCGCTCCGCTCCGGCGGACGAGTGCCTGGCCGGCACCGGGTGACGACCCGTCCGGCCACCGACGACGACGTACGACGACGAACCCCAGTGAGCCATGTCCCGAGGCGCCATCCCCCCCGGCGCCGGGACTTCCGCAGAGCCGGGCTCCGGCGCCCAACCCCCCCCCGGGTGCCGGAGCCCGGTTCCTTTTGTGCGCGCTTCCGCCGACGGGCCCATCCACCGCATCCGGTGCGTGCGCTTCGGTTGGAGGGGGGCTCGGGCCGAGTCCGGTGCGTGTGCTTCCGCCGACGGGCCCATCCGCCGCATCCGGTGGCATCCGCTTCCGCCGTCCGGCGGTTCCGCGATGCCGTCTCGGTCCTGTCCTGCCGGTTCGCCGCGCAGGGGGCCTGACCGTCCGCGTTTGCCGGTGCCGTGACCTGCCCGGCATGCTGAAGCGGTGGCTCACCCCGTACCTGAACCACGGGGTGAACCACCGGATGGCAGATTCTGCCACAGCGGCATAGCCTGCCGACGTGAGCACCCCCAGCACCCCCAGCACCCCCAGCACCCCCAGCACCCCCAGCACCCCCAGCACCCCCAGCACCACCGGCAACACCCCTCGGCGGGACCCTTCCGGCGCGTCCTTGACCGAACGGCGCAAGGCGGAGACGCGGATGGAGATCGCCCGGGCGGCCGCGGGCCTTTTCGTGCGGCAGGGCCTGCGGGCCACCCGCGCCGAGGACATCGCGCACGCCGCCGGCATCGCCCCCCGCACGTTCTACCGCTACTTCGCCACGAAGGAAGAGGCGGTCGCCCCGCTCTACGCGGCCGGCGCGCAACGCTGGGCCGAGGCCGTACGGGCGGCCCCCGCGGCCCTCTCCGTCCCCGAGGCCCTCGAACACGCCGTCCGCCACACCCTGACGCCCGGCGAAGGCGTCTCGGCGGCGTCCTGGGAGTGGGTGCGCACCCTCATCCACCTCGCGGACACCAGCCCCGCCCTGCGCAAGGTGTGGGCCGAGGTCTGCCAGTCCTCGGAGGACGTCCTGGCCGCGATCCTGGCGGAACGCATCGGCTCCGACAACGTTGCCCCCGCCCCGCACCTCCGGTTCGCCGCGGCGGTGGCCGGCGCGGCGGTACGGGTGGCGGTGGAGTCCTGGGCCGCGGGCACCGCATCCCCCTCGCAGGCCGAAGGGCCGGCGGCGCTCGCGCTGCGCAACCTGGCGGACCTGCGCGGATTCGCCTGGGGGGAACGGGCCTAGACGCGGCCGCCCGGGACCTGGCGCCGTTGCCGGGAGCCGGGAGCCGGGAGCCGGGAGCCGGGAGCCGGGCGCGGACGTGGGCCGTCCGTTCACGCGCCTTCGCCGGCCCGCGTCAGCCGCGCTCCCAACTCCCGCACGCATGCGGCGAGTTCCGCGGGCTCCCGGATCGCGAACTCACCGCCCGCCATCACCAGCCGCACCGCGAGCCACTCCATCGGGTCCCCGGTGGTCCCCCGCACCACGCACCACCCGTCCCCTTCGTCCACCGGCGTCCCCACCCACGACGGCACCCGCGCCGCCACCTCCGTCACCGTCCCGGCGAACGCGATCGTGAACGCGTAGGTCTGCTGGTGCCGTTGGATCGACCGGCGCAGGAACTCCGCCGCGCTCCCCGTGGGCAGTTCCCGCGGAGCGAACCGCGCCCCGGTCGCCAACGGCTCGCTCACCCGGTCGACCCGGAACGTGCGCCAGTCGTCGCGATCGAGGTCGTACGCCACCAGGTACCACCGCCGTCCCGTCGACACCAGGCGGTACGGCTCGGCCTGCCGGCGGGTCTCGCTGCCGTCCGCCGCGCGGTAGGCGAACCGCAGCCGCTCCTGTCCCGCCACCGCCGACGCCATCACGGTCAGCGTCTCGGGCGCGATGCTCGCCCCGTCCCCGCTGACCAGCGGCGTGGTCGCGGCCTGCAGCGTGGCCACCCGGTGCCGCAGCCGGGCCGGGAGCACCTGCTCCAGCTTGGCCAGCGCCCGCACCGAGGCCTCGTCCACGCCCTCCAACGCGTGTCCCGCGCCTGCCCGCAGCCCGACCGCGATGGCCACCGCCTCCTCGTCGTCCAGGAGCAGCGGCGGCATCGCCTTCCCCGCGACCAGCCGGTACCCGCCGTCGGCTCCCTTGCTGGCCTCCACCGGATATCCCAGCTCCCGCAGCCGGTCGATGTCGCGTCGCACGGTGCGCCGGGAGACCCGGAGCCGGTCGGCCAGCTCGCCGCCGGGCCACTCGCGGGGCGTCTGGAGCAGGGACAGCAGCTGGAGCAGTCGTGCCGGAGTGTCCGTCGTCATGCGTCCGAGGATGCCGGAGAACTAGGACGTGATCTGTCCTAGTGGGCTCATAGGTTGAGGTCATGACTTCCACCGACGTCGACGACGGCACCCTGAAGGGGCGCGGAGAACTGCGCGACCGGCCACAGCGGACCGGCACGGACCACACCACACCGATCACGCCCCCGGCCGCACCCGGCACGGCGGCCGCCCCCGGCGCACCGCACCGCTGGCTGGCCCTGGCCATCGTGATGACCGCCGCCTTCATGGACCTCGTCGACGTGACGATCGTCAACATCGCCATCCCGTCCATCCAGCGGACCGCGCACGCCTCCTTCAGCCAGATCCAGTGGATCACGGCCGGCTACGCGCTCGCCTTCGCGGCGGGGCTGATCACCGGCGGCCGCCTCGGTGACATTCACGGCCGTAAACGGATCTTCCTCGTCGGAGTCGCCGGGTTCACCGTCGCCTCCGCGCTGTGCGGTTTCGCCGCCAACCCGGAGATGCTGGTCGCCGCCCGCGTCCTGCAAGGCGCCATGGCCGCGCTGATGGTCCCGCAGGTCCTGTCGATCGTGCACGCCACCTTCCCGGCGCACGAGCGCGGCAAGGTCTTCGGCCTGTTCGGCGCGATCGTGGGCCTGGGCGCGGTCTCCGGCCCGCTGCTCGGCGCCCTGCTGACGGAGTGGAACGTCCTCGGCCTCGAATGGCGCCCGATCTTCCTCATCAACCTCCCGGTCGGCATCGGCGCGCTTCTCCTCGGCCGCCGTTACATCAGCGAATCCAGGGCCCCGCATGCCCTGAAGCTCGACCTCGTCGGCGTCGCCCTGGTGACCCTCGGACTGCTGATGCTGCTCTACCCGCTGACCCGCGGCCGTGAGCTGGGCTGGCCGCTGTGGGGGTACGCGTCGATGGCCGGGGCGCTGGTCGTCTTCGGCGTGCTGGTGGCGTACGAACGCCGCAAGGCCGCGCGGGACGGCTCCCCGCTCATCGAACCCTCCCTGTTCAAGGTGAAGAGCTTCGCGGCGGGCATCGCCGTGCAGACCGTCTTCGGTGTCGCGCTCGGCATCTTCTTCCTGGTCTGGACCCTCTACATGCAGGTCGGGCTCGGCTGGACGCCGCTGCACGCCGGGCTGACCGGGGTGCCGTTCTCGATCGCCGTCTCCGTTGCGGCCGGCCTGTCCGTGCAGAAGCTGGTGCCGCGCTTCGGCCGCAAGGTGCTCCAGGCGGGCGCGCTGGTGATGGGGCTCGGCGTCCTGATCTACGTCGGGGAGTCGCACCGCTACGGCCTCGCCCTCGCCTCCTGGCAGATGGCGCTGCCGCTGGTCGTGATGGGCCTGGGCATGGGCCTGATCGTCGCGCCGCTGACCGACGCGGTGCTGTCGGAGGTGCCGCGCGAGCACGCCGGTTCCGCGTCCGGCCTGATCAACACCGTGCAGCAGATGGGCAACGCGCTCGGCCTCGGCCTGGTCTCGGTGGTCTTCTTCGGTGTCGTCGACGACCGCCTGACCTCGGAGCGGGTCGGCCCGGCCTTCGTGCACGCCTTCCAGCACGCGCTGCTCTGGGTGGCCGCGATCATGGCCGTGATCTTCCTGCTGATGTCCGCGCTGCCGAAGCGCCCGGCGCAGCACCTGGAGGGCGGCGACGCGACCGCGCCGCTGCCGGCGCAGGCGGCGGCCGAACCCGCGCTCGTCCCCTGAGCCCGCGCTCGTTCCCTGAGCCCGCGCTCGTCCCCTGAGCCCGCGCTCGTCCCCCGAGCCCGCCGCCGTCCCCTGAGACCAAGGCCGGTTCCTGAGCCCGCGGTTTCCCGGGTGCGCCGCTGGGCGGGTCCGGAGAGGGTCCGGCACCTTCGGGTGCCGGGCCCTTTCGCGTGCGCCTGTGCGGGGCGCGGCGAGGCGGCGCGAGGCCGCAGAGTCCGAACATGTCCGGTTGAAGCCCGAACCTGTTTACTTTCCGGAAATCCGGGCGTAGCCTCCCAGCGAAACCACACGTTCGGGCATCAGTCAGAAGTGGTCGGACACGAGCCGGACGTGCACCGGACGTACAGTCGAGTGGAGGCGCAGGGCATGTACGCACCGGAGCGACAGCAGGAGATCCTCCGGCTCGCCCGTGACGGCGGCCGGGTGGACGTCGTGTCGCTCGCCGAGGAGTTCCAGGTCACCGCGGAGACGATCCGCCGCGACCTGAAGGCCCTGGACCGCGCCGGCCTGCTCCGCCGGGTGCACGGCGGCGCGATCCCGGCCGGCCGCCTCGACTTCGAACCGGACCTCGCCGAACGCGAGTCCACCTCGGCCGACGAGAAGGACCGCATCGCGAAGGCCGCCGTCCCGGAACTGCCGGCCGAGGGCACCCTGATCCTCGACGCCGGTTCGACGGTCGCCCGCCTGGCCGCGGCCATCCCGCTGGAGGCGTCCCTCACGGTCGTCACGCACAGCCTGCCGATCGCGGCCCGGCTCGCCGACCACCCGGGCATCCAGCTCCACCTGGTCGGAGGGCGCGTACGGCACCGTACGCGCGCCGCCGTGGACGCCTGGGCGCTGCGCGCGTACGGCGAGATCCGCGCGGACGTCCTGTTCGTCGCCGCCAACGGCTTCTCCGCCGACCAGGGCCTGACCACCCCCGACCTCGCCGAGGCCGCGGTCAAGCGGGCGGCCGTCGCCGCGGCCCGCCGGGTGGTCCTGCTCGCCGACTCCGCCAAGCACGGCCAGGAACACTTCGCCCGCTTCGGCGACATGGGCGACGTGGACCTGCTGATCACCGACAGCGGGCTGAGCCCCGAGGACGCCGCCGGCATCGAGCGCGGCGGCACGGAAGTAGTACGAGCATGAGCACCACGGACAGCGCGAACGCGACGGACGGCACCGGCGGTACGGCCATGATCCTCACCGTCACCCCCAACCCCTCCCTGGACCGCACCTACGAGATCCCCGCGCTGGAACGCGGCGAGGTCATCCGGGCCGGCGGCGAACGCATGGACCCCGGCGGCAAGGGCGTGAACGTCTCCCGCGCCGTCGCGGCGGCCGGCCGGCGCACGGTCGCCGTGCTGCCGCTGGGCGGTGCGCCCGGCGCGCTCGTCGCCGAGCTGCTCGACGCGCAGGGCATCGAGGTCGCGCCGGTCCCGGTCGCCGGAGCCACCCGCTCCAACATCGCCCTCGCGGAGTCCGACGGAGTGCTCACCAAGATCAACGCGCCGGGTCCGCACCTCTCGCCCGCCGAACAGGAACTGCTCCTGGAGACGGTGCGCGAGCAGTCGCGCGATGCGGACTGGATCGCGTGCTGCGGCAGCCTGCCCCGCGGGCTCGCCCCGTCCTGGTACGCCGACGTGGTCGCCCGCGCGCACGCCGGCGGCGCCCGCATCGCGCTGGACACCTCGGGGCGCGCGCTCCAGGAAGCACTGCGCGAACGCCCGGACGTGGTCAAGCCGAACGCCGAGGAACTCGCGGAGGCCGTCGGACGCCCCCTGGCGACCGTCGGCGACGCGCTGAAGGCGGCCGAGGAACTGCGTGCCATGGGCGCACGCACCGTCCTCGCGAGCCTGGGCGCCGACGGCCAGCTCCTCGTGGAGGACGCCGGAGCCTGGTTCGCGAGCGCCCGGGTGGAGACCGTCCGCAGCAACGTCGGCGCCGGTGACTCCTCCCTGGCCGGATTCCTCGTCGCCGGCGGCAGCGGCCCCGAGGCCCTCGCCTCCGCCGTCGCGCACGGCGCCGCCGCCGTCCAGTTGCCCGGCAGCGTGATGCCCACCCCCGCCGACCTGGACCCCACGGCGGTGACCGTCACCGACCTCGTCCCCTTCGACCGCGAACTGACGGAGCCGGTGTCATGAACGCCTGTACGGCCCCGCACGCGGCGGCGCTCCTCCCCGGCGCTGTCCGCCGACCACCGGCCCACGAGCGGCGGGACGCGTCCTCGTTACTCGCCGCGCCGACGGGCCGCCGGGGCACCCTGAGCCGCCCCGGCGTCCCCGGGGGGCGGGGCTTCCCCGGTCCCGCCTCCCTTTCCCCTTCCGCCCCCCACGGCACCCCCGTCCCCAGAACCGCCCACCCCACGCCCTGGGCGATACGCGTGCAAA
Organism: Streptomyces sp. NPDC101237; assembly: GCF_044767465.1. Lineage (NCBI taxonomy): Bacteria > Bacillati > Actinomycetota > Actinomycetes > Kitasatosporales > Streptomycetaceae > Streptomyces > Streptomyces sp. NPDC101237. The sequence continues at coordinate 212,762 of NZ_JBIWNY010000008.1, read as the reverse complement.
GGAGCCCGCGATGAGCGACATGATCACCGCGGACCTGGTCGATCTCGACCTGTCCGCCGACACCAAAGAGGCGGCGGCGCGCGCCCTCGCCGAGCGCATGGCCGCCCTGGGCCGGGTGACCGACCTGGAGGGCTTCCTCGCCGACGTGGCCGCCCGCGAGGCCCAGATGCCGACCGGCCTCGACGGCGGCATCGGCATCCCGCACTGCCGCAGCGCCCACGTCACCGAGCCGACGCTCGCCTTCGGACGCAGCGCCGCGGGCATCGACTTCGGTGCGGCGGACGGCCCGGCCGACCTGGTCTTCCTGATCGCGGCGCCGGCCGGTGCCGACGACGCCCACCTCACGATCCTGTCCGCACTGGCCCGGCAGCTGATGAACGGCGCGTTCACGGACGCGCTGCGGTCGGCGGACGACGCGGCGACGGCCGCGGCGCTGATCCGCGGCGACGAGACCCCCGCCGAGGCCGCGGCCGCCGGTGGCGCGGACGCCTCCCCGAACACCGCCGCGACGCCGGCGGCGGCCTCCGCCGGCGCCGCGGCGGCCCCCACGGCGGCCTCCGAGGCTCAGGGCGCCGACGCGGACCCGGCCGCCGGGCGGCCGTTCCGGATCGTCGCCGTCACTTCCTGCCCCACCGGTATCGCCCACACCTACATGGCGGCCGAGTCCCTGGAGAACGCGGGCCGCGAGGCGGGCGTCGAACTCGTCGTCGAGACCCAGGGCTCCGCCGGTTTCACCCGGCTCGACCCCGAGGTCGTCGCGGCGGCGGACGGCGTGATCTTCGCGCACGACGTGCCGGTGCGGGACAAGGACCGCTTCGCCGGGAAGCCGACCGTCGACGTCGGCGTGAAGGCGGGCATCAACCGCCCCGCCGAGCTGATCGGCGAGGTTCGCGAACGGGCCGCCCGCGGCGAGGTGACCTCCGGCGCCGCGCCGTCCACGCCCGTCGAACGCGCCGGGGACGCGAGCGAGGGCTACGGCACCAAGCTGCGCAAGTGGCTGATGTCCGGCGTGAGCTACATGGTCCCGTTCGTCGCGGCCGGCGGTCTGCTGATCGCCCTCGGCTTCGCGATCGGCGGCTACGAGATCAAGTCCGCGCCCTCGGTCATGACCCACTTCGTCTGGACCCAGAGCGACAGCTGGGCCGCCCTGCTCTTCCAGATCGGCGGCGTGGCCTTCGGCTTCCTGGTACCGGTGCTGGCCGGCTACATCGCCTACGGCATGGCGGACCGGCCCGGTCTGGTGCCCGGCTTCGTCGGCGGCATGATCGCGTCCACCATCAACGCGGGCTTCCTCGGCGGCCTGGTCGCCGGTCTGCTCGCCGGTGGTGTGGTGCTGGCGATCCAGAAGGTGAGGATCCCGGCGGCCGTCCGCGGCATCATGCCGGTGGTGGTGATCCCGCTGATCTCCTCCGCGATCGTCGGGTTCCTGATGTTCGTCGTCGTCGGCAAGCCCATCGCCTCCGCCCAGAAGGGCATGACGGACTGGCTGAACGGCCTGAGCGGCTCCAACGCCGTCCTGCTCGGCGCGCTGCTCGGCCTGATGATGTGCTTCGACCTCGGCGGCCCGGTCAACAAGGTCGCCTACACCTTCGCCACCGCCGGTATCGCCGTCTCCAACCCCAGCGACTCCGCGATGAAGATCATGGCGGCGGTCATGGCGGCCGGCATGGTCCCGCCGCTCGCGATGGCCCTGGCCACCACCGTGCGGGGCAGGCTCTTCACGGCGACCGAACGCGAGAACGGCAAGGCGGCCTGGGTGCTCGGCGCCTCCTTCATCTCCGAGGGCGCGATCCCGTTCGCGGCCGCCGACCCGCTGCGGGTCATCCCCTCCTCGATGGTCGGCGGCGCGCTCACCGGCGCCCTGTCGATGACCTTCGGCGCCACCCTGCGTGCCCCGCACGGCGGCATCTTCGTGGTCCCGCTGATCGGCAACCCGTTCCTCTACCTGATCGCCATCGCCGCCGGCGTCTGCGTCTCCACGGCTCTGGTCGTCGTCCTCAAGAGCCTGCGCAAGCCGGTCCCGCGGACCCCGGCGGACGGCTCCGCGACCGGCCCGGCCACCCCCGCGAAGGAGACCCAGCAGCCCGTCGCGGCCTGACGCCCGCGGCTTCTTGTCCCTTTGGTGTGCTGTGAGTTGTTCGCGGCACCTGCGAGATACGTCACGGTCCGGGCCGACGGCCCGGACCGTGGTGTGTACTGGGGTGTATGTCCGAGCATGTCGCGCCCCTCCAGCTGATCGGGGTGACCGCCCTCGTCCTGGCGACCGTCGTCTGGACGGTCGTCCTGGCCCGCGTGGTGCGTCACACCCGCCGTGGTGGCACCGCCGGGGGCCCTGGCCGTGTCCTTCCGGCCCGGTCGCACCGGTTCCTGACCGGTCCGCCGCAGGAAGCCGTCGAACTCACCCCGGCCGAACAGGACGCCTTCGCCGGCCTGGTGCGCCGACTCGGCGGCCGCTGACGCGAGGCAGCCTGCCGGGCCCCTCAGGACATCCGGGCCGCCCGCCGCTCCATGGCCTGCCGGGCCGCGCTCTCCGACGGATACACCTCGCACATGTGCCGGCCGTCCGGCGTCGCCGTGTGCTCGACCTCCCACAGGGACAGCTCCCGGCCGTCGCTCAGCAGGAACGCGTGCTCGTAGAGCGAGAAACTCAGGCCGGTACGGCCCGCCCGCCCCGGCCTCCCGAACGCCTGGGTGATCTGGTGCGCGAACGCCGTCTCCAGCGTGTGCGCCGTCTCCGGGTCCGGCCGGTCCGGGTTCTCCGCCCGGCGCAGCAGTCGGCGCGCGTGATCCGCCGAGTCGTCCGGCACGTACACGTGCCGGGGTTCGGGGACCGCCGCCAGCGTCATCAGCACCGGCAGCTCGAAGTCCGGGGTGTCCGGCGACAGCGGCAGCCGCGCCGTCGCGGCCCGCAGCTCCTCCTCGTCGACGTACACCTCGGCCTGCGGGTCGCTGCCCGGCGCGGTGTTGTGCACGAGTTCCCACAGAGTGACCGCCGAGCCGTCCGCGAGCAGCCAGGTGTGCCGGTAGGTCTCCCGGTGCAGCCCCGCGCTGTGGTGCGCGGAGTGCAGCGAACTGTCGTGCGCCAGCGCGCAGTCCAGTTGCCTCACGGCCTCGTCGGGCAGTTCGAAGGAGTTCAGGGCACGGCCGAGGAGCCGCGCGAGATGCTCCTCCGGAGACTCGGGCGACTCGGCTGGTTCGTACGCTGCCGTCTCGTACGGAACGCTCAAGGTTTCTCCCGGCGTTGCTGCATGTCACCTTGTGGGTGCATACCGTAGCCCCTCGGTCGGACATCATGTCCGGGAACCGAGAAAACGTACGCCGGGAAAACACCCGGGCCGCGCGAAAAGTTCCCGCGCGACCCGTCGATCCGTCAAAACCGGCCGGTCAGACCGCGCTTCCGGCGGTCCACTCGTTCCACGACAGATTCCATCCGTTGAGCCCGTTGTCCGGCTGCACGGTCTTGTCGGGGGAGTTCTTCACGATCACGACGTCCCCGATGAGCGAGTTGTCGTAGAACCACTTGGCGGTCGTGGCGCCCTGCGCGCCCTGTGCGTCCGCGAGCCCCACGCAGCCGTGGCTGGTGCCCTCCCGGCCGAACGGCGGGTTGCCCTTGTTGTACCAGTAGTTCCCGTGGATGAACGTACCCGACTGGGTCAGACGCATCGCGTGCGGCACGTCCGGGATGTCGTACTCGCCGCCGAGGCCGACCGTCTGGCTGTTCATCCGGGTCTGGGTGAACTTCTCGGAGATCACCATCTGGCCGTTGTACGTCGTGTGCTGCGGGCTGCCCGTGGACACCGGCACCGACTTGAGCGTGGCGCCGTCCCGGACCACCGTCATGGTCTGCGTGTTCACGTCCACCGTGGAGACCTGCGCACGCCCGACGGTGAAGGTCACCGTCTTCTTCTGCACCCCGTAGACGCCGTTCGCGCCCTGGACCCCGTCCAGGTCGATCTTCATCGTGACCTTGGAGCCGGCCTTCCAGTACTCCTGCGGCCGGAAGTCCAGCCGCTGCGCGCCGAACCAGTGCCCCACCACCTGCTGGCCGCTGCTGGACGTGACCGTGATGTGCGACTGCACGGCCTTCTTGTCGCTGATGGCCTTGTCGAAGGTGAAGGACACCGGCATCCCGACACCGACCGTCGTCCCGTCGTCGGGCGTGTACGTCCCGATGAAGCTGTTCGAGGAATTGACGGTGGTGAAGATGGAGTTGGCCGCCGCCGTGAGTCCCTTGGAGTCCTTGGCGGTCGCCGATATCTCGTACTTCGTGCCGCGCTCCAGCTGCTCCTTCGGCTTCCACGTGCCGCCGTCCGCCGAGAGGGTGCCGTCCACGGCCTGCCCCGACCCCGCCACGGTCATCTTCACGACCGTCAGCCTGCCGCCGCTGACCCGCACGCCGGTCGTGTTGATGGACGCGCCGGTCGACCCGTCCTTCGCCGAGATCGCGATCTTCGCGGCCGACGTCCTGGCCGCTCTGTCCGGATCGCCCTTGCTGTCATTGCTCTTGGCGCTGGCGTTGCCGCCGCACCCGGTCAGGGCGAGGGCGCCGACCATCAGGGCGGCACAGGCCCCCAGTCCGCGCCGCGCTGCAATGTCCGGCCTTGTCACGGGCTGCTCCCAGTTCGTGTGATGTGCGTGTTCCGCTCCGATGCGTGGAGAGAGAGGGTGCCGGGGCGGGTCCGGGTTCCGCCGAACGGCCGGGAACCCCATCACGTGACAGAACCGGGACAATCAGCGAGGGCGCGGGTGTCCGGCACGCCCCCGGCCGCGGTCATCGCGGCCCGTACAACTCCTGGTAGGACGGCCATGCTCCACCCGGTCCCGCCACCGGCTCGGCGGCCCGTACGGCGCGCACGAGGGCGCGCGTGACCAGATCCGCGCCGGCCGCCAGGATCTCGTTGAGCGCGAGCGGACCGGTGCCGAGCGGGCGGTCACCGGTCGCCAGCGCGAACACCGTGTCCCCGTCGTGCAGCAGGTGCACCGGCCGTACGGCGCGCGCGATGCCGTCGTGTGCCGTCCCGGCCAGCTTCTGCGCCTGCGCCTTGGAGAGGTCGGCGTCGGTCGCCACCACCGCGAGGGTGGTGTTGAGCGGCGGGAGCCCGTTGGCGGCGGCGGCCTCCGCGAGCCGTCGGTGCGCGGCCTCCTGCACCCGCTCCTCGGGATACCGCACGCGTCCCTCGTACAACTCCCCGTACAGCACGCCCGTGCCGGGATCCAGCACCGCGCCCGCGGCGTTGGCCACCACCAGCGCGGCCACCGTGATCCCGGACTCCAGCACCGTGCTCGCGCTGCCCACTCCGCCCTTCAGCGCCCCGGCCACGGCTCCCGTCCCGGCCCCCACGCAGCCCTCCCGCACCGGCGCCCCGGCCTCGCTCGCCGCGGCCTCCTCGACGGCCGCGCGCCCCATGGCCGCGTCCGGACGGGCCCGGAAGTCCCCGCCGCGGCCGAGGTCGAAGACGCTGGCGGCGGGCACCACCGGCACGACGTGCGCGGGATCCGCCCCCACCCGCACCCCGCGTCCCCGCTCCTCCAGCCAGGCCATCACCCCGGACGCCGCGTCCAGCCCGTAGGCGCTGCCGCCGGTGAGCACGATCGCCTCCACCCGCTGGACCAGGTTGCGCGGGTCGAGCGCGTCCGTCTCCTTGGTGCCCGGGCCGCCGCCGCGCACATCCACCGCGGCGACCGCGCCGCCCACGGGTGCGAGGACCACCGTCGTCCCGGTGAGCCAGCCGCCGCCGCTGCGGGACGCGTGTCCCACCCGTACTCCGGCCACGTCCGTCAACGCGTCAACTGTCATGCCCGTCAGTCTGGCCCAGGACGCCCCGCTCCCGGAGCGTCAGGAGGCGCCCGGGGTCGCCTCCGTCGGGTGTCCCGCCGCGGCCGTACGGGCCGTCAGAATCGTCCCGGTCGCCACCGCCAGCGCGCACACCGCACCCGCCGCCGGCACCGCCCAGTCGCCCAGGAAGGTGCAGCAGAGCACCAGCAGCGACGTCACCGGCAGCACCGACTGCTGGGCCACGCCGACCTTGAAGTACCGCGAGTGCAGTCCCCACACGGTCAGCAGGTACAGCGCCGTCGGCACGGTCACGGCCGCCGAGGCGGACGCCGTCGAGATGTGCGCCGCGCCGACCGCCTGTTCCACGGCCACCTCCAGGCCCGCGCCGATCGAGGCCGCCGACGCGAAGATCACGTAGTGGCCGTAACCCCACAGGAAGGACTGCCGGTTGGAGCGCAGATGGCCGTGGATGGGCACCACGAAGTAGATCCACCACGCGGAGAAGACGATCAGCAGACCGCCCGCGGCGATCGGCAGCAGTTCGGCGAGCGCGTCGTGCTCGGCCAGGGCCGACTTCACCGCGACGGTCGCCGCCGCGATGGTCTCCCCGAGCACGATGATCGTGAACAGGCCGAAGCGTTCGGCGATGTGGTGCGGATGCCACGAGGTGGTGTGCCGCCGCTCCGCGTACAGCGGCACGCACATCTCCACGATCACCATCGCCAGGTACAGCCAGGCGCGCGCGTCCTGCGGCAGCAGCACCAGGCCCGCCCAGCCGACCTGGCACAGCAGCACGCCGCCCGCGTACCGGAGCGCCATCGTGCGTTCGGGGCCCTCCGCCGACCGCGCGGCCCTCAGCCACTGGGCGGCCATCGCCACCCGCATGATCACGTACCCGAGCCACACCGCCGTGTAGTCGTGGTCGGCGAAGCCCCGCGAGACACCGGCCGCCAGCACCAGGACACCGGCGATCTGGACCAGGGTGACGATCCGGTAGAGCGCGTCGTCGTTGTCGTACGCCGAGGCGAACCAGCTGAAGTTCATCCACGCCCACCAGATGGCGAAGAAGAGCATCGCGTAGTTCAGCACGCCCTGGCCCGCGTGCCCCTCGGCGATCGCGTGCACCAGCTCGCCGCCCGCCTGCGAGATGGCCACCACGAAACACAGGTCGAAGAAGAGCTCCAGCGGCGAGGCCACGCGGTGGGCTTCGTGGCGCCCGCGCGCGGTGAGCGGGCGCAGCGGCCGGAGGTGCGGGGGTGCGCCCTGGGAAGCGGGCGCCGGAGCGGAACTCGACGTCATGCGTCCAGCACAGCAGAAAAGGATCCCGAAAGCTTGTGGGGGTGATCACGCAGGGCGGGGGAGCGGAGGCGGCGGCCGGTGCGCCCGGCCCGCAGCCGTACCCTTGAGCCATGACCACCGCCGCCCCCGAGCCCGAGCCGCGCGACCCGAAGGCCGCGCTGATCTTCGACGACCCGCTGGACCGGCAGTCCTCGGACGACACGGACGGCGGCTGGGGCGAGCGGCCGGCGGGGGACTCCGCGGCCGACCTCAAACGCTTCCTCGACGAGAAGCCGCCCCACCACCTCTGAACCGCCCGCGGCGGCGTGGCTAGCGCCAGTCCTGCCCGGGAGCGCCGCCGCCCCGCGCGGTCCCGCCGCCGTTCTGACCGGCGACGCGCTGCGCGACCAGGGCGTCGCGGATCTCCTTGAGGACCTCCAGCTCGGTCACCTCGACGACCTCGTGCGTGCCCTCGCGCGCCTTCCGGCGGGCCTCCAGCCGTGCCAGGTACTTCGCCATCGGCAGGACCATCAGGAAGTACACGACAGCGGCGGTGATCACGAAGCTCAGGGTGGCTCCGAGGACGGATCCCCACATGATCGGGATGCCCGTCTTCACCGAACCGTCCGCGTTTAGCGTGCACGGATCCTTCAGGCACGAGCTGTAGCTGTCGAGGTTCTTCGTGCCGATCGCGCCCACCAGCGGGTTGATGAGCCCCTTCACCACCGAGTTCACGATGTTGGTGAAGGCGGCGCCGATGACCACCGCGACCGCCAGGTCGACGACGTTGCCGCGCATCAGGAAGGCCTTGAAGCCGTGCCAGATGCCCGGTTCCTTCTTCTTGATCACCTAGGGGACTCTCCTCGCATGCACAGGGTGGGGAACAAAGCGCTCCGCAACCTACGTCACCATGCGGCCATCCTGCCCAACGGGTTCGCTCGAACGAGAGACTTGACAGGATTCGGCCAAGAAATCTCCCCAGCATGGTCAGCACATCGTCACCGCCAGCCGTGCCGTGGCGCTCGCGCCGACCAGCCCGGCCGCCAGCTTGTGCGGAACCGAGAGCACGACCAGCGCCCCGCTCTCCGCGGCGCCCTCGGCCGCCTCCGGCAGCTCCGTCACCCGGACCCCGCGCGCGATCACCCGGGCCGTCCCGCCCGTCGCGGGGTCCCCGGCGGCCACGACGTCCACCCGGTCGCCGGGACGCAGCAGGCGGACCGTGGCGGCGTCGGCGATGCGCACCGGCGCCGTCACCATGTCCACGGGCGGCGCGTGCCGCCGTACCGGCTGGGTGGCCGGGTGTTTCCGGGACCGCTCGGCGCGCGGCGGATCGGTGGCGGCCCCGGGCCCGGCCGCGACCAGCGCGGCCGCCGTGACCGCCAGGCCGGCCGCCAGGGCCCGCCTGCGGTGCCGCAGCAGCCGCCCCAGCCGACGGCTCGCACCTCCCACCCGCACCGGGTCGAAGTGCGGGACCTCGCAGGTGGCGGGGGCGTCCGTGCCCAGCGGGCGCGGGACACGCAGAGGCGCAGGGACGGCCGGTGCGGGAGGCGGAAGCGGAAAGGCGGGCGAGGACGGCGAGGAGGGCGAGGACGGCGAGGACGGCGAGGAGGGCGAGGAGGACGGAGGGACGGACATGCGGATCACCACCTGCGACGAGGAATCGGCTTGCACGGCCACGATGAGGCCGTGCGCCGGAACGCGCCGGAGCCTGTGGGTCACCCACGGGCTGTGGACAACTCCGCCACCCGAACGAGGAGTTCCGCCCCTGCGGCGGCGGACCCCGGACCGCTACGGCAGCGGGAACCCCGGGTCCATGCCGCCGAGCGCGCTCGTGCACAGGCAGTCCCGGTCCGCGGTGTCCGGCAGGGCCGCCACCGCGTCGAACAGCACGCCCCGCAGCCGGTCCACGTTGGCCGCGAACACTCGCAGGACCTCGTCGTGGGAGACGCCCTCGCCGGTCTCGGCGCCCGCGTCCAGGTCCGTGACCAGCGTCAGCGACGTGTAGCAGAGTTCCAGTTCACGGGCGAGCGCCGCTTCGGGATGGCCGGTCATGCCCACCACGGACCAGCCCTGCGCCTGGTGCCACAGCGACTCGGCGCGGGTCGAGAACCGCGGGCCCTCGACCACGACCAGCGTGCCCCCGTCCACCGGCTCCCAGTCCCGGCCGCGCGCGGCCTTGAGCGCCGCGGTCCGCCCGGTGGGGCAGTAGGGGTCGGCCACCGACACGTGCACCACGTTCGGCACGGTGCCGTCGGGCAGCGGCAGGCCGTCGAAGTACGACTGCGCCCGGGACTTCGTCCGGTCCACCAGCTGGTCCGGCACGAGGAGCGTGCCCGGTCCGTACTCGGGGCGCAGACCGCCCACCGCGCACGGGCCGAGCACCTGGCGCACACCGACGGAGCGCAGGGCCCAGAGGTTGGCCCGGTAGTTGATGCGGTGCGGCGGCAGATGGTGGCCGCGTCCGTGGCGGGGCAGGAAGGCGACCCGGCGGCCGGCGATCTCGCCGAGGAAGAGGGAGTCGCTGGGCGGCCCGTAGGGCGTGTCGACCTGGATCTCGGTCACGTCGTCCAGGAAGGAGTAGAAGCCGGAGCCACCGATTACGCCGATCTCTGCGTTCACCATGCTCAGCACAGTAGCGGGCCGTCGCGGCGGGCCGGACCCGGTGTCCGGGAACGCCTAGGACCCCGCCGTCGCTGGGACGGCGGGGTCCTGGGAAGGTCTCTCAGGCGGCGGAGGTGCTCGCCGAGCCGGAGGACGTCGAGCCCGAGGAGGACGTGCTCGACGACGAGGTCGAGGACGACTTCGTGTCGGACGACGTGCTCGACGAGCCGGAGCCCGACGGCTTCGACGCGGGGCTGCTGCTCGACGACGAGCCGCGGCTGTCGTTGCGGTAGAAACCAGAGCCCTTGAAGACAATGCCGACGGCGGAGAACACCTTCTTCAGGCGGCCACCGCAGTTGGGGCACTCGGTCAGGGCGTTGTCGGTGAACTTCTGCACCGCCTCGAGGCCCTCGCCGCACTCGGTGCACTGGTACTGATAGGTCGGCACTGTCTTCCTCCTGGCACTCTCACTCGATGAGTGCTAACGACGGTCCATAGTGACGTATTCCCGGGGATCAGTCCACCGTCACCGGCACGCGGTGACCGACGCCACGTGCGACCGTACGGTTCCGAGGCCGGGTGACGAGCCGCGAGCGCAGGGCCAGAAGGGTCACCAGCGCGAGCACCGTGCCCGCCATCGGCACCAGGAAACCGGCGCCGCCCCACAGGCGGTCCTCCAGCTGCCCGGCGACCGTGACGGCGGCCGCCTGGCCGAGCGCGACCGCGCCGGTCAGCCAGGTGAAGGCCTCGGTGCGGGCACCGGCCGGGACCAGGCTCTCGACCAGCGTGTAGCCGGTGATCAGCGCGGGCGCGATGCACATGCCGACCAGCAGTCCGAGGCCGGCCAGCACGAGCACGGAGTGGGACGTCCACAGCGCCGACGCGGTGAGCGCGAGCGCCGTGTAGCCGACGACCAGACGGCGGTGGGGCGCGGCCTTCCAGGCGATCGCGCCGCAGACGACGCCGGAGAGCATGTTGCCCGCGGCGAAGGTGCCGTACAGGACGCCGTTGAGGCCGGGCTCGCCGATCGACTCGGTGAACGCGGCGAGCGAGACCTGCATGCCGCCGAAGACCGATCCGATGCCGAGGAAGGCGGCCACCAGCACCCGTACGCCCGGGACGCGGAGCGCGGAGGCGTGCCGCACGCGCGCGTGGCCGGCGCCGGTGACCTGCGGCTGGGTGCTCTTCCGCGCCGCGAAGAGGAGACCGCCGACCAGGGTCAGCGCGGCCTCGGTGACCAGGCCCGCGGCCGGGGTCACGGTGGTGCACAGGGCGGTCGCGAGCAGCGGGCCGAAGACGAAGGTCAGCTCGTCCGTGACGGACTCGAAGGCGGCGGCGGTGGACATGAGGGGCGAGTCCTGGAGCCGCACGCCCCAGCGGGCGCGCACCATGGGGCCGATCTGCGGCACCGAGGCCCCGGTCGGCACCGCGGCCACGAACAGCGCCCACAGGGGCGCGTGCGCCAGCGCGAGCGCCGTGAAGGCGAGGCCCGACACGGTGTGGACCAGCACGCCGGGGATCAGTACCGCGCGCTGCCCGTGGCGGTCGGCGAGGCGGCCGCTGTACGGGGCGAACAGGGCCATGGAGACCCCGGTGACCGCGGCGGCGGCGCCGGCGGCCCCGTACGAGCCGGTCGTGTGCTGTACGAGGAGCACGATCGAGATGGTGAGCATCGCGAACGGCTGGCGCGCCGCGAATCCGGGGAGCAGGAACGTCCAGGCGCCGCGGGTGCGCAGCAGTTGTCCGTATCCCGGGCGGTGCGGCGTCGCCGCGTTCTCCGACGGCTCGGTGGTGACCGTGGATTCCACGGCCCGTGCCTTTCTGCCGCCTGGTAGCGCGGCCCCTTCGGATAGGGGGGCGTCGCCGAGAGCTGTCCTCTTGCGCGGAACTGCGGTAGATACCGGCGTCCACAGGGAGGAGCGATCCGGCCGCCATACGGTCGCGCCAGCTCTGCGTCAGGCAGAGTTGGTTCGATCAGGGTGCTTTCATCCTACAGGGCCGGACCCCTCTGACACCTGTGAAAACGGGCACCACGAGGGGCGTTCACCTGGGATTGGCCAGGGTGTGAATCATCGGAAACACGCCCTTAACGCGCCCCGGACCCGGTCCCCGCTCCCGTCGTGCCGTTCGTGCCCAGCCAGCTCGCCAGCTTGCCGCCGCGCGCGACCGCGCGCAGCCGGCGCTCGGTCGCGTCGCGCACCGGGTCGGTGGCGACCACGAGGAGTTCGTCCCCGCGCCGCAGCTCCGTCGTGGGCAGCGGCACGAACGATTTTCCGTCGCGGACGACCAGGGTGACGGCCGCGCCCGCGGGCAGCCGCAGCTCGTTGACCTCGACGCCGTGCATCCGTGACCCCTTCGGGATCGAGACGGACAGCAGGTGCCCGCGCAGCCGTTCCAGCGGCGCGGACTCGATGCCGAGGTCGGCCGCGTCCTGCTCGTCGCCGAGCCGCAGCTTGCGGGCCAGCCAGGGCAGGGTCGGCCCCTGGACGAGCGTGTAGACGACGACCAGGACGAAGACGATGTTGAAGATCCGGTGGCTGGTGTCGACGCCGTTCACCATCGGGATCGTCGCCAGGATGATGGGGACGGCGCCGCGCAGGCCGGCCCAGGACATCAGGATCTGCTCGCCCCAGGGCACCCGGAACGGCGCGAGGCTGATGATCACGCTCAGTGGCCGGGCGACCATGGTCAGGGCGAGGCCGATGATCAGGGCCGGCCAGACGTCGTCACCGAGTTCGTGCGGGGTGACGAGCAGGCCGAGCAGGACGAACATGCCGATCTGGGCGATCCAGCCGAGCCCCTCGGCGAACCCGCGCGTGGCCGGCCAGTGCGGCAGCCTGGCGTTGCCGAGCACCATGGCGGCGAGGTAGACGGCGAGGAACCCGCTGCCGTGCGCCAGCGCGCCGGCGGCGTACGCGGTCACCGCGATGGCCATCACGGCGATCGGGTAGAGGCCGGAGGCGGGCAGCGCCACGTGCCGCAGGCCCCAGGAGCCGAGCCAGCCGACCGCGAGGCCCATGGCCGCGCCGATGGCCAGTTCCAGCGCTATCTCGCCCACCAGGACGTACCAGTGCGCGACCGGGCCGGCGGTGGAGAAGGCGACGACCAGGATGACCACCGGGGCGTCGTTGAAGCCGGATTCCGCCTCCAGGGTGCCCGTCACGCGCGCGGGCAGCGGAATGCGCCGGAGCACGGAGAACACCGCCGCCGCGTCCGTGGAGGAGACCACCGCCCCGATGATGAGCGCCTGCCGCCACTCCAGCCCCACCAGATAGTGCGCGCCGGCCGCCGTGATCCCGACGCTCACGCCGACCCCGACCAGGGCCAGCACGGACGCCGAGGCGAGGACCGGTCGGACCTCCTTCCACTTCGTGCCGAGACCGCCCTCGGCCAGGATCACGACCAGGGCCGCGTATCCGATGACCTGGGTCAGTTCGGCGTTGTCGAAGCGGACGTCGCCGATGCCGTCCTGGCCCATGAGGACGCCGATCCCCAGGTACACGAGCAGGCTGGGGAGCCCGCTGCGCGAGGAGATCCGGACCGCCGCCACGGCGACGAGGAGGACCAGCGAGCAGACGAGCAGGAGCTGGTTGAGGTGCTGGACAGTCAGTGGCGGTTCCCTTCCTCGGCTCGCGCGCGGGCGACGCGAAAGCTCACGTACAGGACCGAGGCTGCGGTGCTCCGCGCCCAAGTACTTCGTTACCTTACCTAACTCTTGACGCTTTCTTGACGTTCGGCGAGGCAGGATCGAACGCCCGCGCCCGCCGGTTCCCGACACCGCGTCAAGGCGCGTCAGGCCCTGCGCCTATGGTTGCTCCAGCACTCCAGGACCGCCTGCCGCTCGCGTTAGGACAGCAAGGACAGCGATGCCCCCCAACACCACCGCCACATCGGGTGACAAGCCTGGCAAGTCCGGCAGGAAGAAGGGGCGCAGGGCGCGCCTGATCGTCCTGGTGCTCGTCCTCGCCATCGTCGGGGGCGTCGCCTACGGGGCGTACTGGTCGATCAGCACGGTCCGCGCGTCGTTCCCGCAGACCAAGGGTTCGCTCACGCTCAAGGGCCTGTCCGGGCCCGTGACCGTGAAGCGGGACGGCAACGGGATCCCGCAGGTCTACGCCTCGTCCGACCAGGACCTGTTCATGGCGCAGGGCTACGTGCAGGCGCAGGACCGGTTCTACGAGATGGACGTGCGCCGCCACATGACGTCCGGACGGCTGTCCGAGATGTTCGGCAAGGGCCAGGTGAAGAACGACGAGTTCCTGCGCACCCTGGGCTGGGACCGGGTGGCCAAGCAGGAGTACGACACCAAGCTGTCGGACTCGACCAAGAAGTACCTCCAGGCCTACTCCGAGGGGGTCAACGCCTACCTCCAGGGCAAGGACGGCAAGGACATCTCCCTGGAGTACGCGGCCCTCGGGTTCGTCAACGACTACAGGCCCGAGCAGTGGACGCCGGTCGACTCGATCTCCTGGCTCAAGGCGATGGCCTGGGACCTGCGCGGCAACATGCAGGACGAGATCGACCGCGCCCTGATGACCAGCCGCCTGGACGCGCAGCAGATCAAGGACCTCTACCCGGACTACCCGTACAGCCGGAACAAGGCGATCGTCCAAGAGGGCCAGTACGACGACATCACCAAGGCGTTCGGGCAGAGCGGTTCGACGGGCGGCTCCACCAGCGCCACCGGGACCTCCACGGCCGCCGGGGGCACCTCGTCCTCGTCGACCACCGGTTCGGCGCTGACGAGCCAGCTGGCGGGCCTCTACAACGTCCTGGACGACGTGCCGACCGCCGTCGGGGTGAACGGGCAGGGCATCGGCTCCAACTCCTGGGTCGTCGCGGGCAAGTACACGATCACCGGCAAGCCGCTGCTCGCCAACGACCCGCACCTGTCGGCCTCGCTGCCGTCCGTCTGGTACCAGATGGGCCTGCACTGCACGACGGTCTCCAGCAAGTGCCAGTACGACGTCACCGGGTACACCTTCGCCGGCATGCCCGGTGTGGTCATCGGCCACAACGCGGACATCGCGTGGGGCATGACCAACTCCGGTGTCGACGTCACCGACCTCTACCTGGAGAAGCTCTCCGGCGACGGCTACCAGTACGACGGCGGGACCAAGCCCTTCACGACCCGCACGGAGACCATCAAGGTCGCCGGCGGCGCGTCGAAGAAGATCGTCGTACGCCAGACCGCCGACGGGATGCCGCTGCTGTCCGACCGCGACGACGAACTCGTCCAGGTCGGCAAGAAGGCCTCCGTCGCCAACGCCGCCCCCGACCGCGGCGACGGCTACGGCGTCGCGCTGAAGTGGACCGCCCTCCAACCGGGCACCACCATGGACGCCGTCTTCGCCCTGGACAAGGCGTCCGACTGGACCGGCTTCCGGGCCGCGGCCGCCCAGTTCGACGTGCCCTCGCAGAACCTGATCTACGCCGACACCAAGAACCACATCGGCTACACGCTGCCCGGCAAGATCCCCACCCGCTCGTCGGCCGACGACGGCTCCGTCCCGGCGCCCGGCTGGGACTCCAAGTACCGGTGGACCGGCTACATCAAGCAGGACGAGCTGCCCTACGAGTACGACCCGGCGCGCGGCTACATCGTCACCGCCAACCAGGCCGTGGTCGACAAGGACAAGTACCCCTACACGCTCACCACGGACTGGGGCTACGGCACCCGCAGCCAGCGCATCACCGACCTGATCGAGTCGAAGATCAAGGACGGCGGCAAGATCTCCACCGACGACATGCGCCAGATGCAGCTGGACAACAGCAGTGAGATCGCCAAGCTGCTGGTGCCCAGGCTGCTGAAGATCGACCTCGACGACAAGGACGTCCGCGAGGCGCAGAAGCTCCTGGAGGGCTGGGACTACACCCAGGACTCCGACTCCGCGGCCGCCGCGTACTTCAACTCGGTCTGGCGCAACATCCTCAAGCTCGCCTTCGGCAACAAGCTGCCCAAGGAGCTGCGGGTCAAGGGCCAGTGCCTGTGGGTCGAGAGGGCCGACAGCACCGGCCCGGTGGACGACGACACCAAGGTCCGCGAGTGCGGCGAGCGGGCCGCCGACCAGGCCCAGCCGGACGGCGGCGACCGCTGGTTCGAGGTGGTCCGCAACCTCATGGACAAGCCGGACAGCGACTGGTGGAAGACGCCGGCCGGAGCGGGCGACCGCCCCAAGGCCGACACCATGGACCAGCTGTTCCAGCGCGCCATGATCGACGCCCGCTGGGAGCTGACCGCCAAGCTCGGCAAGGACATCGACACCTGGAGCTGGGGCCGGCTGCACCGCCTGTTCCTGAAGAACCAGACCCTCGGCACCGACGGCCCGGCCGCCGTCAAGTACGTCCTCAACCGCGGCCCCTGGAAGCTCAGCGGCGGCGAGGCCACCGTCAACGCGACCGGCTGGAACGCGGCGGGCGGCTACGGCGTGGTCTGGGTGCCGTCCATGCGGATGGTGGTCAACCTCGCCGACCTCGACAAGTCGAAGTGGATCAACCTGACCGGGGCCTCCGGCCACGCCTTCAGCGCCCACTACACCGACCAGACGGGCAAGTGGGCGGCGGGCGAACTGCTCCCGTGGTCGTTCTCGGACAAGGCGGTCGACAAGAGCACCGGTGACACGCTCGTCCTCAAGCCCTGAGGCGGACGCCCGCGTCCCGGCGAAGGCGGCCCTCCACGCGCGCGTGGAGGGCCGCCGCGCTCGGCGGGTCCACGGGGCCGTCTCAGGAGCCGGTGAACCGGCGCGCGCCCGAAGGCGTCACCACCGCCCGCACCGGCCGGTCGTGCGCCTCCGCGGGCACGTGCGTGACGACCTCCGTGTCGTACAGCAGCACCACGAGCGCCGGGTGGGCGTCCGCGCGCTCCAGACGGGCCAGGACGCGGTCGTAGGACCCGCCGCCGCGGCCCAGCCGCATCCCGCGCGCGTCGACGGCGAGGCCCGGCAGCAGGACGACGTCGGCGCCCAGCACGGCGTCCGGGCCGAGGAGTTCACCGGAAGGTTCGAACAGCTCCATCTTCCCGCCGTGCCGGACCCGGGCGAGGGAGTCCGCCCCGGCGTACGTCCCCCAGTCCAGGTCGTTGTCGGGCAGGAGCGCCGGGAGCAGGACGCGGACACCCCGCCCGAGCAGCGCGTCCAGCAGGGTGCGGGTGCCCGGCTCGGTTCCCACGGAGACGTACGCCGCCACCGTGCGTGCCCGTGCCAGCTCCGGCAGTTCCAGAGCGTGTCCGGCCAGCGCCGCGGCCCATTTTTCGACGACATCCGTCGTCAACCTGTTCCTCACCCCCAGGAATTCTCGCCGCAACGTTCGCTTGTCAGTCTCGCCCCCGGGCTGATCGTGCTGCACTGGTCGTCCCCGCATCCTCTCTAATGTGCTCATATGCGTGCCAATTGCCCGGAGCCTCAGAATCTTCGCAAAGGCACCGGATAAGGTTGCGGACATGACTCAGTCGCACCCCAGGATCAGCAAGGCTGTCATTCCCGCGGCAGGCCTCGGCACCCGGTTCCTGCCGGCCACCAAGGCCACTCCCAAGGAGATGCTGCCGGTCGTCGACAAGCCGGCGATCCAGTACGTGGTCGAGGAGGCCGTGTCGGCGGGGCTCGACGACGTCCTCATGATCACCGGACGCAACAAGCGTCCCCTGGAAGACCACTTCGACCGCAACTACGAGCTGGAGTCGGCGCTTCAGAAGAAGGGCGACGCCGGCCGGCTCGCCAAGGTCCAGGAGTCCAGCGACCTGGCCACGATGCACTACGTCCGCCAGGGCGACCCCAGGGGCCTGGGCCACGCCGTGCTCTGCGCCGCCCCGCACGTCGGCCACGAGCCCTTCGCCGTCCTGCTCGGCGACGACCTGATCGACCCGCGCGACCCGCTGCTCCAGCGCATGATCGAGGTCCAGGAACAGTACGGCGGCAGCGTGATCGCGCTCATGGAGGTCGACCCCGAGCAGATCCACCTCTACGGCTGCGCCGCGGTGGAGACCACCGTCGACGGCGACGTCGTCAGGGTGACCGGCCTGGTCGAGAAGCCGGATCCGGCGGACGCCCCGTCCGGCTACGCCATCATCGGCCGCTACGTCCTCGACCCGCACGTCTTCGACATACTGCGGCGCACCGAACCGGGCCGCGGCGGCGAGATCCAGCTCACCGACGCCCTCCAGCAGCTCGCCGAGGCCTACTCGTCGGCGGCCACCGCCGAGGAGCGGGTCGGCGGTCCCGTCCACGGTGTCGTCTTCAAGGGCCGCCGCTATGACACCGGCGACCGCGGCGACTATCTGCGTGCCATTGTCAGGCTCGCGTGCGAACGTGAAGACCTGGGCCCGGACTTCCGGACCTGGCTTCGCAGTTACGTAGCCGAGGAGATGCAGCAGAGTTGAGCACCGCCGCGACCCGCCCCGCCGGCCCGGACCACCTGTGGTCGGTGGACGAGCACCTGGAGGACGTCCTCACCACCATCCGCCCCCTGGACCCCATCGAACTGCAGCTCCTCGACGCCCAGGGCTGCGTCCTGGTCGAGGACGTCATGGTGCCGCTGTCGCTGCCGCCGTTCGACAACAGCTCCATGGACGGATACGCGGTGCGGGTCGCGGACGTGGCGGGCGCGAGCGAGGAGTTCCCGGCCGTCCTGGAGGTCGTCGGGGACGTCGCGGCGGGCGCGGCCGAGCTGACCCCGGTGGGCCCCGGCCAGGCGGCCCGCATCATGACCGGCGCCCCGCTGCCGCCCGGCGCGGAGGCCGTCGTCCCCGTGGAGTGGACCGACGGCGGGCTCGGCGAGGGGCCGGTCGCCGGGATGCGGGCGCGCAGCCTCGCGCCCGAGGGCGCCGAAGGGCACGTGCGCGTGCACCGGCCGGCCGAGGCACGCGCACACGTACGCGCGCGGGGCAGCGACGTGAAGGCGGGCGACCTCGCCCTGGAGGCCGGCACCGTACTCGGGTCGCCGCAGATCGCGCTGCTCGCCGCCATCGGCCGCGGCACGGCCCGCGTGCGCCCGCGCCCGCGCGTGGTCGTCGTCTCCACCGGCAGCGAACTCGTCCAGCCCGACGAGGAACTCGGCAGCGGCCAGATCTACGACTCCAACAGCTTCGCCCTGACCGCCGCGGCCCGGGACGCGGGCGCCATCGCCTACCGGGTGGGCGCCGTCGAGGACGACGCCGACACGCTCCGCGCCACCATCGAGGACCAGCTCGTGCGCGCCGACCTGATGGTCACCACCGGCGGGGTCAGCGTCGGGGCGTACGACGTCGTCAAGGAGGCGCTGGCGCACGTCGGCGACGCGGACGAGGCCGGCGGCGGCGTCGACTTCCGCAAGCTCGCCATGCAGCCGGGCAAGCCCCAGGGCTTCGGCTCCATCGGCCCCGACCACACGCCGCTGCTCGCCCTGCCCGGCAACCCGGTGTCGTCGTACGTCTCCTTCGAGCTGTTCGTCCGCCCCGCCATCCGCACCCTGATGGGCCTCCCTGACGTGCACCGGCCCCGGGCGAGGGCGACCCTCAGGGCCGACCGGGCGCTCGGCTCGCCCAAGGGGCGCAGGCAGTTCCTGCGCGGCGCGTACGCCGACGGCGAGGTGACCGCCGTGGGCGGCTCCGGTTCGCATCTGATCGCCGCGCTGGCCCACGCCGACGCCCTGATCGTCGTCCCCGAGGACACGGAGTCCGTCGAGCCCGGCAGCGAGGTCGAGGTCGTCCTGCTCGGCTGACCGGCGCGCCCGCCTCCGCCCCGGGCGGTCCTGCCCGGCCGTCCGCGCCGCCTTGGCGGTACCGTGTCGCGCACAGCAGGCCCGAGCGCCGCACCGCGACGGGCCAGGACCGGGAGCGCCACACAGCATGACTGAGCCTTCCCGGGGGGAGACCCCCGGACGCCCTGCGCCAGACCGCCTCACCCACATCGACGAGGCGGGCGCCGCCCGCATGGTCGACGTGTCCGGCAAGGAGGTGACCGCGCGCACCGCCCGAGCCAGCGGACGCGTCCTCGTCTCGCCCCGCGTGATCGAGCTGCTGCGGGGTGAGGGCGTCCCCAAGGGCGACGCCCTCGCCACCGCGCGCATCGCGGGCATCATGGGTGCCAAACGCACCCCGGACCTGATCCCGCTGTGCCACCCCTTGTCGGTCTCCGGTGTGAAACTGGATCTGTCGGTCGCGGAGGACGCGGTGGAGATCCTGGCCACCGTGAGGACGACGGACCGCACGGGCGTCGAGATGGAGGCGCTCACCGCGGTCTCCGTCGCCGCGCTCACCGTGATCGACATGGTCAAGGCGGTCGACAAGGGAGCGGTCATCACGGACGTACGCGTGGAGGAGAAGACGGGCGGCAAGTCGGGCGACTGGAGCCGGTCGTGAACGCCGGGCCGTCCGCCGGCGGTGCGCCCTACCGTGCGCTGGTGGTGACCGCCTCCAACCGGGCCGCCGCCGGCGTCTACGAGGACAGGGGCGGGCCGCTGGTCGCGGCCGGTCTGGCGGGTCTCGGTTTCGCCGTGGACGGGCCGCGGGTCGTCTCCGACGGGGATCCGGTGGCCGCCGCCCTGCGCGAGGCCGTCGCGGCCGGGTACGACGTCGTCGTCACCACCGGCGGCACCGGCATCTCGCCCACCGACCGGACGCCGGAGGCGACCCGCGCGGTGATCGACCACGAGGTGCCGGGCATCGCCGAGGCCGTCCGCGCCTTCGGACGGGAGAAGGTGCCCACCGCCGCGCTCTCCCGCGGGCTGGCCGGGGTGGCGGGCCGCACACTGATCGTCAACCTTCCGGGGTCCACCGGCGGGGTACGGGACGGCCTGGCCGTCCTGGAACCGCTGCTGGCACACGCCGTCGACCAGATCAGGGGCGGCGACCACCCCAGACCCAGTACCGGGGGTGCGAGCTGAACAGCCCATCCTGGCCCGTCGTGCTGGTGGACGGCGACATCGTCCTGCGGCCGATAAAGGTGCGCGACCAGCGGGCCTGGCGCGAGGTCAACCGGCGCAACCGCGACTGGCTGCGGCCCTGGGAGGCGACCATCCCGCCGCCCACCCCCAGCGGGCCGATAACGCACCGGCCGACCTACCGGCAGATGGTCCGGCACCTGCGCTCGGAGGCGAACGCGGGCCGCATGCTGCCGTTCGTCATCGAGTACGAGGGGCGCCTGGTCGGGCAGTTGACGGTCGCCGGGATCACCTGGGGGTCGATGTGCTCGGGGCACGTCGGCTACTGGGTGGACCGGTCGGTGGCCGGTCGCGGGGTGATGCCGACGGCCGTGGCGCTCGTCGTGGACCACTGTTTCCGCTCGGTCGGCCTGCACCGCGTCGAAGTCTGCATTCGCCCCGAGAACCGGCCCAGCCGCCGGGTCGTGGAGAAACTCGGATTCCGCGAGGAGGGGCTGCGACCGCGTTATCTGCACATCGACGGAGCATGGCGCGATCACCTCGTCTTCGCGCTCACCGCGGAAGAGGTGCCCGAAGGGTTGCTCAACCGCTGGCGGCGGGAACGCTCAAGGAGCGGGTCGCCGAAGGGGCCGGGCTCTCCCAACCTGCCCTGGAATCCGCAGAACACTCCAGGGAATCCGGGCTAGCCCGGAAATGGAATGCGTGTTCGAAATTGATCGCCTGGTGACCGTCTCGGCGCATTGAATTCACGCCTCCGGTGGCCCGCTGATCGCATCGGTCACAAAAAAAGTTCGAAATATCAGCCAGATCGTGCGACACACCGGCGCAATTGGCAGATGGCCCCACGCAAACCCCTCTACCGTGTGAGGCGTGAGCAGCAGCGGCCTCATCTACGCAGTCATTGTCGGGGCCTGGGCCGCCTACTTGGTGCCGATGTGGCTCCGTAGGCAGGACGAGCTGAACGAGGCCCGTCCGACGGAACGCTTCAGCACCGCCATCCGGCTGCTGTCCGGACGGGCGGGGATGGAGCGCCGGTACGCCAAGGACCTGCGGGCGCGCTCCGCCCCCGAGGGGGAGCAGGACGCCGGCGATCCGGACGTCGTCACCGATTCGGTGGACGTCCGGGCCTTCGCCATGCCTCCGACCCGCCGTCAGGTCCGGGCGGACGCGGAGCCGGAGACGCCCGGGCGCCAGGAACCCGCACGCGACCACGCGGTCCCCCCGACGGCCAAGTCGCCTTCCGCACCGGCCCGTCCGGCCGGCGCCACGCCGGCCCCGGCCTCCGCATCCGCGCCCGCACGCAAGCGGGTCACGGACGCCCAGCGCGCCAGCTCGGCGCAGGCGGCCGCGGCGCGGGCCCGGCGCACGAAGGCGCTGGCACGCCGTCGGCGCACCACGGTGCTGCTCTTCGTCGCGTTCACGATGGGCGCGATCGTCGCCGCCGTCGGCGGGCTGGCGTTCCTGTGGGCGCCCGGTGTGCCCGCCGTCACGCTCAGCGGCTACATCGCCTACCTGCGCACGCAGGAACGGCGGCGCTTCGCCTACCAGATGGACCGGCGCCAGGCCGAGGCCGCCGCCCAGCGGCTGCGGGAACGCCAGCCGCGGCGGCGCGCGCCCCTCGACCCCGGCGCGGTGGCCGGCGAACCGGACGAGGGACCAGCGGTCGAGACCGACCCCGGCCTGTCCGCGCTCGCCGCCGACCGGCGCGCCCTCGTCGAGCAGACCGACCACGCCGAATGGGTCGACCAGCAGCGCGAGCGGCAGCGGCGGCCCGGGCAGGGCGACAGCTGGGACCCGGTGCCGGTGCCTCTGCCGACGTACGTGACCGCACCGGTCGCGCCGCGCGCCACCTCCGACGTCGATCTCGGCGCACCGGACGCCTGGAGTTCGGCGCGGTCCAGCTCCGTCACGCCGGAGCAGGAGTGCGCTCCGGTGCCGGCGGAGGCCGAGGCCGAGGCGGAGGAGCAGGCCGCCGAGGACAGGCCGGCGGACGGCCGGACGGACGCGCGCCGGGCGGCCTCCGCGCGGCGGGCCCGGGAACGCGGCCGCACGCCGCTGTTCGACCAGTACGAGGACGGCGAGCGGCCGCTCGCGGCCAACGAGTGACCCGGGGAAGGGACGGGGTCCCTCCCGGGACCCCGTCCCTGACCAGTCAGGGAACGGATTTCCAAGCACCCCGACGGGGATGCTAGAGTTTCACTCGTTGCAAGGGCCTGTGGCGCAGTCTGGTAGCGCACCTCGTTCGCATCGAGGGGGTCTGGGGTTCAAATCCCCACAGGTCCACTGCACGAAGAGATCCCGGCGATCATCACGATCGCCGGGATCTCTGCCGTTTCCGGAATTCCCCGGCCCGCGATCCGGCGGGCGCCGGAAGGCGAGTTGAGGCAGCCGGATGTGACGCGGATTACAAGTCCGCCTGCAGGGGCTTCGCGTAGCAGCGGCTCGACTCGTAGTGGCGGTAGTAGCCGAACTTCACGCACGGCTCGTAGCCGCTGGAGGTGTACAGGGCGATGGCCTCCGGCTGCTTGGTGCCGGTCTCCAGGACCATGCGGCGGCGCCCGGCCGCGCGGGCGTCGTCCTCCAGGGCGGTGAGCAGACGGCGGGCCAGGCCCCGGCCGCGCATCCCCTCGACGACGAACATGCGCTTGAGTTCGGCGTCGCCGTCCTCGTTCCCCTCGCCGTTCTCGTCCTGGCTGCGCCAGCCGCCGGTGGCCACGGGGCGGTCGGACTCGTCGTACGCGATCAGGTAGACGCCGTTCGGCGGTGCGAAGTCGGCCGCGTCGAGCGCGGTGGCGTCGCCGCCGTCGCCGTAGCGCACGTGGTACTCGGCCTGGACCTCGTCGTTGAGCTTGACGGCGTCGGGGTGATCGAAGGGAACGGGACGTATATTCATGTGAGGAATCGCATATTCGTGCAGGCGGAAGCGCGGTGGGCATCGGACTCCGTCCAGTGTGCCGGTATCGTGCCCGGGTGCTGACTGTGACCTCGGTGAATGTGAACGGGCTGCGGGCCGCCGCGAAGAAGGGCTTCGTGGAATGGCTCGCGGAGACCTCCGCTGACGTGCTCTGCCTCCAGGAGGTGCGCGCGGAGCCGCAGCAGCTCCCGGACGCGGTGCGCGCGCCGGCCGACTGGCACGTCGTGCACGCCCCGGCCTCCGCCAAGGGGCGCGCGGGCGTCTCCCTGTACACCCGGCGCGAGCCGGACAGCGTGCGGGTCGGCTTCGGGTCGGACGAGTTCGACGCGAGCGGGCGCTACGTCGAGGCCGACCTGCCCGGCGTCACCGTCGCCTCCCTCTACCTGCCCTCCGGCGAGGTCGGCACCGAGCGGCAGGACGAGAAGTACCGGTTCATGGACCAGTTCCTCGCCCACCTCAGGGAACTGCGCGCGCGGGCCGCTGCCGAGGGGCGCGAGGTCGTCGTCTGCGGCGACTGGAACATCGCCCACCATCAGGCCGACCTGAAGAACTGGCGCGGCAACACCAAGAACTCCGGCTTCCTTCCGGAGGAACGGGACTGGCTGACCACCGTCCTGGACCCGACCGACGGCGGCTACGTCGACGTGGTGCGCGCCCTGCATCCGGAGACCGAGGGGCCGTACACCTGGTGGTCGTACCGGGGGCGGGCTTTCGACAACGATTCAGGCTGGCGCATCGATCTCGCCGTCGCGACCCCCGCGCTCGCCGCCCGTGCCGTCAAGGCGGTCGTGGAGCGGGCGGCCACCCATGCGGAGCGCTGGTCGGACCACGCCCCGGTGACGGTGACCTTCGAGATGTGACGCGGACCGGTGTCCTCGCCCAGGGTGAAGGTCGGGCGTGAGATGTCCGGTCCCAGGAGCCGGACGGGGTCACCGCCGCCGCGGCCCTTGGCGGCAGTGACCACGCGGGGGCTTCCTGGTGGCTCTGGCGGCGAGGCCTACGCAAAGGGCCGGTCCCGCTTGCTCATTCGGCGGTCCAGGGCCAGGGAGACCTCCGCTTCCACCACGCTGCGGGCCAGGGGGCGCAGGCGCTCCATGTCTTCCTCGGGGCCGTGGCGCAGGACCAGTTCGGCGAAGAGTTCGGCGAGGGCGTCGGCGTGTTCGCGGACGCTGCGCCCGGCTGCCAGTACCTCGGCGAGCGGGAAGCCCTCGCGGACCAGGGCCTCCGAGGCGTCCAGCAGGCGGCGGCTGATGTGGACGATGTCGTCGCCGTCGGTGCCGAGGTAGCCGAGGTCCAGCGCGGTGGCGAGGTTCTCCGTGGTGACCTGGCCCTCGAAGCGGGCGGCGAGTTCCTGCGGGGTGAGGCGGACCGGTTCCTCCTCCGTCGGTTCGACACCCAGGACGTCGGCGACGTCGCGGCCCTGGTCGAGGGCCTCGGCGAGTTCCGCGATGCCGTTGAGGGTGTGGCCGCGCTCCAGGAGCGCCGAGATCGTGCGCAGCCGCGCCAGGTGATGGTCGTCGTACCAGGCGATACGGCCCTCGCGGCGCGGCGGCGGTATCAGCTTGCGTTCGCGGTAGAAGCGCAGCGTGCGCACGGTGATGCCGGCGAGGCCCGCCAGTTCCTCCATGCGGTACTCGCGTGTCCCGCCGCCTCGTCCACCGTCGTCTGCCACAAGCGCACCCTATGTTGTACCGCCGGTAACTTTCGTCCGTCCGCCCCCTACCCATCGGTACGGCGCTGTTCTACAGTCCCATCGTGCCAGTGTTCACTGGCGTAATCGTGGTCGATGCGTGGAGGCTCCGGATGGCCCAGCACGAGCAGGTACGGGTGGCGGTGATCGGGTCCGGGTTCGGCGGACTGGGCGCGGCCGTGCGGTTGCGCCGGGAGGGGATCACCGACTTCGTCGTCCTGGAACGGGCCGGCAGCGTCGGCGGCACCTGGCGGGACAACAGTTACCCGGGGTGCGCCTGCGACGTGCCCTCCCACCTGTACTCCTTCTCCTTCGCGCCCAACCCCGACTGGCCGCGCACCTTCTCCGGGCAGGAGCACATCCGCGCCTATCTGGAGCACGTCGCCGACGTGTTCGGGCTGCGGCCGCACCTGCGCTTCGACTCCGAGGTCAAGCGGATGACCTGGGACCCCGAGCGGCTGCGCTGGGACATCGAGACGGCCTCCGGTTCACTCTCCGCCGACGTCGTCGTGTCCGCCACCGGGCCGCTGTCCGATCCGAAGATCCCCGAGATCCCGGGGCTGGACACCTTCCCCGGCAAGGTCTTCCACTCGGCCCGCTGGGACCACGACTACGACCTGCGGGGCAAGCGGGTCGCCATGGTCGGCACCGGCGCCTCCGCGATCCAGATCGTGCCCGCCATCCAGCCCGAGGTCGAGCGGCTGACCCTCTTCCAGCGCACGCCCCCGTGGGTGATGCCGCGCGTGGACCGTGCCATCAGCGCGGGCGAACGCCGCCTGCACCGGGCGCTGCCCTTCACCACGCAGGCCCGCCGCGGGCTCCTGTGGGGCATCCGGGAACTCCAGGTCCAGGCGTTCACCAAGCGCCCCGACGAACTCGGCCTGGTGGAGAGCCTCGCCAAGCGCAACATGGCCCGCGCGATCAAGGACCCCGCGCTGCGCGCCAGGCTCACCCCGGACTACCGCATCGGCTGCAAGCGGATCCTGCTGTCCAGCACCTACTATCCGGCGCTGGCGCGGCCCAACGTGGACGTGGTGGCCAGCGGGCTCACCGAGGTCCGCGGGTCGACGGTGGTGGCCGCCGACGGCACCAGCGCCGAGGTGGACGCGATCGTCTTCGGCACCGGCTTCCACGTCACCGACATGCCCATCGCCGAACGCGTCGTCGGCGCCGACGGCCGGACCCTCGCGGAGACCTGGAAGGACGGCATGGAGGCGCTGCGCGGCGCCGCCGCCGCCGGCTTCCCCAACTGGATGACGATCATCGGTCCCAACACCGGCCTCGGGAACTCCTCCATGATCCTCATGATCGAGTCCCAGCTGAACTACATGGCCGACTACCTGCGCCAGCTCCGCGTCCTCGGCGGACGGGCGGCCCTGGACGCGCGCCCCGCCGCGGTGGCCGCCTGGAACCACAAGGTCCAGGAGCGCATGAAGCGCACCGTCTGGAACACCGGCGGCTGCACCAGCTGGTACCTGGACGCCAACGGCCGCAACACCACCATCTGGCCCGGCACGACGACCGAGTTCCGGCGGGCGACCCAGCGCGTGGACCTCTCCGAGTACGAGGTGGTCCGCCCGCCGCTGGCCGGCGGCGGGGACGCCGCGCGCGGCGCCGAGTCCGGTGCGGAGGCGGTCGCGTGAGCCGCCTCACCCACGTGACCAGCGGGCCGTACGCCCCGCCCGCGCCCGCGCGGGAACTCACCGCCGTCTCCGCCGACGGCGCCCACCTGCACGTCGAGGTGCACGGCCCCGAGGACGCGCCTCCGGTCGTCCTCGCCCACGGCTGGACCTGCTCGACCGCCTTCTGGGCGGCCCAGATACGGGAACTGGCCGCCGACCACCGGGTGATCGCCTACGACCAGCGCGGCCACGGGCGCAGTCCCGCGAGTCCCGCGTGCACCACCCGGGCGCTGGCGGACGACCTCGAAGCGGTGCTCGCCCACACGCTCGCGCCCGGGGAGCGGGCGGTGATCGCCGGGCACTCCATGGGCGGCATGAGCGTCATGGCGGCCGCCGCACGACCGGCCTTCCGGGAACACGCCGCCGCCGTCCTGCTGTGCAGCACCGGCAGTTCACGCCTGGTGGCGGAGGCGCGTGTCCTGCCGCTGCGCGCGGGGGCCCTACGGACCCGGCTCACGGCGCAGGTCCTGGCCTCGCGCGCACCGCTCGGCCCGGTCACGCCCGCCGCCCGGCGCATCCTGAAGTACGCGACCATGGGCCCCGGTTCCGCCCCGCACATGGTGGAGGCGTGCGCCCGGATCGTGCACGCCTGCCCGCGGGCCGTCCGCCATGCCTGGGCGCTGGTCCTCGCCGGCCTCGACCTCGACTCCGGCGTACGGGAGTTGAGTGCGCCCACCGCGGTCATCAGCGGCACGGCCGACCGGCTCACGCCCCTTCCGCACGCCCGCGCGCTGGTCGCGGCGCTGCCGAACTGCGTCGGTCTCACCGAGCTGCCCGGCATGGGCCACATGACTCCGGTCGAGGCGCCGGAGCCGGTCACCAAGAGGATTCGGGAACTGGTCGCCACGTACGTGACGGACACCCACGGCCGAGCCGGCGCCGAGGCGCCCGGGCGGATCAAGGAGGGCTCATGAGCAGGGTCGGACTCGAAGGACAGGTCGCCGTCGTCACCGGAGCGGCGCGCGGGGTCGGCGAGTTGCTCGCCCGCAAGCTCTCCGCGCGCGGCGCGAAGGTCGCGCTGGTCGGTCTGGAGGAGGAGGCGCTCAAGGAGGTCTCCGGACGGCTGCACACCGACAGCGCCTACTGGCACGCCGACGTCACCGACCACGAGGCGATGAGCCGGGTGGCGCGCGAGGTCAAGGAACGGTTCGGGAAGACCGACATCGTGGTGGCAAACGCCGGTGTGGCGAACGGCGGTCCGTTCGCCGAGTCGGATCCCGAGGCCTGGCGGCGGGTGATCGAGGTCAACCTGATCGGCTCGGCGGTCACGGCCCGCGCGTTCCTGCCGGTGCTCACCGAGAGCCGGGGCTACCTGTTGCAGGTGGCGTCGCTGGCCGCGATCACGCCGGCGCCCATGATGACGGCGTACTGCGCGTCCAAGTCCGGTGTGGAGGCGTACGCGCACTGCCTGCGCGCCGAGGTCGGCCACCAGGGCGTGCGGGTTGGGGTCGCGTACCTGTCCTGGACGGACACCGACATGGTGCGCGGCGCCGACCAGGACGCGGTGATGCGGGAGTTGCGGCAGCGGCTGCCGTGGCCGTCGAACAAGACGTATCCGCTGGGCCCGGCGGTGGACCGGATCGTGGCCGGCATCGAGCGGCGCTCGGCGCACGTGTACGGGCAGTGGTGGCTGCGCGGGATGCAGGGCGTGCGCGGATACCTGCCGGCGCTGATCGGGACGGTGGGACAGCGCGAGATGAAGCGGTTCGCGCCCCGCCTCCAGGGCATGCGCACCGGGCTCGTCGGGGCGGGCGGCGCGGCCGACGAGGAGGCCCGCGCTACGCAACGTCACTGATCGACATGCGTGCGTGACCGGCCCGTGTGAATCTGGTCGAGGCCCCACTGAGGGCCGATCCCCTCACCCTCCACGGGAGTGAACCCACATGGGTATGAAGGACAAGGCCGGCAAGACGCAGGGTCAGGCCAAGCAGAAGATGCACGAGGGTCAGCAGCAGGCGCAGCAGCGCGGCCAGCACGCCCCGCAGCGTGGCGAGCAGGCCGCGCAGCGTGGTGAGCACGCCGCGCAGCGTGGCGAGCACGCCCCGCAGCGTGGCCAGCAGGCGACGCAGGAGCGTGGCCGGCAGATGACCGAGCGGGGACGTCAGAACATCGACGACTCCGAGCAGGAGATGCGGGAGCGGTTTGACCAGGACTACGACGCCTAGTCGTTGCACTGGCTTAGCCGGAGTGTGGGGCGCCCTTCCTTTGGGAGGGCGCCCTGCGTCGTTGTGGAGAGACGCCCCCCCGGGGGGTGGGGTTCGGCGGTGCGGCGGGTGCGGGGCCGTTGTGGTTGTTCGCGCAGTTCCCCGCGCCCCCTGGGGGGGGTGGGTTCGGTGGTGGGGTGGGTGCGGGTGAGTGGGGGCTTGTCGCGCAGTTCCCCGCGCCCCTGAAGGGGGTGGCTCGGCCGTGAGTTTCGGGTGCGGGGCCGTTGTGGTTGTTCGCGCAGTTTCCCGCGTCCCTATCTCGGGGGGAGTTTCGGGCGGGCTCTGTTCGGGGTGTCGTTGTAGTCGGGGGGCTGGGCCGGTGGGTGGACGGTCAGGAGGTCCAGGGCCCGCTGGATCGCTTCGTCCATCTCCACGTGGCGGCCCTCCGCCCAGTCCAGCGGGGTGCGCAGGACCTCCACGTCGGGGGAGACGCCGTGGTTCTCCACCGACCAGCCGTACTCCTCGAACCAGGCCGCGTTCATCGGCACCGTGATCACCGTGCCGTCGCCCAGGCGGTGCCGCCCGGTGATGCCGACGACCCCGCCCCAGGTGCGCTGCCCGACGACAGGGCCGAGCCGCAGCAGTTTGATCGCGGCCGTGATCATGTCGCCGTCGGACGAGGTGGCCTCGTCGGCAAGGGCGACGATCGGGCCGCGCGGGGCGTTGGAGGCGTACGACACCGGCTGCGCGTTCCGGGTCAGGTCCCAGCCCAGGATGGTCCGGGTCAGCTTCTCGACGACCAGTTCGCTGATGTGGCCGCCCGCGTTGCCGCGCACGTCGACGATGAGCGCCGGCAGCGAGACCTCCCTGCGCAGGTCGCGGTTGAACTGGGCCCAGCCGGAGCCGCCCAGGTCCGGGATGTGCAGGTAGCCGCAGCGGCCGCCGCTCAGCTCCCGTACCACGGCACGGCGTTTGGCCACCCAGTCCTGGTAGCGCAGCGGCCGCTCGTCGATCAGCGGGAGGACGGCGACCCGGCGCGCGGGTCCCGGCTCGCCGTCGCCCGGCACGAACGTCAGCTCCACCGTCGTACCGCCCGCTCCGGCGAGCAGCGGGTACGGTCCGGTGACCGGGTCGACCGGCCTGCCGTCCACGTGGGTGAGCACCGCGCCCTCCCGGATGCCGGTGCCGGCGAGCGGGGAGCGTGCCTTGGAGTCGGAGGAGTCGCCGGGCAGGATCCGCCTGACCGTCCAGCCGCCGTCCCGGCGGACGAAGTCGGTGCCGAGCAGGCCCTGGAAGCGCTGGTAGTGCGGCGGGCCCTCGTTGCGGCGGGCGGGACTGACGTAGGCGTGCGAGGTGCCCAGCTCGCCCAGGACCTCGCGCAGCAGGTCGGCGAACTCGTCGGGGGAGGCGACCCGTTCGACCAGCGGACGGTACTGGTCGAGCACCGCGTCCCAGTCGATGCCGCACATCCCCGGGTCCCAGAAGTAGTCGCGGATGAGGCGGCCGGCCTCGGCGTAGGACTGCCGCCACTCCGCGGGCGGGTCGACCGTGTGCAGGATGCGGCGCAGGTCGATCCAGACGGTCGAGTCGGCGTCGCCGGACTCGGTCGACGGCACCGCCCGCAGGTCGCCCTCGTCGGCCACGACCAGCCGGCTGCCGTCGCCGCTGACCGTGAACCAGTCCAGGTGGTCGACGAGTTCGGACTTCTTCGCCTTGGTGATGTTGAAGTACTCCAGGGTCGGCCGGCCGCTGGTGTCGGCGGGGTTGACGAAGGTCTCGCCCAGCGCGCCCGAGATCGGCCAGCGCAGCCAGACCAGACCGCCGCCGGCGACCGGGTACATCGCCGAGTACTTGGAGGCGGAGACCGGGAACGGGGTCACCCGGCTGGCCAGCCCCTCCACCTCGACCGTGACGGTGCCGCCCTCGCCGCTCGCCTCGTCCTCGACCGGGTCCAGGCCGCCCGCCGCCGGACGGCCGTCGGGGCTGAGGGCGAAGGGAGAGGGGGTCGCGGAGGAGAGCGGGACCAGGTAGGGGCGGCAGCCGAGCGGGAAGGACAGGTCGCCGGTGTGCACGTCGTAGACCGGGTCGAAGCCGCGCCAGGACAGGAACGCGAGGTAGCGGCCGTCCCGGGTGAAGACCGGGTTCTCGTCCTCGAATCGGCCGTCGGTGAGGTCGATGACGAGGCGGTCGCTGATCCGGGCCAGTTTGATCTGCCGCAGCGAACGGCCGATGCCCGGATGCGACCAGGTCAGCCAGGAACCGTCCGGCGAGAAGGCCAGATCACGGACCGGGCCGTTGACCGACCGGATCAGCTCGGTGACCACGCCGTCGGAGTCCTCGCCCCCTGACTTCGCGGCCTCCCCGGACTCCGCCGCCTCCCCGGACTCCGCGGCGTCGTCGGACTCCCCGGTGTCGTCGGACACGTCGATCAGCAGCAGTCGGCCGTCGTGGGCGGCCACCGCCAGCCGCTCGCCGAGCGGGTCCGCGATCAGTTCGAGGACCCGGCCCAGGCGGCCGGAGGCCAGCCTGCGCGGCGGCCGGCAGCCGCTGGCCCGGGGCAGGTGGGCGATCTCGACCGCGTCCTCGCCGTCGGCGTCCGTGACGTAGGCGATCTGCCCGGTCGAGCCGAGCATCTCCGGGAGCCGCACCCGTACCCCCGGGGTGTCGGCGATGGTGCGGGCCGGGCCGTCGCGGTGGGTGAGCCAGTACAGGCTGCCGCGTACGACGACGGCGCTGGCCCGGCCGGTCTCGTCGACGGAGACGCCGTCCACGTGCTGGGCGGCCGGCACCTGGTAGGGACGGCGCCCGGCCCGCGGTCCGGACAGCCGCACGTCCAGTCTGCGGGGCACCGAGTCCGGGGAGAGGTCGTCGACGATCCAGAGGTCTCCCGCGCACTGGTAGACCACCCGCTCGCCGTCGCTGGCGGCGTTGCGGGCGTAGAAGGCGTCGTGGTCGGTGTGCCGGCGCAGGTCGGAGCCGTCGTGGGCGCACGAGTAGAGGTTGCCGATGCCCTCGTGGTCGGAGAGGAAGGCGACCCGGCCGGCGACCAGCATCGGCGAGTCGAGGTGGCCGCCGATGCCGGCGAGCAGCCGCTGCCCGTGCAGCCAGAGCCGGCCCATGGCGCCGCCCCGGTAGCGCTTCCAGCCGGCCGGCTCGTGCGGCGGGGTGCCGGTGAGCAGCAGGGTCCTGCGCTCGCCCTCGATGTCGGCGACCTGGAGGTCGGCGACCGGACCCCAGGGCAGCTTGCGGCCGGGGTCGCCGTCCGGGGACACCTTGTAGGACCAGGTGAAGTAGGAGAACGGCTGGCCCTGCGAGGCCACCGCGAGGATGTCGCCGTCCGGGGTCCAGCCGCACACCCGGGTGTCGGCGGTGCCCCAGAACGTCAGCTGCCGTCCCGGTCCGCCGGCCACGTCGGCCAGGTGGATCTCGGGCACCAGACTCCGCCAGCTCGTGTACGCCACCTGGCGGCCGTCCGGCGAGAAACGCGGATGGCCCACCTTGGTGCGGTCGACGGTGAGCCGCCAGGCGCGGCCCGGGGCGTCCAGGGAGGTCAGCCAGAGGTCGTCCTCGGCCACGAAGCACAACAGGTCGCCGTGGAGGTGCGGCAGGCGCAGATAGCTCACCTCCCCATGCTTTTCCGGGTGCGGGAGGCCAGCAACTCGTGGGCGCGCGTGTGGCCCCGACACCGGGTGGACCACGTGAGCGAGGACACGTACGAAACGGTTTCGTTTCTCTAGTAGTCGGGGTATCTTCAACAGGTAGGCACTGAGGTATGTACGCACTGAGCTGCACGATGTACACACTCAGGTACTGATGGAGCAAGGAAGGGTGAGTGGCATGGCTGAGGTCGCAACGGCGCGTCGCAGTCGGATCACGCCCGAGCGTGAGGCCGAGCTGTACGAGGCCGTGCTCGACCTGCTCCGCGAAGTCGGCTACGACGCCCTCACCATGGACGCCGTCGCCGCCCGCACGAAGTCCAGCAAGGCCACCCTCTACCGCCAGTGGGGCGGCAAGGCCGAGCTGGTGGCCAAGGCGGTCCGCCACAACAAGCCCGGTGGCGCGGGTTTCGGCACGATCGACACCGGCTCGCTCCGGGGCGATCTGCACGCCCTCACCCTGCGCTCGGACGACTGCCAGATGGAGCAGAACTCCGCGCTCATGCGAGGTCTCGCCATGGCGGTGCACGGCAACCCGGATCTCCTGGAAGCGTTCAAGGAGCATCTGATCGGGCCCGAGATGGCCGAGTTCCACCAGGTGCTGCAGCGCGCCATCGACCGGGGCGAGGTCCGTGCGGACAACCCGGCGATCGACTTCGTGATGCACATGATGATCGGTGGGTTCGCCGCCCGTTCCCTGATCGACGAGCAGCCGCCCAACCAGGCCTTCATCCTGTCCTACATCGACGCCGTGGTGCTCCCCGCGCTCCACGCGCCCATCACCGGCTGACCCCTCCCCACACTCAGCCCTCCTGACGTCTGCGCTCACGTCGTCGGGCCGATCACCCGCGCCGCCCGCCGGGTCGGTCACCCCTGCCCTGAATACCCCACGACCTGACCTGGAGTACGTCCTCGTGGCCACGTTCCTGTACAAACTGGGCCGTCTCGCCTTCAGGCGACGGCACTACGTCGCCCTCCTGTGGGTGGCGCTGCTGACCCTCGCGGGCGTCGGCGCCGCCAGCGCGCCCGCCGCCGGCAACACCTCCTTCTCCATCCCGGGCACCGAGGCCCAGAAGGCCTTCGACCTGCTCGACCAGCGCTTCCCCGGCACCAGCTCCGACGGCGCCACCGCGCGCGTCGTCTTCAAGGCGCCGGCCGGCGAGAAGATGACGGACAAGCTCAACAAGGCGACCGTCAAGAAGACCGTGAAGGAACTCGGCGAGGACTCCGAGGTCGCCTCGGTCGCCGACCCCTACAAGGGACACGCCGTCAGCAAGAACGGCGAGGTCGCCTACGCCTCGGTCTCCTACAAGGTCTCCGGCATGGAGCTGGAGGACTCCTCACGGGACGCCCTGAAGGCGGCCGCGCAGGACGCGCGGGACGCCGGGCTGACCGTGGAGATCGGCGGCGACGCGCTCAGCGCCGCGCCCGAGACCGGCTCCAGCGAGATCATCGGCATCGCGATCGCCGCGGTCGTCCTGGTCATCACCTTCGGCTCGCTGCTCGCGGCCGGGTTCCCGCTGCTCACCGCGATCATCGGCGTCGGCATCGGCGTCTCCACGATCACCGCCCTGGCCAGCGCGCTCGACCTGGGCTCCACCACCTCCACCCTGGCCACGATGATCGGCCTGGCCGTCGGCATCGACTACGCCCTGTTCATCGTCTCCCGCTACCGCGCGGAGCTGGCCGAGGGCCGCGAACGCGAGGAAGCCGCCGGCCGCGCGGTCGGCACGGCGGGCTCGGCGGTCGTCTTCGCCGGCCTGACGGTCGTGATCGCCCTGGTCGGCCTGTCCGTCGTCAACATCCCGATGCTCACCAAGATGGGCGTGGCCGCGGCCGGCACGGTCGTCGTCGCCGTCCTGATCGCCCTCACCCTCATCCCGGCGCTGCTCGGCTTCGCCGGCCGCAGGATCAGGCCCACCGGCGAGAAGAGCAGGCTGCTCGGCGGCGGCCGGCCCAAGAGCAAGCACGCCGACCGCCCCAACATGGGCACCCGCTGGGCGAGCTTCGTGGTCCGGCGCCCGGTCGCCGTCCTGCTGCTCGGTGTCGTCGGCCTCGGCGCGGCGGCGGTCCCCGCGACCTCCCTGCAGCTCGGCCTCGGCGACGACGGCTCCCAGCCGGTTTCGACCACCCAGCGCCGCGCCTACGACCTGCTCTCCGACGGCTTCGGCCCCGGCTTCAACGGCCCGCTGATGGTCGTCGTCGACGCCAAGGACAGCGCCCACCCGAAGTCCGCCTTCAAGAAGGTCGACCACGAGATCAAGGGGCTCAAGGACGTCGTCACGGTCACCCCGGCCCACCCCAACGAGGCCGGCGACACCGCGACCATCACCGTCGTCCCGAAGTCCAAGCCGTCCTCGACCACCACCGAGGACCTGGTCCACGCCATCCGCGACCAGGGCACCGAGATCACCGCCGACACCGACGCCAAGGTCCTGGTCACCGGCTCCACGGCGATGAACATCGACGTCTCGCAGAAGCTCAACGACGCGCTGATCCCCTACCTGGTGCTGGTCGTCGGCCTCGCCTTCCTGCTGCTGATCGTGGTCTTCCGCTCGGTCCTGGTCCCGCTGAAGGCGGCCCTCGGCTTCCTGCTCAGCGTGACGGCCGCGCTGGGCGCCGTGGTCGCGGTCTTCCAGTGGGGCTGGCTGTCCGGCCTGCTCGGCGTCGAGCAGACCGGCCCGGTCATGTCGATGATGCCGATCTTCATGGTCGGCGTCGTCTTCGGCCTCGCCATGGACTACGAGGTGTTCCTCGTGACCCGGATGCGGGAGGCGTACGTCCACGGCGAGAAGCCGAGCCAGGCCGTCGTCACCGGCTTCAAGCACGGCGCGCGGGTCGTCACGGCCGCCGCCGTCATCATGATGGCCGTCTTCTCCGGCTTCATCGGCTCCAGCGAGTCCATGATCAAGATGATCGGCTTCGGCCTCGCGATCGCCGTCTTCTTCGACGCGTTCATCGTCCGCATGGCGATCGTCCCGGCCGTGCTCGCCCTGCTCGGCAAGCGGGCCTGGTGGCTGCCGAGGTGGCTGGACCGCCTGCTGCCCAACGTCGACGTCGAGGGCGAGGGCCTGCGCGCGCTCTCCGACCGGAACGCCGGCAAGGACGACGAGGAGCGGGAGCTGGTCGGCGTCTGACGCCCGGCTCGTGACAGACCGCCGGTGAGGGTCCGTGGGGACGGGGCGCCCTCACCGGCTTCCTCGTGCGCGGACCCGGGACAAACCGTTCGCCGCCGTCGTGGCGTCTTCGTTACCGTGCCCCCATGACGACGACCGCCGCCACCGACGCCGAGGGCTCCGGAGCCCATCCCCGTTTCGCCGCCGCCCTGGAGGAACGGGGACTGGGGGAGCTGACCGCCCGGGTCCGGCGGTTCCCGGACGCGACCAGGACCGCCGCCGAGGCCGCCGCCGCGGTCGGCTGCGAGCTGAGCGAGATCTGCAAGTCGCTGATCTTCGCGGCCGACGGGGTGCCGGTCCTGGTGCTGATGGACGGCGCCTCCCGCGTCGACGTGGAACTGGTCCGCAAGGAACTGGGCGCGCAGAAGGTCACCCGCGCCAAGGCGGACGTCGTCCGCGAGACCACCGGGTACGCCATCGGCGGAGTGCCGCCGTTCGGGCACCGCACCCGCACGCGTGTGCTCGCCGACCGGGCGCTGCTGCGGCACGCCGTGGTGTGGGCCGCCGCGGGCGACCCGCACGCCGTCTTCCCGATCCCGCCCGCCGCACTGGTCGAGCACGCCGGCGCCACCGTCGTGGACGTCCGCGAACCCACCGCCTAGCGACGCGCGCTCACGGCCCAGCCTCTCGGCCGCGGTGTGGTGTCCCGCGGATTCTGCGCCAAGCTGGCCTGTGGAAGCTACGAACGACTAGGGAGACGTCATGACCGACAAGCCGACCGTGGCCGTTCTCGGCACCGGCATCATGGGTGCCGCGATGGCCCGCAACCTCCTGAAGGCCGGGCACGCCGTCCGCGCGTGGAACCGCACCCGTGCCAAGGCGGAACCGCTGGCCGCCGACGGCGCCCAGGTCACCGACACCCCCGCCGAGGCCGTCGAGGGCGCCGACGTCGTCCTGACCATGCTGTACGACGGAGACACCGTCCTGGAGGTCGTCCGCGAGGCCGCCGGCGCGCTGCGGCCCGGGGCCGTCTGGGTGCAGTCCACCACCGCGGGACTCGACCAGGTCCCGGCCCTCGCCGCCTTCGCGCGCGAGCACGGCCTGGTCTTCTACGACGCCCCGGTCCTCGGCACCCGCCAGCCCGCCGAGGCCGGACAGCTCACCGTCCTGGCCGCCGGGCCCGAACAGGGCCGGGAGACGGTCGCGCCGGTTTTCGACGCCGTCGGCGCCCGCACGCTGTGGACCGGCGACGACGGCGCGTCGGCCGCCGCGACCCGGCTCAAGCTGGTCACCAACAGCTGGGTCCTGGCGGCCACCGCGGCCACCGGCGAGGTGCTGGCCCTCGCCCAGGGCCTCGGCGTCGACCCGCACAGCTTCTTCGACCTGATCGCGGGCGGCCCGCTCGACATGGGCTACCTGCGGGCCAAGGCCGCGCTGATCCTCGACGGCGGACTGACCCCGCCGTCCTTCGCGGTGGACACCGCCGCGAAGGACGCCCGGCTGATCGTCGCCGCGGGCGCGAGCCACGGCGTGCGCCTCGACCTCGCCCAGGCGGCCGCCGAACGCTTCGCCCGCGCCGCCGCGCAGGGCCACGCCGACGAGGACATGGTCGCGGCGTACTTCGCCAGCTTCGACGGCGGGTGACCCGCGCGCGGGGGCCGTGCCGACATGACGGGCCGGGCCCCGAGGGAGCACCCTGGAAGCAGCGATTGCGGAGGTGGTCCCCATGACGCAGACCGCGGTGGGATGGCACGTCGAGCTGGAATTCCTGGAGGACGACACGCACACGCGCGCGGTGGCCATGGTGCGGCTGGCCGACGGCACCGAGATCCGGGCGCACGGCCACGCGAGCCGGCACGAGTCCGACAGCAACCAGCCTCGCGTCGGCGAGGAGATCGCGGGCGCCCGCGCCCTGAACGAACTGGCCATGCAGTTGCTGAGCAAGGCGCACGGCGAGATCGACGCGGACTCCGGGCGGCACTCGCACCCGATCAACGTGTGAGAGAACGGACGCGCGAGGCGGCGGCGGGCCCTACGCCGTCGCCGCGCGCACCGCGCGCACCAGCGCCTGCGCCCGCGCGTCCGCCGTCACGCTCTTGTGGAACCCGTTGGTGACGTAGCCGAAGGCGATGCCCGACCCGGGGTCCGCGAAGCCCAGCGCGCCGCCGCGGCCGGGGTGGCCGAAGGAGGCGGGGGAGAGCAGCGGGGACGCGCTGCCGTGCAGCATGTAGCCGAGCCCGAAGCGGGTGGAGACGACCAGCACCCGGTCGGGGCCTGCCGCCTGCTCCCCGCGGGCCAGCTCCACCGTCTCCGGCGTGAACAGCCGCGTGCCGCCGTCCACCTCGCCGATCAGGGAGGCGTAGAAGCGGGCCAGGCCGTCGGCGGTGGCGATGCCGTTGGAGGCGGGCAGGACGGCCGCGCGATAGCCGGGGTCGTTCTCGTCCGGGAGCGGGGTGATCGCGCCGAACGCGCGGCGGGTCAGGGACGCGGGATCGGCGTACGCCTCGGACACGGACCGCTTGGGCCGGGTCCGCAGCGTGCCCGCGGCCGGCGGGGCCTCGACGGGACCGACCCGCCCGGCGCGCGCCCGCTCCGCCTCCGGCAGTCCCAGCCACAGCGCGGCGCCGACCGGCCCGGCGATCTCGTCCGCGATCCAGGCGCCGATGTCCCGTCCGGTCACCCGCCGCACCAGCTCGCCGGTGAGCCAGCTGTACGTCTGCGCGTGGTAGCCGTGGTCGGTGCCCGGCTCCCACACCGGTGCCTGTGCCGCCACGGCGGCCGCGCCCAGGTCGGGGTCGGCGGCCTCGGCGGGCGTGAGCGGCCGGTCCAGCACCGGGACGCCCGCGCGGTGCGCGAGCAGGTGCCGTACCAGCGTCCGTTCCTTGCCCGCCGCCTTGAACTCCGGCCAGAGATCGCCCACCGGGGCGTCCAGGTCCAGTTCGCCGCGCTGGTTGAGGAGCAGCAGGACGGCGGCGGCGACGCCCTTGGTCGCCGAGCGCACGATCTGGGCGGTGCCGTGCTCCCAGGGCGCCTCTCCGGCGTCCCCGTCGACGTCCCGCGCACCGGCCCACAGGTCGACGACGCGGTGCCCGTCCCGGTAGACGGCGACCGCCGCGCCCCGGTCCCCGAGCAGCTCGAAGTTGGCCGCGAACGCGTCCCTGACCGGTTCGAACCCCTCGGCCACCGTGCCGTTCACGTCCACGTCCGCCACGTCCCTCCTGTTGCCTGCGTCCTGGGGGGCAACACGCCCGCGGTGCCTGCGATTCCTCGGCACCGGGGCGGTACGGGCGTGAGCTGTGCCTCAGTGCCGGGCGGGATCGTCGTCACGGACCCGCGCGGCGCGCGGGTCGAAGCCGAAGGGCAGTTCCAGGCGGTGCGCGCCCATCAGGGCGTCGTCGCAGAGGAGGTCGCCGGTGGGCCCGTCGGCCGCGATCGTGCCGTCGCTCAGGATCAGCGCGCGCGGGCACAGCTCCAGGGCGTACGGCAGGTCGTGGGTGACCATCAGGACCGTGACGTCCAGGGAGCGCAGGATGTCGGCGAGTTCCCGGCGGGAGGCCGGGTCGAGGTTGGACGAGGGCTCGTCGAGGACCAGGATCTCCGGTTCCATGGCGAGGACGGTGGCGACGGCGACCCGGCGGCGCTGCCCGAAGGAGAGGTGGTGCGGCGGCCGTTCGGCGAAGCCGCCCATCCCGACCCGGTCGAGGGCGGCGCGCACCAGGGCGTCGAGTGCGGCGCCCTTGAGGCCGGCCGCGGCCGGGCCGAACGCCACGTCCTCGCGGACGGTCGGCATGAACAGCTGGTCGTCCGGGTCCTGGAAGACGATGCCGACCCGGCGCCGGATCTCCGCCATGTGCCGCTTGCCGACCGGCAGTCCGGCGACCGTGACGGTGCCCGTGCCGCCGCTCAGGATGCCGTTCAGGTGCAGCACGAGAGTGGTCTTGCCGGCGCCGTTCGGCCCGAGCAGCGCGACCCGTTCGCCGCGTGCGACGGAGAAGTCCACGCCGAACAGGGCCTGGTGGCCGTCGGGGTAGGCGAAGGCGAGGCCGGAGACCTCCAGGGAGGCGGGAGAGTCGGTCATAGGGCCCATCCCAACACGCAGACGACGACAGCGGACAAGGGGAGGGCGAGGGCGCGGGTCCACTGCGCCCGGGAGGCGGTCACCTCGTCGATGACCGGCATCGAACCGGCGTACCCGCGGCTCACCATGGCCAGGTGGACCCGCTCCCCGCGCTCGTAGGAGCGGATGAACAGCGCGCCGGCGGACTTCGCGAGCACGCCCCAGTGGCGCACGCCCCGCGCCTCGAAGCCGCGCGACTCCCGGGCGATCCGCATCCGGCGCATCTCGTCGGTGATGACGTCGCCGTAGCGGATCATGAAGGAGGCGATCTGGACGAGCAGCGGCGGGAGCCGGAGCCGTTGCAGGCCGAGGAGCAGTTCGCGCAGCTCGGTGGTGGCCGCCAGCAGGACGGAGGCGGCCACGCCGAGGGTGCCCTTGGCGAGCACGTTCCACGCGCCCCACAGGCCGTTCACGCTCAGCGAGAGACCGAGGACGTCGACCCGCTCGCCCTCCGCCACGAACGGCATCAGCACCGCGAAGGCGACGAAGGGCACCTCGATCAGCAGCCGGCGCAGGACGAAGGCGGCGGGCACGCGCGCGTGGCGGGCGACCAGGGCGAGGAGCACGGCGTACAGGGCGAACGCCCACATCGCCGTGCGCGGTGTCGAGACCACGACGACCACGAAAGCGAGGACGGCGGCGAGCTTGGTGTGCGGCGGGAGCGCGTGCACCGGCGAGTGGCCGTGCCGGTAGAGCCGGTGGGCGTGCCCGGCACCCATGTCAGTGGGCCTCGGACGGCGCCTGCGCGCCGCGGCGCCTGCGCACCGCCCAGAACACCGCGCTGCCCGCGACGACGGTCGCGCCGACGCCGATGACGCCCGCGAGGCCGCCGGAGAGGCGGGCGTCGGAGACGTCCTTGACGCCGTAGTCGGCGAGCGGCGAGTCGGCGGAGGCGTGCTCCCGGGCCTTCGCGTCGATGCCCTTGTCGTGCGCGACCTTCTCCAGGCCGTCCGGGGACGCCGAGGCGTAGAAGCTGACGAACCCGGCGAGGACCAGGGAGGCGGCGAGCCCCGTGATCCACACCGTGCGCCGCGAGGTGCGCGCCGCCGCGGGCGCCGCCGCGGCCGTCGCGGGCGCGTCCACCAGCTCGCCGTTCACGCGCAGCTTCAGCCCCTGCCGCAGCTCGCGTGCCCCGTGCACCAGGTCCGGGCGCACGGCGATCACGGCGCCGACCGTGAGCGCGGTGATCGCGGCCTCGCCGACGCCGATGAGGACGTGCACGCCGATCATGGCCGTGGCCACCTTGCCGATCGACACGTCGGTGGTGCCGCCGACCGCGTACAGCAGTGTGAAGGCGACCGCGGCGGCCGGGACGGAGAGCAGGGCGGCGACGAAGGAGGCGGCGGTCACCGAGCGCCGGCCGCGCGGCAGGACCTTCAGCAGGCCCCGGAAGAGGGCGTACGCGACGACGGTCGTCACGATCGCCATGTCGGTGATGTTGACGCCGAGCGCGGTCAGGCCGCCGTCCGCGAAGAGGATGCCCTGCATCAGCAGCACCACGGACACGCACAGCACACCCGTGTAGGGCCCGACGAGGATCGCGGCGAGGGCTCCGCCCAGCAGATGGCCGCTTGTTCCGGCCGCGACGGGGAAGTTGAGCATCTGTACGGCGAAGATGAACGCCGCCACCAGGCCGGCGAGCGGCGCCGTGCGCTCGTCGAGTTCGCGGCGGGCGCCGCGCAGGCTCACGGCGAGGGCGCCGGCCGCGACCACTGCGGTCACCGCCGAGGTGGGGGCGTCTATGAATCCGTCAGGTACATGCACCATCCGATTTTAATATGTTGTTGCGAACCTTTTGCAAGAGCGAGGGGGTCGTGTACCGCACACCGGCCGTCGCCGGGGTCCCACGGGCGCAATCGGTGAAATGTGGGACATTGGAGAAGAAGCGGACGCACGGTTTCCGCCAGGGTAACGGAGCGTAAAGGGCAGACCGATGTCTGTAGTCGAGCAGTACGCGCGAGCCCACATCGTCACGGACGAGGACCTGCGGGAGGACCCGGGCGCGGTCCCCGTCATCCTGCGGTACGACCCCGAGGCCGACCCTCGATCGGTACGGGTGGACCTGCCGGGGACGGACGAGTGGACGTTCTCGCGCGCGCTGCTGGAGCAGGGACTCAAGGTGCCGGCCGAGTCCGGTGACGTACGGGTGTGGCCGCTGGGGCGGGTGCAGGCCGTGGTCGAACTCCACTCCGACCACGGCACGTCGGTGGTGCAGTTCGAGTCGAAGACGCTGCTGCGCTTCCTGCGGCGCACCTACATGGCCGCGCCCGTCGCCCGCTAGCGGCGCCTAGAGCGACGAGCCGAGCTTCAGCAGCGCCGCCACGATCGGTCCGGCGGTGTCACCGCCGTGGCCGCCCGCCTGCACCACGCCCGCGCCCACCAGGTCGCCCTTGTAGGCCGTGAACCAGCCGTTCGGCTTCTTCTGCCCGTCGACCTCCGCCGAGCCCGTCTTGGCGCCGTAGTCCGGGCCGAGACCGGCCATCGCCTGGGCGGCCGTGCCGTACGCCGCCGTGTACTGCATGACCTCCTTCAGCTCGGACCGCGTCTTCGCGGACATCGTGCGCGAGGCCTTGGCGAGGGTCCTGTTGTCGACCGACGGAGCGACCAGGTAGGGCTGGTGGAAGGTGCCGGACTCGACCGTGGCCGCCACCGACGCCATGTTCAGCGGGTTCATCCGCACGCCGCCCTGCCCGATCAGCGAGGCGCCCATCTGCGCGCCGCTCTGCACCGGGACCGAGCCGTCGAAGGTCGGGACGCCGATCGCCCAGTTGTTCATGCCGAGGCCGTACACCTGCTGCGCCTCGGTCGTCAGGTCGCTGTTGGAGAGCTTGGGCGCGAAGTTGATGAAGGCGTTGTTGCAGGACGCCCCGAAGGCCATCTTGAACGTGCCCTTCTTGATCTCGGAGTCGTCGTCGTTGTGGAACGTCCACCCGG
Source organism: Streptomyces sp. NPDC101237 (assembly GCF_044767465.1). Classification (NCBI taxonomy): domain Bacteria; kingdom Bacillati; phylum Actinomycetota; class Actinomycetes; order Kitasatosporales; family Streptomycetaceae; genus Streptomyces; species Streptomyces sp. NPDC101237. The sequence goes on along the minus strand of NZ_JBIWNY010000008.1, from coordinate 170,000 downwards.
CCAGCTTGTACGTCTTGGGGCAGGGGTGGGAGGCGTCCGGGGTGATCAGCCCCTTCTCGAACAGCATCGTCGAGGTGACGATCTTCATCGTGGAGCCGGGGGCCAGCGATCCCTGGAAGGCCACGTTGAAGCCGTGGCTGGAGTTGGCCACCGCGTAGATCTCGCCGGTCGAGGGGCGCATCACGACGACCGAGGCGTTCTTCCGCGTGGTGACCTGCTTCTCCGCCGCCGCCTGGAGGGTCGGGCTGAGCGTCGTCTTCACGGTGCCCGGGGTGCCCTTGCTCAGTTCCAGGACGGTCTTGTCGGAGAGCTGCGCCTTCTGGGACGCCGTACCGCGCACCACCCGCAGTTCGACGCCGGCCTTGCCGCCGGCCTTCTTGCCGAACTTCTCCCGCAGCCCGTCCAGGACCGTGCCCAGCGACGGGTACTTGGCGGTGGTGATCTTGCCGCCGTCCCGGTCCAGGGCGGTGATGGGCGGGGTGCCGGACTCGCCGGTCGTCAGGGTGTCGCCGTCGGCGAGGTCCGGGTGCACGACAGCGGCGTGCCAGTTCACCACCGGCTTGCCGTCGCTGGTGCGCCGCACGACGCTGAACGCCGAGTCGTACGACAGCGGCTTGCTGACGCCCTTGTACGACACCGTCGCCTTCACCGAGAACGGGACCTTGGCGCCGGTGCGCGTGCCCTCGGTGAGCTTGACGCCGGTGATGTGGGCGTCCTTGGCGTAGCCGGTGAGCAGCCGGACGCAGGCCGCGGCGTCGTCGGTGACGGCGGCGGCCTGCGGGACCTTGCCCTGCTGCCAGGAGGTCAGGAAGGTCCGGGCCGTCGTCTGCACCTCGGTCGCCGACAGCGGGCCGGTCCTGACGGGCTTGACGGCGGCCTTCGACGCCGCGTCGGCCGCCCCGCCGCCGTACAGCGCGTAACCGCCGAGGCCGGCGCCGACGGCGACGGCGGCGATCACCCCGCCGATGACGGCGGGTCTCTTCTTGCGGCGGTCGGCGACGCGCCTTCTCTTGCCCACAGTTCAGTTCCTCCGCGCACTTCCCCAGGGTCCCCGCCGCCCCGTAGCCCTCACGCTCCCCAACGACTGCAACAGCCTAGAGTCCCGCCCTGGGCGAGTGATGTCAGCCACCGATCCGTAGCACGCTTGCGACAATGGGACCGGCCGCGTCGATGCCGTGACCGCCGTCCTGGGTCATGGCCGCGGCGGCGACGTCGTCGCGGTACCCGGCGAACCAGCTGTTCGACTTGGTCTGCCCGTCGACCTCCGCGGACCCCGTCTTGGCGCCGATGGTGCCGCGCAGCCCGCTCATCACCCCGGCCGCGGTGCCGCTGGTCGCGGTGCGGTTCATCATGGCGCGCAGCTGGCCGGAGGTGTTCGCCGACAGGCCCTTGGCGGTGGCCAGCGGACGGTCGTCCAGCTTCTGCGAGACGAGCACCGGCTGCCGGAACGTTCCGGTCAGCGCGGTCGCCGTCACCGACGCCATGTTCAGCGGGCTCATCTGCACCTGGCCCTGGCCGATGAGGTTGGCCGCGGTGTCCGGGCCGCCGGAGGCGGGGACGCGGCCGTCGAAGCTCGGGACGCCGACCTTCCAGTCGTTGCGCCCGAGTCCGAAGCGGTCCTCGGCCTCCTTGGTGAGCGAGTCGACCTGGACGGAGTCCGCGTACTTCACGAACGCCGTGTTGCAGGACCGCGCGAAGCTGTCCGCGAGGGTGGCGTGCTCGTCCGGCGCGAGTCCCTTGAGGTTGCTGAAGGTCTGGCTCTGCCAGACCGCGGTCGGCGGACAGGGCGCCGGGCCTGTCATCGAGGTGAGGCCGGTGTCGATGAGGGTGGCCGCGCTGATGATCTTCATGGTGGAGCCGGGGGCCAGCTCGCCGAGGAAGGCCGCGTTGAAGCCGTCCTCACGGTGGTTGGCGACCGCCAGGACCTCGCCGCTGCTGGGCTGCACGGCCACCACCGACGACTCGGCGTACTTCGTCACCGCGGTCTCGGCGGCGGCCTGCACGCGCGCGTCGAGCGTCGTGCGCAGCTTGCCCGCCCGGCCGGCCGCGAGGGTCAGCAGCGTGGTGTCGGCGGACTCCTGGGACGCGTGCTGGATCACCAGCTCCACGCCCGGGGTGCCGCCCGCCTTGTCGCCGTAGCGGCTGCGCAGTTCGTCCAGGATCGGGCCCAGCGACGGGTACTTGTCCTTGCTGAGGACCGTGCCGTTGCGGTCGACGGCCTCGATGGGCGCGCTCGCGGCCTCGCCGGTGGACAGGGTGTCGCCGCGCTTCAGCGCCGGGTGCACGACGGACGGGTCCCAGTCGACGAGCGCACGGTGGGTGGTCTCGCCCCGTACGACGGTCAGCCGGCTGCGGTAGGCGAGCGGCTTGGACTTCCCGTCGTAGGACACGGTCGCCCTCACGCTGTACGGCACGGTGGCGCCGGTCGGTCTGCCCGGGGTGATGCGCACGTCCTTGATGTGGGCGACGGCGCCGAAGGAGGTGAGCACGGGCTCGGCGTCGGCGGAGTCGTTGGTGTACGACGCCGCGGCCGCCGGCCGGTTCTTCTCCCAGGCCGCGAAGAACTTCCGCGTGGTGTCGCTGATCTCGTCCGCGGTGGGAGGCCCGGTCCGTACGGCCGGCCTGTCGCCGTCGTGCAGCGCCGACAGCACGTGGTAGGCGCCGTACCCGGCCCCGCCCAGCACCACGACGCACACACCGCTCGCTATGGCCGCCTTGGCCCCCTTGCGCATGGTGCGAATCGCCTCCCCGTGCACTTTTGCCGCATTTTGTGAACGCGTTCAAAAACTCTCTGTGGGCCGCACTGTAGGCGGTGGCGAGGGCCCGGTGTCAGGGGTTGACCGATTGTTGTCTGAACAGTGATCAGAGACGTGGCTCAAACCCAGGTGTCCAGCCACATCCGCGACCGCCACGAGTCGATGGGGATCGCCGTGCCTGTGTACAGGGGCCAGAAGTAGATGAAGTTCCAGGTGATCAGCAGGACGAGGATGCCGGCTCCCGACGCGCCCACCAGGCGGCGGGTGTCGCTGGAGCCCGGGGGGCCGATGATCGCGCCGATCATCATCGCCACCGCCAGGCACAGGAACGGCACGAAGACGACGGCGTAGAAGAGGAAGATCGTGCGCTCCTGGTACATGAACCAGGGCAGGTAGCCGGCCGCGATGCCGCAGGCGATGGCGCCCGCCCGCCAGTCGCGGCGGAACGCCCACCGCCACAGGACGTACAGGATCGCGAAGCAGGCCGCCCACCACAGCAGCGGCGTGCCGATCGCCAGCACCTCGCGCGCGCACTTCTCGCCGGCGCCCGAGGGACAGCCGTCCGCGCCGGGCGACGGCGACTCGTAGAAGTACGACACCGGACGGCCCAGCACCAGCCACGACCACGGGTTGGACATGTAGGTGTGCGGCGAGGACAGGCCGACGTGGAAGAGGTAGACCTCGTGCTCGTAGTGCCACAGGCTGCGCACCCAGTCCGGCAGGAACGTCCAGGCACCGCCCCTGCCGTCGGTGGCCGCCCAGTTGCGGAAGTAGCCGCCGCTGCCGTCGGTCGGGGAGAGGATCCAGCCGATCCAGGAGACCAGGTAGACGCCCACGGCGACCGCGCACATCGTCGCCCAGGAGACGAACGACTCGACCACGAACGGCAGCGACAGCCGCCGGTCGGCGCCCGCCACCTTCCGCGCGCCCATGTCCCACAGGACGGTCATCACGATGAACGCGGCCAGGATGTACAGGCCGTTCCACTTGGTGCCGATCGCCAGCCCCATCAGCACGGCCGCCGCCCAGCGCCAGGGCCGCCAGCCCAGCCAGGTGGTGTTCGCGACGTGCGCGTCCGGCCGGACCCGGCCGTCCGCGTCCACCGGGAGCGCGGCGGCGAGTCTCTCCCGCGCCCGGTCCCGGTCGACGAGCAGGCAGCCGAACGCCGCCAGCACGAAGAACATCAGCACGCCGTCCAGCAGCGAGGTGCGGCTCATCACGAAGTGCAGCCCGTCCACCGCCATCAGGCCGCCCGCCAGGCAGCCCAGGAACGTGGAGCGGAACAGCCGGCGCCCGATCCGGCACAGCAGCAGCACGCTCAGCGTGCCCAGCAGCGCCGTCATGAAGCGCCAGCCGAACGGGTCGAAGCCGAAGATCAGCTCACCGAGACCGATCACGTACTTGCCGACCGGCGGGTGCACGACGTACGCCGCGTCCGCCGGGACCGTGACGTGGCCGTTCGCCTGCAGGATCAGATCGTTGGCGTTCTTGTCCCAGTTGACCTCGAAACCGCGGTGGACGAGCGCCCACGCGTCCTTCGCGTAGTACGTCTCGTCGAATATCACCGCCTTCGGGCTGCCCAGGTTCCAGAACCGCAGCAGCCCCGCCATCAGCGTCACCAGGAACGGACCGCCCCAGCCGGACCACCGCGTGATCCGCTCGGCGAGCACCGGCGGCACGCCCAGGCCCAGCCACAGCCGGGGCGACGGCGCCGCGTACGGCGGGACCAGACGGTCGACGACGTCCACGGGCGCCCCTGCCGGGGCGCCGCTGCCGCCACCGGCGTGCGCCGGGCTCGTCTGGTAGCCGAATCTGCGCAGCCGCTGCTGCCACGTCGGCCGCTCGTCGAGCGCTGCCTGGCCCTGCCGGGTGTCCGTGGAGGACGCGGTACTGGTCACCGCGCCATCGTAGGGAACCGTTCTGTGTGAGTCCCGTGCAATGGGGCTCAGAGACGGGTTCCTTTGCGATCGGGCGGCCGAGGTTCCCGGGGGACGGCGCCGCCGGCCGCGGCTGCGAGGATGGAGGGGTGACTGGAACCCTTGTCCTCGCAGGCACCCCCATCGGCGACGTCGCGGACGCGCCGCCCCGGCTCACGGCCGAGCTGGCCGGCGCCGACGTGATCGCGGCCGAGGACACCCGGCGGCTGCGCTGGCTCACGCAGGCGCTGGGCGTGACGCCCAAGGGGCGCGTGGTGTCGTACTTCGAGGGCAACGAGGCGGCCCGTACGCCCGAGCTGGTCGAGGAACTCGTCGGCGGCGCGCGCGTGCTGCTCGTCACCGACGCCGGGATGCCCTCCGTCTCCGACCCCGGCTACCGGCTGGTCGCCGCGGCCGTCGAGAAGGAGATCCGGGTCACCGCCGTCCCCGGTCCGTCCGCCGTGCTCACCGCGCTCGCGCTGTCCGGGCTGCCCGTCGACCGGTTCTGCTTCGAGGGGTTCCTGCCGCGCAAGGCGGGCGAGCGCCGCTCCCGGCTCCAGGAGGTCGCCGAGGAGCGCCGCACCCTCGTCTACTTCGAGGCCCCGCACCGCCTCGACGACACCCTCGCCGCGATGGCCGAGGTCTTCGGCGCCGAACGCCGGGCCGCCGTCTGCCGCGAGCTGACCAAGACGTACGAGGAGGTACGGCGCGGTCCGCTCGCCGAACTCGCCGTGTGGGCGGCCGACGGGGTGCGCGGCGAGATCACCGTCGTCGTCGAGGGCGCGCCCGAGCGCGGGCCCGAGGAACTGGACGCGGCGGAACTGGTGCGCCGGGTCCGGGTGCGGGAGGAGGCGGGCGAGCGCCGCAAGGAGGCCATCGCGGCGGTCGCGGTGGCGGCGGGGATCCCCAAGCGGGTCGTCTTCGACGCGGTGGTGGCGGCGAAGAGCACGACGGGGGGATGAGGCCGCCCTCGCCGGCGCCGTCCCCGTTGCTCCTGTGTACTCGTGTGCCGGACGTCGGCAGCGGGGCGCGCCGCTCCCCGCGCCCCCGACCGGGTCCCCGGCGCCCCGGATTCGGCGAGGGGCGCACCCTGGCCCCTGAGCACGTCGCGCTTCTTCTGAGCATGCGCCCCTGACCTGCGGCGATGTGACCTCTGAGCGGGGCGCTTCTCCTCTGAGCGCGCGCCCCACGACGGGGTAAAGCAAGGGACGGAAACGCAAAGCCCAGCCCTGTCCGGCAGGGCCGATTTGGCAAGCAGACTCCAAATCGCCTCCAACAGTCGGCAGGTCCGTCGCATTCGCGCCGGTGAAGGCGTCCACTGGTCAGCAGGGACGTTCCCGTCCCTCGCCTCCATGGGATTCCGGGGGGATTCCCAGCAGCCGGAGGCGCTTGTCCAGCGGACAAGAGGAGCTGGCATGAGTGAGATCGCAGGGCAGACCGGCCTCCGCGGTGCGGCCACAGCCGTCGTCCACGAGTCGTATTCCTTCGCCTGCATGCGATGCGGGCACGGCTGGGAGCAGTCGTACGAGATAGAGCACCACACGGACGCGGAGAACCACGAGTTCGTCATGTATGTGGCGAACGGCCAGGTCGTCCCGTCTCCGCTGAGCCGGCCCTCGTGCCAGAACTGCGACGGCCACGTCCTGCGGATCATGCGCGCGGGGCAGGTCTCGTCGGTGCACAGCGCGTCCCGGCGCGCGGTGCCGAACGGCCGGACCGAGGAGGACGGGACCGGACCCGCGGCGGAGACCTCCGCACAGGTCAAGGCGTCCCACCCGTGGCACCTGTCCGATCTCCTGCACCCGTTCCAGCGCAAGGCGGGCTGAGCTGGTCGCGGTCCTGCATGGGCGTGCCCCTTTCGTAGGATCGGGGCATGCCTGCGAACGCCTCCGCGCACCTCTCCGCCGCGGCCGACAAGAACGCGGCGCCGCCGCTCCCGGAACCCCTCCGGGTGCCCGTCGCCGACTCCCACACCCACCTCGACATGCAGTCCGGCACGGTCGAGGAGGGCCTCGCGAAGGCCGCCTCGGTGGGCGTGACGGCGGTCGTCCAGGTCGGCTGCGACCTGGAGGGCTCCCGGTGGGCGGCCGAGACGGCGGCCGCCCACGCCCACGTCCACGCCACCGTGGCCCTGCACCCCAACGAGGCCCCGCGCATCGTCCTCGGGGACCCCGGCGGCGGGTCCCGGCAGGGCGCGCGGGTGCCCGGCGGGGACGCCGCGCTGGACGAGGCGCTCGCCGAGATCGACCGGCTGGCCGGCCTGGACCAGGTGAAGGGCGTCGGCGAGACCGGCCTCGACACCTTCCGTACCGGGCCGGACGGCAAGGCGGCCCAGGAGCGCTCCTTCCGCGCCCACATCGAGATCGCCAAGCGGCACGGCAAGACCCTCGTCATCCACGACCGCGACGCCCACGCCGACGTCCTGCGCATCCTCAAGGAGGAGGGCGCCCCCGAACGGACCGTGTTCCACTGCTACTCCGGGGACGCCGCGATGGCCGAGGTGTGCGCCCGCGAGGGCTACTACATGTCCTTCGCCGGCAACGTCACCTTCAAGAACGCCCAGAACCTCCGCGACGCACTGGCCGTCGCCCCGCTGGACCTGGTCCTCGTGGAGACCGACGCGCCCTTCCTGACCCCGGCGCCGTACCGCGGACGGCCCAACGCCCCGTATCTCATTCCGGTCACGGTCCGCGCGATGGCGGCCGTCCGGGGCATCGACGAGGATGCGCTGGCGACGGCCCTGGGCGCGAACACCGCCCGCGCCTTCGACTACTGAGCGTGCATCGATCATAACCGCCGCATAACGCCGACCCGGAGGGAACTCGGGCCCCGTCACCACCGTGCGTAGTCGCGCCGCTTTGGAGAGTGACCGCGGCTCCGCTAGGTTCTGGTGCCCGATCCGGACCCCTCTGGCCCGCGGGCCCCCTGGAGCGTGTCGGCGTGAGCACACCGCAGTACGAGACGTTTGAGGCGTACGACCCCCACGGTGCGTCGGGCATGCCCGACGCACCCGGCGTGCACGACGCCGTGACGCAGGGACACGGCGTGGCCGGCTACGGGGGTGACACGTACCGGCCGGCCTACGAACTGTCGGCACCGGCCGCTCCCGCGGGCCGCCAGGACGGGCCCGGCGGCCCGCGGCCGCCGCGGCACGGCGGGCACCCGCTCGACGACGAGGCGCCCGGCTCGCAGGCGCGCGCCGGATCCGGGCGGCGCGCCGCCCGCCGCCGGAAGACGCGGTACGGCCGCCCCGAGTCCGCCGTGCGCCGACTGCTGCCGCAGGCTCTGGTGGTCGCCTTCCTGGCCGGCGGCACCGCCGCGTTCCTCGCCAAGGACAAGGCGATCGAGCTGACCGTCGACGGCCGCCCGCGCGTCCTGCACACGTTCGCCGACGACGTGACCGAACTGCTCTCCGACGAGGGCGTACGGGTCGGAGCGCACGACGTGGTCGCGCCCGCCAGCGGCGCGGTCCTGGCCAGCGGCGACGAGGTCGCGGTGCGCTACGGCCGGCCCGTCCGCCTCACCCTGGACGGCCGGCCGCGCGAGGTGTGGACGACGGCACGCACCGTCGACGGGGCCCTCGCCCAGCTGGGCGTGCGGGCCGAGGGCGCGTACCTGTCGGCCACCCGATCCCAGAGCATCGGGCGCGCCGGCCTCGCGCTCGACGTCCGCACCGAACGCACCGTCACGATCCTGGCCGACGGCCGGACCCGCACCATCCGCACCAACGCGGCGACCGTCCGCGAGGCCGTCGCGGAGGCCGGCGTCACCCTGCACGGGCAGGACACCACCTCCGTGCCGCAGGCCGGTTTCCCGCGCGACGGGCAGACGGTGACCGTGCTGCGCGTCACCGCCAACCGGGAGGTGCGCGAGGAGACCGTCCCCTTCGACGTGCGGCGCAGACCCGACCCGACGGTGTTCCGGGGCACCGAGGTGGTCGAGCGGGCGGGCCGGCCCGGGCTGCGCCGGGTCACCTACTACCTGCGGACCGTCAACGGGGTTCGGCAGCGGCCCCGCCGCGAGCAGGCCGAGGTGGTCCGCGAGCCGCGCACCCAGCTGGTCAGGGTCGGCACCAAGCCGCACCCGGACTCCGTCAAGGGCGCCGACGGCCTGAACTGGGACGGCCTCGCCGCCTGCGAGTCCGGCGGCCGCCCGGCCGCGGTGGACCCCTCGGGGACCTACGGCGGGCTGTACCAGTTCGACACCCACACCTGGCACAGCCTCGGCGGCAGGGGACGCCCGCAGGACGCGCCCGCCGACGAGCAGACCTTCCGCGCGAAGAAGCTCTACACGAAACGCGGCTCCACGCCCTGGCCGCACTGCGGGGCGCGGCTGAACGGGTGACCGGCGGGAGGTCTCCCGGCGGCCCGTACCCTTGTCCCGTGAGCAGCAGCCCCCTCCCCGACGCCCTCCTCGGCGCGGCCGACATCCGTGAACTCGCGGCGGCGCTCGGTGTACGCCCCACCAAGCAGCGCGGCCAGAACTTCGTGATCGACGCCAACACGGTCCGCCGTATCGTCCGCACCGCCGGGGTCCGCCCGGACGACGTCGTCGTGGAGGTCGGGCCGGGACTCGGGTCCCTCACCCTCGCGCTCCTGGAGGCCGCCGACCGGGTGACCGCCGTCGAGATCGACGACGTCCTGGCGGGGGCGCTCCCCGCGACGATCGCCGCCCGCATGCCCACGCGCGCGGACCGGTTCGCGCTGGTCCACTCCGACGCGATGCACGTCGCCGAGCTGCCCGGGCCGCCGCCCACCGCGCTCGTCGCGAACCTCCCCTACAACGTCGCCGTGCCCGTGCTGCTCCACATGCTCGACACCTTCCCGAGCATCGAGCGGACGCTGGTGATGGTGCAGGCCGAGGTCGCCGACCGGCTCGCCGCCGCGCCCGGCTCCAAGGTGTACGGCGTGCCCTCCGTCAAGGCCAACTGGTACGCCGAGGTCAAGCGCGCCGGAGCCATCGGCCGCAACGTCTTCTGGCCCGCGCCGAACGTCGACAGCGGGCTCGTCTCCCTCGTCCGGCGCGCCGAGCCGGTGAAGACGACGGCGTCCAAGCGCGAGGTCTTCGCGGTCGTCGACGCCGCGTTCGCGCAGCGGCGCAAGACCCTGCGCGCCGCCCTGGCCGGCTGGGCCGGGTCGGCCGCGGCCGCCGAGGCGGCACTCGTCGCCGCCGGGGTCTCGCCGCAGGCGCGCGGGGAGTCGCTGACGGTGGAGGAGTTCGCGCGGATCGCAGAGGCCGCGTCCCTGACAGAGGAGTCCGGCAAGTGAGCGTCACGGTACGCGTCCCGGCCAAGGTCAACGTCCAGCTCGCGGTCGGCGCCGCCCGCCCCGACGGCTTCCACGACCTGGCCAACGTCTTCCTCGCCGTCGACCTGTACGACGAGGTCACGGTGGAGCCGGCCGAGGAGCTGAGCGTCACCTGCGCCGGCACCGACGCCGACCAGGTGCCGCTGGACCGCACCAACCTCGCCGCGCGCGCCGCGCTCGCCCTCGCCGGGCGCCGGGGCATCGAACCGGCCGTGCGCATCCACATCACCAAGGACATCCCGGTCGCCGGCGGCATGGCCGGGGGGAGCGCGGACGGGGCGGGCGCGCTGCTCGCCTGCAACGAGCTGTGGCAAGCGGGCGCCTCGCGCGCCGAACTGCTCGCGATCTGCGCGGAGCTGGGCAGCGACGTGCCCTTCAGCCTGGCCGGCGGTGCCGCACTCGGCACCGGGCGCGGCGAACGGCTCACCGCCCTGGAGGTCGGCGGCACCTTCCACTGGGTGTTCGCGATGGCCGGACGCGGACTGTCCACCCCGGCCGTCTTCCGCGAGTTCGACCGGCTCGCCGAGGGCCGCGCCGTCCCCGAGCCCGTCGCCTCCCGCGACCTCCTCGACGCGCTCGCCGCGGGAGACCCGGACGCGCTGGCCGCCGCCGTCTGCAACGACCTGCAGCCCGCCGCGCTCTCCCTCTTCCCGGACCTCGCGCGGACGCTCGACGCGGGCCGCACGGCCGGTGCCCTGGCGGCACTGGTCTCCGGCTCCGGGCCCACGACGGCGTTCCTGGTCCGCGACCCCGAGTCCGCGACCAAGGTCGCCGAGGCCCTCCGCACCTCAGGCACCTGCCGAACGGTCCGCACCGCGACCGCCCCGGCACCCGGCGCGAGGATCCTGCCGACACCGCTCGGCACCACCGCCCCCGCGGACGCCTGACCGGCCCGCTGCCCGGCCACGCGGTCGCTCGCGTCATCCGTGTGCCGCGCGCCCCGGCCCGCACCAGGTTCCCGCCGCCGGAGGCCGCACGGGTCCGGTCACGGGAACGGGGGACGCCCGCGCATGACCGCCCGACGCGCCGGACGGACGCGACGCGCCGGACGGACGCGACGCGCCGGACGGACGCGACGCGCCGGGCGGCCGCCACGGGTCGGACGGGCGGCATGGGTCGGACGGACGCCACGGGTCGGGCGGGCGGCATGGGCCGGACGGGCGGCACGCGCCGGGCGGGGGTACGGCCTCCGCGGGCGGCCGGCGGGCGGCTCGCGGCGGGAAGGCGGTCCGGCGCGCATTACGCTGGGAGGCTGACCGTCCCCGTGCGCAGGAGTGAAATGGCCGTCAACCTGGTCAATGTCGAGAACGTCAGCAAGGTCTACGGCACCCGTGCCCTGCTGGACGGCGTCTCGCTCGGCGTGTCGGAGGGCGACCGCATCGGCGTGGTGGGCCGCAACGGCGACGGCAAGACCACCCTCATCAGGATGCTCGCCAAGCTGGAGGAGGCCGACACCGGCCGCGTCACGCACTCCGGCGGACTGCGCCTCGGCGTCCTCACCCAGCACGACTCCCTCGACCCGGCGGCCACCGTCCGGCACGAGGTCATCGGCGACATGGCCGACCACGAGTGGGCCGGCAACGCGAAGGTCAGGGACGTCCTCACCGGCCTCTTCGGCGGACTGGACCTGCCCGGCTTCCCCAAGGGCCTGGACACCGTCATCGGACCGCTGTCCGGCGGTGAGCGGCGCCGGATCGCGCTCGCCAAGCTGCTCATCGAGGAGCAGGACCTGCTGGTCCTGGACGAGCCCACCAACCACCTCGACGTCGAGGGCATCTCCTGGCTCGCCCGCCACCTGAGCACGCGCCGTTCGGCGCTGGTCTGCGTCACCCACGACCGCTGGTTCCTCGACCAGGTCTGCACCCGCATGTGGGACGTGCAGCGCGGCGCCGTCTACGAGTACGAGGGCGGCTACTCGGACTACGTCTTCGCCCGCGCCGAGCGGGAGCGGATCGCCGCCACCGAGGAGACCAAGCGGCAGAACCTCGTCCGCAAGGAGCTGGCCTGGCTGCGCCGCGGCGCCCCGGCCCGTACCTCCAAGCCCCGCTTCCGGGTCGAGGCGGCCAACGAGCTGATCGCCGACGTGCCGCCGCCGCGTGACACCAGCGAGCTGATGAAGTTCGCCTCCTCGCGGCTCGGCAAGACCGTGTTCGACCTGGAGGACGTGACCGTCCAGGCCGGCCCCAAGGTGCTGCTCAAGCACGTCACCTGGCAGCTCGGCCCCGGCGACCGGATCGGCCTGGTCGGCGTCAACGGCGCCGGCAAGACCTCCTTGCTGCGGGCCATGGCCGAGGCCGCGCGCACCGAGGGCGAGGAGCAGCCCGCGGGCGGCCGGATCGCCGTCGGCAGGACCGTGAAGCTCGCCTACCTCTCCCAGGAGGTCGCCGAACTGAACCCGAACACCCGGGTCCTGGAGGCCGTCCAGCAGGTGCGCGAGCGCGTCGACCTCGGCAAGGGGCGCGAGATGACCGCCGGTCAGCTGTGCGAGACGTTCGGCTTCAGCAAGGAGAAGCAGTGGACGCCGGTCGGCGACCTCTCCGGTGGTGAGCGCCGCCGCCTCCAGCTGCTGCGCCTGCTCATGGACGAGCCGAACGTCCTCTTCCTCGACGAGCCCACCAACGACCTGGACATCGAGACCCTCACGCAGCTGGAGGACGTCCTCGACGGCTGGCCCGGCTCGATGGTCGTCATCTCCCACGACCGGTTCTTCGTGGAGCGCACCACGGACCGCGTCTTCGCCCTCCTCGGCGACGCCGCCCTGCGGATGCTGCCGCGCGGCATCGACGAGTACCTGGAGCGGAGGCAGCGCATGGAGGAGGCGGCCGCCGCCACCGTCGTGGCCCCGAAGGCCCCCACGGCCGAGCGGAGCGCCGCCGACCAGCGCGCCGCCAAGAAGGAGCTCCAGAAGATCGAGCGCCAGCTGGACCGGGTCTCCGAGAAGGAGACCAAGCTGCACGACCAGATCGCCGCGAACGCCACCGACTTCACCAAGGTCGCCGAACTCGACGCCCAGCTGCGCGACCTGAGCGGGGAACGCGAGGAACTGGAGATGCGCTGGCTGGAGTTGGCGGAGGACGCGTAGCCGGGGCCGTGCCTACGGCCCGAAACCGCCCTGCGGGTGTGGCGTGAAGGGGGCGTGAAGGCGCGTAACGGGCGCATCACAGGGCGGTTCTTCCTTGGGCACAGGGGCTGATGAGGGCCGGTCCGCTGTGGGTGCCGGGTGGTAGAAAGGTCGGTCGGAGAGCAGTCCGCGCACGGCCCGGAACCCGTCGAGAGCCCGGGGACGTGGCGGAAATCAGTAACGGGGGAAGATCGCTGATGACGCAGCCACCCAGTCAGCCGCCGGAGCGGGGCGGCTTCGGCGCCCCGCAGCAGCCGCCCGCGCAGGGTGGCTTCGGCGCGCCGCCACCTCCTGCCCAGCCGCCTCAGGCCGGTCCCGGCGGGCCGCAGCAGCCGGGACCGTACGCACAGCCCGGACCCTACGGGCAGCCCCAGCAGGCAGGCCCGTACGGGCAGCCGTCACCGGCGGGCCCCTACGGGCAGCCACCTCAGCCCGGTCCCTACGGGCAGCCGCCTCAGCCTGGTTCCTACGGGCATCCGCCGCAGCCGGGTTACGGCTATCCGCCGCAGTACCCGGGGACGCCGGGCGGCACTCCGCAGCCCGGTGGCGGTGGCGGGCCGTTCAGGGGAAAGCCCTGGGTGATCGTCGCCGCGGCGGTGGCGGGGCTGCTGGTCGTCGGCGGCACCGTGTACGCGGTGACCGGCGGCGGCGGTGGCGGCGGCGGTGAGAAGCCGGTCGCCCACCGGTCCGCCGACCCCAAGACCTCCGGCAGCGCCGACCCGGTCGACCCGGGTGACGGCAGCGGCGACGGCGGCGGGGACCGGGAGGACCTCAACGCGGGCCGCAAGCCCGGCGAGGCCAAGGTGCTCTGGTACAAGTCGGCGCCCGACGCGCCGGCCTCCGGAGCCGACGCACCCGGCATGTGGATCACCCGGAAGACCGCGGTGAAGGCGGCGTACAAACAGCTCTTCGGCTACCGGGTGGCCGACGGCGAACCGGCCTGGAGCCCGATCGCGTTCCCGCAGAAGATCTGCGCGGTCACCCCGGTCCAGTCCGCCGGCGGCAAGGTCGTCGTGGCGTCCATGAACGGCACCAGCGACCGGGCCAAGTGCAACCAGCTGCAGGAGGTCGACCTCGACACGGGCCGCAAGGGCTGGACCGCGACCGTCGCCGACGGCGGCCTGTTCGACAGCGCGCTCAGCGTCGAGCTGACGGTCAGCGGGAAGACGCTGATGGTGGGCCGCTCCCAGTCGGGCACGGCGTACGACCTGGCCAGCGGCCACAAGCTGTACGACAAGAAGGAGTACGGCGCGTCCTGCTTCCCGTCGGGTTTCGCGGGCGGTACGAACCGGCTGGTCGAGGTGGCCTCCTGCGGAGCCGGCGGCGGCAACCAGCACGACGAGATATCGGAGCTGGACCCGGCCACCGGCAAGGTCAGGTGGACCCGGCCGGTCAAGAAGGGCTGGTCGGTCCAGCGGGCGTACTCCGTCGACCCGCTCGTGGTCTACATGACCAACGAGGACAAGAAGGCCTGGAACATCTCGACCCTGGACGCCAAGGGCGCCTTCCGCTCCGAGGTGAAGGTCGACGAGAAGTTCGCACCGCAGTGCGGCTGGGCGCTCCTCGCCCGTGACCTCCAGGGCTGCCAGGGGGTAGCCGTCGACGCGAACACCCTCTACCTGCCGACGGACACGAACAGCGGCGCCAACGAGATCGTCGCCATCAGCCTCACCGACGGCAAGGCGAAATGGCGGGTGAAGTCCCCGACGGACGAGTCGATGTACCCGGTCGGGACCGAGGGCGGCCGGCTCGTCGCCTACGTGCGGCCGTCGTACGACTCGGGCGGCCAGGTCGTGTCGGTCCCGACGACCGGTTCCGCGCACACCACCACCAGGCTGCTGCAGAACCCGCAGCACACCGCCGGCATCGAGAACGGCTTCTACGACGGCGCGGTCGCCTGGGTCGACGGGCGCTTCTACCTCTCCTCCACGCGGCTGACCGGCAGCGACGACGCCAAGGAGAAGCTGATGATGGCCTTCGGCCACTGAGCGGACCCGCCGCGCCCCGTCCCCTTCCCCGTCCGCTCCCGAGCCTTCCCCCGAGGTACCCGTCATGACCCAGCCGCCTCCGCCGCCGCCCAACCAGCCCCCGCGGCAGCCCGGTTCCGGTGCTCCCGCCGACCCGCCGAAGCCGTCCGTGCCCCCGGCCCCGCAGCCCGGCTACGGCTACCCGCAGCAGCCCCCGGCCCCGCAGCCTGGCTACGGCTACCCGCAGCAGCCCCCGGCCCCGCAGCCCGGCTACGGCCATCCCGGCCCGCCCGCGAACCCGTACGCCCAGCAGCCGCCCGCATACGCCAACCCCTATGCCCAGCAGCCCGGTTACGGCTACCCGGGCGGCGCCCCCACGGTGCCCACCCCGGCCACCGCTCCCGGCCGGAACAACGCCTCGCTGTACATCATCGTCGCCGCGGTCGTGGCGATCGCGCTGATCGTCGGCGGCGGCATCTGGTACTCCAAGTCCTCGGGAGGCGGCGGCGGGAAGCACGACACCGCCGGCGCCGACACGGGAGGCACCGGCGGCACCAAGGGCTCCGACGGCGGCGCGGGCGGCGGCGGAGGCAGCGAGAAGGTCCCCTCGGACCCGGCCGCCAAGGTCCTCTTCCAGGTCCCGATGCCCGCGGCGGACGACACCACGGTCACCTCCGGTTCCTGGCTGACCGGCAAGGTGTACGCGAAGACCGGTGTGGCCCGGATCGTCGGCTACGATCCCGCCTCGGGCGCCAAGCTGTGGACCGTCCCGCTGCCCGGCCCGGTCTGCTACGCCACCGGGCACGTCGGCGCGGACGGCAGGACGGCCGTCGTCTTCCAGCCGAAGATGCCGCCGAAGGGCTCCTCGGCGGGCTGCACCCAGGTCGCCGCGATCGACCTGAACGCCGGTAGGAAGCTATGGACGCAGACCATCAAGTCCGGTGACGTACCGATCAACTTCAACAACGTGACGGTCGCTCGGCAGACGGTCGCGGTCGGCGGCACCAGCGGGGGCGCCGCCTTCGACCTGGCGTCCGGCAAGGTCCGCTGGCAGCCGAAGCCGACCGACACCTGCTACGACGCCGGGTACGGCGGCGGCGCGAAACTGGTCGCGGTCCGCAAGTGCGGCACCGGCGACACCGCCCAGCTGCACATCCAGACCATCGACCCGGTCTCCGGCAAGGTGGCCTCCGAGTACGAGATGAGCTCCGGCATCCCCTACGCCAGCGTCGTGTCGACCGACCCGCTGGTGGTCGCCGCCGACGTCAACGACAGCGCGGGCGACGGCAGCGGCTTCTCCGACGTCTTCTCCATCGACAACACGACCGGCAAGCTGCGCACCCGTATCTCCACGCCCGGCAGCTCCTACGCGGCCCGCTGCGACGGCATCTACCAGGTGGAGAAGTGCCAGGGCGTGGTCGTCGGCAACGACCGGCTCTACCTGCCGACCGAGGAGCACGACGGCGGCGGCGGGCAGTTCTCGAAGACCAACGAGATCGTCGCCTTCGACCTGGCCACCGGCAAGCAGACCGGCCAGCGCGCCGACGCCGGCGACAACTACACGATCACGCCGCTGCGCATGGACGGTCCGAACGTGATCGCGTACAAGAACCCGCCGTACAACAAGGGCGCTCAGATCGTCAGCATCGACGGCGGTTCGTTCAAGGAGACCAAGCTGCTGGAGAACCCGGCGACCGCGCAGGTCAAGACCCTGGAGACCGCGATGGCACCGGCGTACGCCGAGGTCCTCTACGCCCGGGGACGCCTGTACCTGTCCGCGGTGTACGCCCACGCCGTCGGCTCGTCGACGTCGTCCAAGGAGTACCTGGTCGCCGCGTTCGGCACGGACGGCTGACGGCGCGCTTCCGCCGCGAATACCAGAAAAGCCAGAGATTCCTCATATCCGGGGCACTTCTCATCAGTAGGGGCAGCGCGACGTCGAACAAGCGTGTAGCTTCCGGGGGCATGAAGGACGAGGTGCCGGGGGGCCCTCTGTCCATGCGGACCAGTGGGCATCCATAGTGGGGCATCCATTGGGGGGAGTGGGGGGTTGCTCTATGGGAGTGCGGCTCATGGTGGTCGACGACCACCGGCTGCTCGCGGAGGCGCTGGCCTCGGCACTGAAACTGCGCGGCCACCGGGTGCTCGCCGCGGCGGCTCCGGCGGCGGGCGCGGCGGAACTGGTCATCACGCGCGCGCCCGAGGTGTGCCTGCTGGGTACGGCGACCCCGGCCGAGCCGGGCATGTTCGACCCGGTGGTGAAGATCAAGCGGGAGCGGCCGCAGGTCGCCGTCCTGGTCCTGGGCCCGGTGCCGTCGCCGCGGGGCATCGCGGCGGCCTTCGCGGCGGGCGCGTCCGGGTACGTGCGGCACGACGAGCGGATAGAGGGCGTCGAGCGAGCGATCATGAAGGCGCGCGCCGGTGAGGCCGCCGTGGCCCCGGCGCTGCTCCAGGGGGCCTTCGGTGACCTGCTCAACCCCGTGGCCCAGCCCGACGACGAGGGTCAGCGCCTGCTCCAGATGCTCACCCCGAGGGAGGTCGAGGTCCTGGTCCGGGTCGCCGACGGCGAGGACACCCGCCTGATCGCCGCGGGGATGGGCATCGCCCCGAGCACCGCGCGGACGCACGTGCAGCGGGTGCTGATGAAGCTGGGCGTGGGGTCCCGTCTGGAGGCGGCGGCACTGGCCGCCCGGACGGGTCTGCTGGACAGGGCGGGATCCGTCGGCAGCGGCGGCGAGATCCGCTAGCCGCCGCGAGGCCCCAACGGGCTGCGGCCGCCGCCGCGGGGGGTGGGCACGGCCCACGCGCCCCGCGGGCGACGGGCCCGCTACTCCTCGGTGCCCTCCACCGGAGGTGCCGGCGGGGTGGGCCGCAGCCACAGCCACACCAGGAACACCGCTCCCAGCAGCAGCATCCCGATCCCGGTCCACAGGTTGATGTTGATCCCCTGGGCCTTGTCGATCTCGGCCTGCGAGTCCGTGATCCCGGTGATCGTGACGATGATCCCGTACAGCACGAACAGGCCGCCGATGATCCGCCGCAGGTCGAAGATGCGTGCGGCGGTCGTGGACCTGCTCTCCAGGTCGGTGACTTCCCGCTGGATGTCGTCGGTCATGGTCTCTCCAGTCTCCCGCGGCCGGGGTCAGAACGAGAACGGGATGTAGCAGAGGGCGGCGAGGACCACCGCGCCCCAGCCGAGCAGCGCGGGGCGCCGGTACCAGGCCTCGTCGCCGGGCGCGGGCGGCTCGGCCGCGCCGGGGGAGCGGGTGCCGTAGACCAGGCCCGCGAGTTCCGCCTCGGGCTTGGGCGCGGTGAACAGGGACACGAGCACCATCACCACCGCACCGGCGACGAAGCCGGCGATCGCGGAGACGAAGTTGGCGCCCTGGTCGGAGGGGATGCCGATGATGTCCTTCTTGTAGAGGACGAAGTAGTTGACCATCGCGGTCACCGTGCCCGCGAGCAGTCCCCAGAAGCCGGACTTCGCCGAGGCCCGCTTCCAGAACATGCCGACGATGAAGACGACGAACATCGGCACGTTGAAGAAGGAGAACAGCGTCTGCAGGTAGCTCATGATGTTCGAGAACGACGACGCGAGGAACGCCGTGCCGATGGACGCGCAGACGCCGATCGCGGTGATGAGGCGTCCGAAGCGCACGTAGTAGGCGTCCTCGCGGTCCTTCACCACGTACTTCGCCCAGATGTCCGTCGTGAAGACGGTGTTGAAGGACGACACGTTGGCCGCCATGCCGGCCATGAAGGCCGCGAGCAGACCGGTGACCGCGATGCCGAGCACGCCGTTGGGCAGCAGCTGGGACATCAGGTAGGGGATCGCGTCGTTGTACTGGAGGTCCGAGCCGGAGGTGCCGATCTTCGGTACCAGCGCGGCGGCGACCAGGCCCGGGATCATCACCAGGAAGACGATGAAGATCTTCGGGTACGCGGCGATCAGCGGGGTGCGCTGGGCGGCGGAGAGGTTCTTCGCCGACAGGGCGCGCTGGACCTCGGCGAAGTTGGTCGTCCAGTAGCCGAAGGAGAGGACGAAGCCGAGGCCGAGGACGATGGTCAGCCAGTTCGCGCCGAGCGGGTTGACGCTGCCGATGCCGGTGCCGCCCCAGGCGGAGGTGAAGTGGTGGCCGTGGGTGGCGTCGAGCTTGTGGACCAGGCCGTCCCAGCCGCCGACCTTCTTCAGGCCGAGCACGGACAGCGGGATGAGGGCGGCCAGGATCACGAAGAACTGGAGCACCTCGTTGTAGATGGCCGAGGAGAGACCGCCGAGGGTGATGTACGCCAGCACGAACGCGCCGGCCACCACGATCGCCACCCACTGCGGCCAGCCCAGCAGCGCCTCGACGACGATCGCGAGGGCGTACAGGTTGACGCCCGCGATGAGGATGGCGGCGAAGGCGAACAGGATCGAACTCAGCAGGTGTGCGCCTCTGTCGAAGCGCAGCAGCAGCATCTCGGGGACCGAGCGGACCTTGCTCCCGTAGTAGAAGGGCATCATCACCAGGCCGAGGAAGACCATGGCCGGAATGGCGCCGATCCAGTACCAGTGCACGGTGTACGCGCCGTACTGCGCGCTGTTGGCGGCCATGCCGAGGATCTCGGTGGCGGCCAGGTTCGCCGAGATGAACGCGAGCCCGGTGATCCACGCGGGCAGCGAGCGCCCGGAGAGGAAGAAGTCGAGGCTCGTCTTCACCGACCGGCGGGCCGCGAAGCCGATGCCGAGGACGACCACGAAGTAGATCGCGAGGATCGCGTAGTCGAGGCCGTTGGTGGGGAGCCGCAGTTCCTCGGCGAGGTAGGTGGGGGATACGGGAGCACTGGTGGGGTTTTGCATCCAAGAATTCAACACTTTTGTTGTCTCACCTTGATTGATTGCGATGTTGACTCACCTGGTGAGTTGTGTTTTGGTGTGTTCGGTTCTGTTTGATGGTTGGCTGACTCGAACAACGCTCGAATTTCGGGAGTCCGCAGTGAAGAAGACCTCGACCCGGCTGGCCGACGGTCGCGAGCTCATCTACTACGACCTGCGGGACGACACCGTCCGGGACGCGGTGGACCGCCGGCCGCTGGAGCGGACCCACACCACCTCCGAGATCCGCCGCGACGCGCTCCTCGGCGACCGGGTCGCCATCGCCTCGCACCGGCAGGGCCGCACCTACCACCCGCCGGCCGACCAGTGCCCCCTGTGCCCGACCGAGGGCGACCGCCTCAGCGAGATCCCCGACTCGTCGTACGACGTGGTGGTCTTCGAGAACCGATTCCCCTCGCTGGCCGGCGACTCCGGCCGCTGCGAGGTGGTCTGCTTCACCTCCGACCACGACGCGTCCTTCGCGAGCCTCACCGAGGAGCAGGCGCGGCTGGTCCTCGACGCGTGGACCGACAGGACCTCGGAACTGTCCCATCTCCCCTCCGTCCAGCAGGTGTTCTGCTTCGAGAACCGCGGTGAGGAGATCGGCGTGACGCTCGGTCATCCCCATGGCCAGATCTACGCCTACCCCTTCACCACCCCTCGCACCGCGCTGATGCTGCGGTCACTCGCGGCGCACAAGGAGGCGACCGGCGGGGAGAACCTCTTCGACGCCGTCCTCGAGCGTGAACTCGCCGACCAGCGCGTCGTCCTTGAGGGTGAACACTGGGCCGCCTTCGTGCCGTACGCGGCGCACTGGCCCTACGAGGTCCACCTGTACCCGAAGCGCCGGGTCCCCGACCTGCTCGGACTCGACGAGGCGGCGCGCTCGGAGTTCCCTCGGGTCTATCTGGAACTCTTGAGGCGCTTCGACCGTATCTTCGGTGAGGGTGAGCCTCCCACGCCCTACATCGCCGCCTGGCACCAGGCGCCGTTCGGGACGCTGGAGGAGTTCGACGGTGTCTCGCGCGACGACTTCGCGCTGCATCTGGAGCTTTTCACCATCCGCCGAACGTCCGGCAAGCTGAAGTTTCTCGCGGGTTCCGAATCCGGCATGAACGTGTTCATCAACGACGTGCCGCCGGAGCGCGCGGCCGAGCGACTGCGAGAGGTAGCGAGTTGATGAAGTACCTGGTGACGGGCGGGGCGGGTTACGTCGGCAGCGTGGTGTCCCAGCACCTGCTGGAGGCGGGCCACGAGGTCACCGTCCTCGACAACCTGTCCACGGGCTTCCGCGAGGGCGTCCCCGCGGGCGCGTCCTTCGTCGAGGGCGACATCCGTGACGCCGCGAAGTGGCTGGACTCCTCCTACGACGCCGTGCTGCACTTCGCCGCGTCCTCGCAGGTCGGCGAGTCGGTCGTGAAGCCCGAGAAGTACTGGGACAACAACGTCGGCGGCACCATGGCGCTGCTGGCCGCCATGCGCGAGGCCGGCGTGCGCAAGCTCGTCTTCTCCTCCACCGCGGCCACCTACGGCGAGCCGGAGCAGGTGCCGATCGTGGAGAGCGCCCCGACGAGGCCCACCAACCCGTACGGCGCCACCAAGCTCGCCGTCGACCACATGATCACCGGCGAGGCCGCCGCCCACGGCCTGGGCGCGGTCTCCCTGCGCTACTTCAACGTGGCCGGCGCCTACGGCGCGCAGGGCGAGCGCCACGACCCCGAGTCGCACCTGATCCCGCTGGTCCTCCAGGTCGCGCAGGGCCGCCGCGAGGCCGTCTCGGTCTTCGGCGACGACTACCCGACGCCCGACGGCACCTGCGTCCGCGACTACATCCACGTCGCCGACCTGGCCGAGGCCCACCTGCTGGCCCTGACGGCCGCCCGCCCCGGCGAGCACCTGATCTGCAACCTCGGCAACGGCGAGGGCTTCTCGGTCCGCGAGGTCATCGAGACCGTCCGGCAGGTCACCGGCCACCCGATCCCCGAGGTCGTGGCCCCGCGCCGGGGCGGCGACCCGGCCGTCCTGGTCGCCTCCGCGGCCACCGCCCGCGAGAAGCTGGGCTGGAACCCGACCCGCGCGGACCTCGCGGGGATCGTCGCGGACGCCTGGGAGTTCGCGCAGCACGTGTCGAGGGAGCAGTAGTGGGGGCAGATGTGGATGCGGCACAGCAGGTCAGGGACGATTTCACCGAGCTCTACGGGGCGGCGCCCGAAGGGGTGTGGTCGGCGCCGGGCCGGGTCAACCTGATCGGTGAGCACACCGACTACAACGACGGCTTCGTGATGCCGTTCGCGCTGCCGCACGTGACGACGGCCGCGGTCTCCCGCCGCACCGACGGCGTGCTGCGCCTGCACTCCGCCGACATCGAGGGCGGGGTCGTCGAACTCTCCCCGGACGCCCTGGAACCCGGTACCGACCACGCGTGGACGGCGTACCCGGCGGGCGTGGTCTGGGCGCTGCGCGAGGCCGGCCACCCGGTCGGCGGCGCCGACGTGCACCTGTCCTCCACGGTCCCGACCGGCGCCGGCCTGTCCTCCTCCGCGGCCCTGGAGGTGGTGATCGCCCTCGCCCTGAACGACCTGCACGGACTGGGCCTGGCCCGCTGGCAGCTGGCCCGGCTGTGCCAGCGCGCGGAGAACGTCTACGTCGGGGCGCCGACCGGCATCATGGACCAGACCGCGTCCGCCTGCTGCGAGGACGGGCACGCCCTGTTCCTGGACACCCGGGACCTCTCGCAGAAGCAGATCCCCTTCGACCTGGCGGCCGAGGGCATGCGCCTGCTGGTCGTCGACACCCAGGTCAAGCACGCGCACAGCGGCGGCGAGTACGGCAAGCGCCGGGCCGGCTGCGAGAAGGGCGCGGCCCTGCTGGGCGTGGACGCGTTGCGGGACGTCGCCTACGACGGCCTCGGCGCGGCGCTCGACCGGCTGGGCGACGAGGAGGAGGTACGGCGCCTGGTCCGGCACGTCGTCACCGAGGACCACCGGGTGGAGCGCGTCGTCGCCCTGCTGGAGGCCGGCGACACCCGGGCCATCGGCCCCGTGCTCACCGAAGGCCACGCCTCACTGCGCGACGACTTCCGGATCTCCTGCCCGGAGCTGGACCTGGTCGTGGACACCGCGCTGGCGAGCGGCGCGCTGGGTGCGCGGATGACCGGCGGCGGCTTCGGCGGCTCGGCGATCGTCCTCGCGGAGGCCTCCGACGTCGACACGATCACCAAGGCGGTCGAGGAGGCGTTCGCGGCGGCCGGTCTCACGGCGCCCCGCACGTTCGAGGCGGTGCCGTCGGCGGGAGCCCGCCGCGCGGACTGAGGCTCAGCCCAGCCGCTTGACCAGTGTGTACTCCGTGGTCCCCGGCGGATAGTCGGGGACCACGCACACCACCTGGTAGCCCTGCTTGCGGTAGAAGCCGGGCGCCTGGAAGTCCCAGGTCTCCAGCCGCACGGCCGCGCAGGCCCGCTCCTGCCCGGCGATGCGCTCCGCCTCCGCCAGCAGCCGGCGGCCCAGGCCCGCGCCGCGCAGGCCCGCGTCCACCCACAGGTAGGTGACGTGCAGCCAGGTCGCCCAGGTGTGCCCGACCAGGCCGCCCGCGAGGGTGCCCGACGCCTCGTCCGTCGCCCAGATGTGCAGGGGCACCTGACGTTCCTCGGGGGTGCCGCGCAGGGCCGCGAGAACCGGGGAGGCCGCGGTGTTGTCGTCCAGCAGCCTGGTGCGGAGCAGCTCCCGCCGTTCTCTGTCGACTTCCGCCTCAATACGAAACATGCGGCACACCATAAACGCGTCGGCCGGGCAGTTCTGCAAATTGCCTTCCGCTCCCGGCCCCCGTCCGTACCCTGAGGAGCAGTACCGGTGGGGGCCGGTGCTGATCAGGGGGCGAGACACGTCGGGTACGGCACCCGCGGTGGGGGTAGCAGTTCAGACACGGCGGCGGCCGTGCGGCTCGGCCTCCTCGCGGGTGCCGTGTCCGTGTGATCGTCGCTCTGGGCACCTTGTGCATCCCCTGCTCGTGAAGAGCGTGGGGAAGGGGGTTTCGTGGTTCGTATCCGAGTTCTGGTCGTCGACGACCACCGCATCTTCGCCGAGTCGCTGGCCGCGGCGCTGGCCGCCGAGCCCGACGTCGACGTGTCCGCGGCCGGGAGCGGTCCGGCGGCGCTGCGCTGCCTGGAGCGCGCGGTCGCCGAGGGCCGCCGTTTCGACGTGCTGCTCGTCGACGCCGATCTGGGCGGTCAACTGCCCGGCGGGCGCCCGGCGGTGCCGGTGCAGGAGGGCGACGAGGAGGGCCTGGTCGACGGGATGTCCCTGGTCGCCGGCGTCCGCTCGGCCCATCCCGCCGTGCGGGTCGTCGTGCTCGCGGAGAAGGACGACCCGCGGCGCGCGGCGCTGGCGCTGCAGGCCGGTGCCTGCGGCTGGGTCGCCAAGGACTGCTCGCTGTCGCGGCTGCTGAACGTCATCCGGGGGGTGCTGCGCGACGAGACGCATCTGCCGCCCGCCCTGCTGACCGGGGTCCTGCGGGAGCTGACGGCCGCCCGCAAGCACCGCACCGAGAGCGAGCGGCTCGTGGAGTCCCTCACGCCGAGAGAGCGGGAGGTGCTGCGGTGCATGGTGGCGGGCCTGGGGCGCAAGGCGGTCGCCGAGCGCCTGTTCCTGTCCCCGCACACCGTCCGCACCCACATGCAGAACGTGCTCGGGAAGCTGGGCGTGCACTCCACCCTGGCCGCCGTGGCGCTGGCCCGCCGGGCCGGGGTCGGCCCGGTCGACCTGACCGGCCCGTCAGCCGGGGATGTTGTCGAACGGGGCGGTCAACTGGCGTAGCAGGGCGGCGAGTTCGGCGCGCTGGGCGCGGGACAGCTCGGCGAGGATCGCCCGTTCCTGGTCGAGGAGTCCGGCCAGGGCCTGGTCCGCGCGGTCCTGGCCCTCCTCGGTCAGCCGCACCAGCACGCCCCGCCGGTCGCTCGGGTCCGGCAGCCGTTCCACCAGGCCCTTCTTGGCCAGCCGGTCGATGCGGTTGGTCATCGTCCCCGAGGTGACCAGGGTCTGGGTCAGCAGCTGTCCGGGGGAGAGCTGGTAGGGCGTCCCGGCGCGCCGCAGCGCGGTCAGCACGTCGAACTCCCAGGGCTCCAGGCTGTGCTCGGCGAAGGCCAGCCGACGTGCCCGGTCCAGGTGCCGGGCCAGCCGACTCACCCGGCTGAGCACCTCGAGCGGTTCCACGTCGAGGTCCGGGCGCTCCCGGCGCCACGCAGCCACCAGCCGATCGACCTCGTCCTCCATGGCGATCAGTGTAGTGGTTGTGTCGACATGAAGTCTCTTGACGTCAAGCTTCTTGACATCGAGATATCGGGGCGGGGAAGGTGGGATCCATGACCACTCCTGCCTGGGACCCCGCCCAGTACCTCCGGCACGCCGGCCACCGCGCCCGCCCCTTCACCGACCTCCTCGCCCGGATCCCCGGCCTCCCCGGCGACGCCCCGGCCGTCGCCGACCTCGGCTGCGGACCCGGCAACATGACCGCCCTGCTCGCCGAACGCTGGCCCGCCGCCCGCGTCACCGGCTACGACAACTCGCCCGAGATGCTCGACAAGGCGATCGTCGAACACCAGGGACCCACGGCCGGCGGCGGCAGCCTGGACTTCGCCCCCGCGGACGTCCGCACCTGGACGCCCGAGCGGCCGTACGACCTGATCGTCAGCAACGCCACCCTCCAGTGGGTCCCCGGGCACGCCGACCGGTTCGCCGCATGGATCGCGGGCCTCGCACCCGGCGGCACCTTCGCCTTCCAGGTCCCCGGCAACTTCACCGCGCCCAGCCACCGCCTGATGCGCACCCTCGCCGAGTCCCCGCGCTGGCGCGGCCGCCTCGCCGACGCGCTCCGCCACGACGACGCCGTCCTGACCCCCGAGGCCTACCTGGAACGGCTGACCGGGCTCGGCTGCGCCGCCGACGTCTGGGAGACGACGTACGTCCACCTGCTGACCGGCGAGGACCCGGTGCTCGACTGGGTCAAGGGCACCGGGCTGCGGCCCGTCCTCACCGCCCTCGCCGACGACCCGCGGGCCCGTGACGCCTTCCTCGCCGAATACCGCGCCGCGCTGCGCGAGGCCTACCCGGCGGGACCGCACGGCACCCCGTTCCCGTTCCGCCGCATCTTCGCCGTCGCCCGCAGGGAGGACCGCTGATGCTCGTCGCCCTCGACCACGTCCAGCTCGCCGCCCCGCCCGGCTCGGAGGACCGGCTGCGGGCCTTCTACGCCGGCACCCTCGGCATGACGGAGGTCCCCAAACCGCCCGTGCTCGCCGCCCGCGGCGGCTGCTGGTTCCGGGCCGGCGAGGTCGTTCTCCACCTGGGGATCGAACAGGACTTCCGGCCGGCCGGACAGGCCCACCCGGGCCTGCTGGTGACCGGCATCGAGACCTACGCGGCCCGGCTCACCGCCCACGGCACGCCCGTCGCCTGGGACGGGAACCTGCCGGGCCACCGCCGCTTCTACTGCGCGGACCCCGTCGGCAACCGCCTGGAGTTCCTCGAACCGATCCGCTGACCCCGCCGGACCGCCCGGCCCGCGCCCCTACGGGCCGACGAAAGCCGCGCGCCCGACGGGCCGACGCACGCCCCGCGCCCCGGCAGCGGGACCGGCGGGGCGCGGTCAGGCCTTGCGATGCCCTATCAGGCGCGGCTTCGGCTCCAGGCCGTCCAGACCGTGCCAGGCCAGGTTCACCAGGTGGGCGGCGACCTCCGCCTTCTTCGGGCGGCGCACGTCCAGCCACCACTGGCCGGTCAGCGCCACCATGCCCACCAGCGCCTGCGCGTACAGCGGCGCCAGCTTGGGGTCAAAGCCCCGCGACTTGAACTCGCGGCCCAGGATGTCCTCCACCTGGGTGGCGATGTCCGAGATCAGGGACGCGAAGGACCCCGTGGACTGCGGGATCGGCGAGTCCCTCACCAGGATCCGGAACCCGTCCGTGTACTCCTCGATGTAGTCCAGGAGCGCGAACGCGGCCTGCTCGCACAGCTCCCGCGGATGCCCGGCGGTCAGGGAACCGGTCACCATGTCCAGCAGCCGGCGCATCTCCCGGTCCACGACCACCGCGTACAGGCCCTCCTTGCCGCCGAAGTGCTCGTAGACCACCGGCTTGGACACCCCGGCCCTCGCCGCGATCTCCTCCACCGAGGTGCCCTCGAACCCCTTCGCCGCGAACAGGGTGCGACCGATCTCCAACAGCTGCTGGCGGCGCTCCGCACCGGTCATCCGGGTGCGACGTGCCCGCCGCGGCTTGTCGGGACTGGGGGTGCTGGAGTCGGTCGCCACGGCGTCAATCATGCCGCCTCGGCGGTCCCCGCCCCTCGCCGGGAGCCGCCTTCCCCGGTGTCGCGGCGGGAATCGATACGGGAGCGTGACGGCCACCGGACGTCGTACGCCCAGCCCAACCGCTCGCACCAGCGGATGATCCGCGCCGACGAGTCCAGCTGGCCGCGCTCCACCCCGTGCCGGGCCGACGTCGGGTCGGCGTGGTGCAGGTTGTGCCAGGACTCCCCGCAGGACAGCACCGCCAGCCACCACACGTTGCCCGACCTGTCCCGCGACTTGAACGGCCGCTTGCCCACCGCGTGGCAGATCGAGTTGATCGACCAGGTCACGTGGTGCAGCAGCGCCACCCGGACGAGTGAACCCCAGAAGAACGCGGTGAACGCGCCCCACCAGGACCAGGTCACCAGACCGCCGATCAGCGGCGGCAGCCCCAACGACAGCACCGTCCAGAGGATGAACTGACGGGAGACCGCCCGGATGGCGGGGTCCTTGATCAGATCCGGCGCGTACTTCTCCTGCGGGGTCTGCTCCTCGTCGAACAGCCAGCCGATGTGCGCCCACCAGAGGCCCTTCATCAGCGCCGGCATGGTCTCGCCGAACCGCCACGGCGAGTGCGGGTCGCCCTCCGCGTCGGAGAACTTGTGGTGCTTGCGGTGGTCGGCCACCCAGCGCACCAAAGGCCCCTCCACCGCCATCGAACCCGCGATCGCCAGCGCGATCCTCAGCGGCCGCTTCGCCTTGAACGAGCCGTGCGTGAAGTAGCGATGGAAACCGATCGTCACGCCGTGACAGCCCAGGAAGTAGAAGAACACCATCAGGCCCAGATCGAGCCAGCTCACGCCCCGGCCCCACGCCAGCGGCACCGCGGCCAGCAGCGCGAAGAACGGCACGACGATGAACACCAGCAGGGCGAACTGCTCCACCGAACCCTTCTTCTCGCCGCCCAGCGTGGCGGACACCGTCGCGGCGTCGGCCGGCTTGTGGGCGTCGTCGATCACATCGGAACCAGACGAGGTCATGCGCGTCCCCTGGGGGGTCGAGGGCTGAGACAGGTGCCGATCCGCGGCGACCGGAGGGGACGACGGAGAGACTTCCCTACGGTTCCGTAACCTACGGCAACGTAAGTATGGCAGCGAGGCGTCCCGCGGCAAGAGCCCCAGAGCCTGCGCGTCCTCATGGACACCTATCCTTGGAGTCGGTCGGACAGCGCGGTCCGCTCTGTTTCTTTCCCGGATGTCCGGCCGCCAAGCGGACAGGCCCCGCCTGCCGCCCGGCCGACGGACGGGTCCCCTCCAGACGAGCTTCAACACTGCAAGGAGCCGCACCTGTGAGCAGTGCCGACGACCAGACCACCACGACCAGCAGTGAGCTGCGCGCCGACATCCGCCGGCTGGGTGACCTCCTCGGCGAGACCCTCGTCCGGCAGGAAGGACCCGAGCTGCTGGACCTCGTCGAGAAGGTCCGCCGTCTCACCCGCGAGGACGGCGACGCAGCCGCCGAACTGCTGCGCGGCATCGAACTGGAGACCGCGGCCAAGCTGGTCCGCGCCTTCTCCACCTACTTCCACCTCGCCAACGTCACCGAGCAGGTCCACCGCGGCCGCGAACTGCGCGCCCGCCGCGCCGCCGAAGGCGGCCTGCTGGCCCGCACCGCCGACCGGCTCAAGGACGCCGACGCCGAGCACCTGCGCCAGACCGTCCAGAACCTCAACGTCCGCCCGGTCTTCACCGCGCACCCCACCGAGGCCGCGCGCCGCTCCGTCCTCAACAAGCTCCGGCGCATCGCCGCGCTCCTGGACACCCCGGTCATCGAGTCCGACCGCCGCCGCACCGACATCCGCCTCGCCGAGAACATCGACCTCGTCTGGCAGACCGACGAACTGCGCGTGGTCCGCCCCGAGCCCGCCGACGAGGCCCGCAACGCCATCTACTACCTGGACGAACTGCACGCCGACGCCGTCGGCGACGTCCTGGAGGACCTCACCGCCGAACTGGAGCGGGTCGGCGTCAAGCTCCCCGACGACACCCGGCCGCTCACCTTCGGCACCTGGATCGGCGGCGACCGCGACGGCAACCCCAACGTCACCCCCCAGGTCACCTGGGACATCCTCATCCTCCAGCACGAACACGGCATCAACGACGCCCTGGAGATGATCGACGAACTCCGCGGCTTCCTCTCCAACTCCATCCGCTACACCGGCGCGACCGAGGAACTCCTCGCCTCCCTCCAGGCCGACCTGGACCTGCTGCCCGAGATCAGCCCCCGCTACAAGCGCCTCAACGCCGAGGAGCCCTACCGGCTCAAGGCCACCTGCATCCGGCAGAAGCTGGTCAACACCAAGCGGCGCCTCGCCACCGACACCCCGCACCAGCCCGGCTACGACTACCTCGGCACCGCCGAGCTCCTCGCCGACCTGCGGATCATCCAGACCTCCCTGCGCGAACACCGCGGCGGGCTCTTCGCCGACGGCCGCCTGGCCCGGACGATCCGCACCCTGGCCGCCTTCGGCCTCCAGCTCGCCACCATGGACGTCCGCGAACACGCCGACGCCCACCACCACGCCCTCGGCCAGCTCTTCGACCGCCTCGGCGAGGAATCCTGGCGCTACGCCGACATGCCCCGCGAGTACCGCGCCAGACTCCTCGCCAAGGAACTCAGGTCCCGCCGCCCGCTCGCGCCCACCCCGGCACCCGTGGACGCCGCCGGCGAGAAGACCCTCGGGGTCTTCAAGACCGTCCGGCGAGCCCTGGAGATCTTCGGCCCCGAGGTCGTCGAGTCCTACATCATCTCCATGTGCCAGGGCGCCGACGACGTCTTCGCCGCCGCCGTCCTCGCCCGCGAGGCCGGACTCATGGACCTGCACGCCGGCTGGGCCAGGATCGGCATCGTCCCCCTCCTGGAGACCACCGACGAACTCAAGGCCGCCGACACCATCCTGGAGGACATGCTCTCCGACCCCTCCTACCGGCGCCTGGTCGCGCTGCGCGGAGACGTCCAGGAGGTCATGCTCGGCTACTCCGACTCCTCCAAGTTCGGCGGCATCACCACCAGCCAGTGGGAGATCCACCGCGCCCAGCGCCGGCTGCGCGACGTAGCCCACCGCTACGGCGTACGGCTGCGCCTCTTCCACGGCCGCGGCGGCACCGTCGGCCGCGGCGGCGGCCCCTCCCACGACGCCATCCTCGCCCAGCCCTGGGGCACCCTGGAAGGCGAGATCAAGGTCACCGAACAGGGCGAGGTCATCTCCGACAAGTACCTCATCCCCTCCCTGGCCCGCGAGAACCTGGAACTGACGGTGGCCGCCACCCTCCAGGCCTCCGCCCTGCACACCGCGCCCCGCCAGTCCGACGAGGCCCTCGCCCGCTGGGACGCCGCCATGGACGTCGTCTCCGAGGCCGCCCACGCCGCCTACCGCCGGCTCGTCGAGGACCCCGACCTGCCGACGTACTTCCTCGCCTCCACCCCGGTCGACCAGCTCGCCGACCTGCACCTGGGCTCGCGGCCCTCCCGCCGCCCCGGCTCGGGCGTCTCGCTCGACGGCCTGCGCGCCATCCCCTGGGTGTTCGGCTGGACCCAGTCCCGGCAGATCGTCCCCGGCTGGTTCGGCGTCGGCTCCGGCCTCAAGGCCCTGCGTGAGGCGGGCCTGGACACCGTCCTCGCCGAGATGCACGAACAGTGGCACTTCTTCCGCAACTTCGTCTCCAACGTCGAGATGACCCTCGCCAAGACCGACCTGCGGATCGCCCAGCACTACGTCGACACCCTCGTCCCCGACGAGCTGAAGCACGTCTTCGACACCATCCGCGCCGAACACGAACTGACCGTCGCCGAAGTCCTCAAGATCACCGGAGAGCGCGAACTCCTCGACGCCACCCCGGTCCTCAAGCAGACCTTCGGCATCCGGGACGCCTACCTGGACCCGATCTCCTACCTCCAGGTGACCCTCCTCAAGCGGCAGCGCGAGGAGGCCGCCTCGGGCGCCGAACCCGACCCGCTCCTCGCCCGCGCCCTGCTCCTGACCGTCAACGGCGTCGCGGCCGGCCTGCGCAACACCGGCTGACCGGCACCACCGCACCCGACCGTGCCCCCGGACCGCTCCGGTCCGGGGGCACGGCCGTGCGCGCTCACTGCACCGCGAAGAAGGCCGCCGTCAGCAGCGCGATCCCCAGACCGCCCAGACCCCACGCCATCCGCCGCAACCGCAGCCCGCCGGCCACCACCACCGACGCCAGCAGCAGCGCACCGCCCAGCGGCACCCACGCGAACAGCACCCCGGCGGGACCCGAGCGCACCACGCCGTCGGTGCCGGGCTTCACGATCACGTCGTAGGTCCGCCCCCTGCGCACCGCCACCGACTTGTCGATCACCACCCGGGACCGCGCGGGCACGCCCGAGGAGACCGGCCGGAACGGCCCCGTGCAGGTGTCCTCACCGCACGCCGTCACCTCGACCGTGCCCCGCTCCTTGCCCTTCGTCAGCATCACGTGCTGCGCCGTGCTCCAGGACGCCCACACCCCGCCGACCAGGATCAGCACGGCGACCGCGCCCATCGACACGACGCGGCCGAACCGCAGGGCGGCGACCGGGGCCGTACGGGAGGAGGAGACCGACGCAGCAGGCATGGCCGGGATCATTGGCCATACCCCTACGGCGGGTCAACTGCGGTGGGCGACAAGTCAGGAGTTGTACGAACTCTGCGCCCGCTCCAGACCCTCCGAGACCAGCGCCTCCACGGCGTCCGCCGCCCGGTCCACGA
Organism: Streptomyces sp. NPDC101237; assembly: GCF_044767465.1. NCBI lineage: Bacteria > Bacillati > Actinomycetota > Actinomycetes > Kitasatosporales > Streptomycetaceae > Streptomyces > Streptomyces sp. NPDC101237. The sequence goes on along the minus strand of NZ_JBIWNY010000008.1, from coordinate 138,018 downwards.
GGTAGTCCAGCTCCTTGCGCTCCGCCGAGGAGAAGTCCTTCAGCACGAAATCCGCGACCTGCATACGGCCAGGAGGCCGCCCGATCCCGAACCGCACCCGGTGATAGTCCGCACCCATCGCCTTCGTCATCGACTTCAGCCCGTTGTGACCGTTGTCCCCGCCACCGAGCTTGAGCCGGAGAACCCCGTAGTCGATGTCCAGCTCGTCATGGACCGCGACGACGTTCGCCAACGGCACCTTGTAGAAGTCGCGCAGCGCGTTCACCGGACCGCCCGACAGGTTCATGAACGACATCGGCTTGGCCAGGATCACCCGCCGGCTCGCCGGACCCGGCGCACCCAGCCGCCCCTCCACGACCTGCGCCTGCGCCTTGCCGGCCCGCTTGAACTTCCCCCCGATCCGCCCGGCGAGCAGGTCCGCGACCATGAAACCGACGTTGTGCCGGTTCATCGCGTACTCCGGCCCCGGATTGCCGAGACCCACGATCAGCCAGGGAGCGCCGGCGGCAGCGGCGCCCGCGGAGGTGGTCACGTCCATGTCTCCTTGATACGCGCCAGCCGCCGCCCCCCGGAGGAAGCAGCGGCTGACGAACGATGAAACGACGGTGAGGATCAGGCCTCGGCGGCTTCCGCGGAAGCCTCGCCCTCTTCGCCCTCGGAGGGCTCCTCGGCCTGGGCGGCCAGGACCTGCAGGACGACCGCGTCCTCCTCGACGGCCAGCGTCACGCCGGACGGCAGGGTGATGTCCTTCGCCAGGACGGAGGCACCGGCCTCCAGGCCCTCGACGGAGACCGTGACGGCCTCGGGGATGTGGGTGGCCTCGGCCTCGACCGGAAGCGCGTTGAGCACGTGCTCCAGCAGGTTGCCGCCGGGGGCCAGCTCGCCCTCGGTCTGCACCGGGATCTCGACCGTGACCTTCTCGCCACGCTTGACCAGCAGCAGGTCGACGTGCTCCAGGAAGCCCTTGATCGGGTCACGGACCACGGACTTCGGGATCGCCAGCTCGTTGCTCTTGCCGTCGATGTCCAGGGAGATCAGGACGTTCGGCGTACGCAGCGCGAGCAGCAGCTCGTGGCCCGGCAGGGTCAGGTGGATCGGGTCCGAACCGTGGCCGTACAGGACACCGGGGACCTTGCTGTCACGACGGATACGGCGGGCGGCGCCCTTGCCGAACTCGGTGCGCGACTCGGCGGCGATCTTCACCTCGGACATGGTGATCACTCCTCGTAGATAGAGATACGGACGTGGTCACCCGGCCACGAACGGCCTGCTACGAAGAGCGCGTCGATAACGGACAGCCGACACCTGCGACAACAGGTACGGCCTCCCTCGCCGAGCAACCTGAGCAGTCTACTCGGCAGGGAAGGCCGGACCAAAAGGATCTTCGACGGCGGCTAGCGCGACCGGTGCAGAAACCTCACTGCTCGTCGAAGAGGCTCGTCACCGAACCATCCTCGAACACCTCACGCACCGCACTCGCGATCGTCGGCGCGATCGACAACACCGTGATCTTGTCCAGATCCCGGCCCAGCTCACCCGGCGTCGGCAGCGTGTTCGTCAGCACGAACTCACTCACCCGCGAATTCTTCAACCGGTCCGCCGCGGGACCCGACAGCACACCGTGCGTCGCCGTCACGATCACATCCTCGGCACCGTGCGCGAACAACGCGTCCGCCGCCGCCACGATCGTGCCACCCGTGTCGATCATGTCGTCGACCAGCACACACACCCGGCCCTCGACCTCGCCCACCACCTCGTGGACCGTCACCTGGTTCGCCACGTCCTTGTCACGCCGCTTGTGGACGATCGCCAGCGGCGCACCCAGACGGTCACACCAGCGGTCCGCCACCCGCACCCGGCCCGCGTCCGGAGACACCACCGTCAGCTTGTTCCGGTCCACCTTGCCGCCCACGTAGTCCGCCAGCAGCGGAAGCGCGAACAAATGGTCCACCGGACCGTCGAAGAAGCCCTGGATCTGATCCGTGTGCAGATCGATCGTCAGGATCCGGTCCGCACCCGCCGTCTTCATCAGATCGGCGATCAGCCGCGCCGAGATCGGTTCACGACCCCGGTGCTTCTTGTCCTGCCGCGCGTAACCGTAGAACGGCACGATCACCGTGACGGACCGCGCCGACGCACGCTTCAGCGCATCGATCATGATCAGCTGCTCCATGATCCACTGATTGATCGGAGCCGTGTGGCTCTGGATCACGAAGCAGTCGGCACCACGAGCGGACTCCTGATACCGAACGTAGATCTCACCGTTCGCGAAGTCGAAGGCCTTCGTCGGGACGACCCCGACACCCAACTGCTGGGCGACCTCCTCGGCAAGCTCGGGGTGGGCGCGGCCGGAGAAGAACATCAACTTCTTCTCGCCGGTCGTCTTGATCCCGGTCACAGCACTGTCTCCTCAGAGGTGTCTCAGCCGTACAGCTGGATGTCCAGCGGACCTCCGCGCCAGGCGCGACAGGCCGAAACAGCTGGTTAGGTGCGGGTGTGCACTTATCACGGTACGACGTCTTCGGCGCACCTGTTTCCGGTCAGTCCTCGCCCACGCCCTGCCGGGAAGCCGCCTCGGCAGCCTTCGCCGCCGGACTCCCGGGACGCTTCCGGGCCACCCAGCCCTCGATATTCCGCTGCTGACCACGGGCCACGGCCAGCGAACCGGGCGGCACATCCTTCGTGATCACAGACCCGGCAGCGGTGTACGCACCGTCCCCGATCGTGACAGGCGCCACAAACATGTTGTCCGAACCCGTCTTGCAGTGCGACCCGACGGTGGTGTGGTGCTTGCTCTCACCGTCGTAGTTCACGAACACACTCGCCGCACCGATGTTCGAGTACTCACCGATCGTCGCGTCACCCACATACGAGAGATGCGGAACCTTCGTCCCCTCCCCGATCCGGGCGTTCTTCGTCTCCACGTACGTACCGATCTTGCCCTTGGCACCCAGCCGCGTCCCCGCCCGCAGATACGCATACGGTCCCACGGACGCGTTCGCACCGACATGGGCCGAATCGGCCACCGTGTTGTCCACCCGCGCCCCCGCACCGACCCGGGTGTCCCGCAGCCGGCTGTTCGGCCCGACCTCGGCACCCTCACCCACATGCGTGGTGCCCAGCAACAGCGTCCCCGGCAGAACCACCGCGTCCTGCTCGAACGTCACCGTCACATCCACCCACGTCGTCGCCGGATCCATGACGGTCACACCCGCCAGCATCGCCCGCTCCAGCAACCGGTCGTTGAGGATCCGACGAGCCTCCGCCAACTGCACCCGGTTGTTGATCCCGGCGATCTCACGGTGATCCACCGCCACCGACGCACCCACCCGGTGCCCGGCCTCACGCAGAATCCCCAGCACGTCCGTCAGGTACTCCTCACCCTGACTGTTGTCCGTCCGCACCTTGCCCAGCGCCTCCGCCAGCAACCGCCCGTCGAACGCGAACACACCCGAATTGATCTCCCGGACCGCCCGCTGCGCCGCCGACGCGTCCTTGTGCTCCACGATCGCCGTCACGGCACCCGAGGCCTCGTCCCGCACGATCCGGCCGTAACCGGTCGCGTCCGGCACCTCGGCGGTCAGCACGGTCACCGCGTTGCCGTCCCCGTGATGCGTCTCGGCGAGCCGCGCCAGCGTCGCACCGGTGAGCAGCGGAGTGTCTCCGCAGACCACCACGACCGTCCCCTCGACCGCGCCGCCCAACTCCTCCAGCGCCATCCGCACGGCGTGCCCGGTGCCGTTCTGCTTCTCCTGCACCGCCGTACGGGCCGCGGGGTCGATCGCGCCGAGATGCTCGGCGACCTGCTCGCGCGCGTGGCCGACGACGACGACCAGGTGCTCGGGGTTCAACTCGCGCGAGGCGGCGAGCACATGGCCCACCAGCGAGCGGCCGCAGATCTCGTGCAGGACCTTGGGTGTGGCCGACTTCATACGGGTGCCCTCACCCGCTGCGAGAACGACGACGGCTGCCGGGCGAATGGCGCTCACGGATGTGCCCTTCGGCTGTGGAGAGGTGGGGACATCCGAAGGATACCGGGGCGTATCACGGGGGACATGGGAGCGGGCCCTGACGGTGCTGTCAGCAGTCAGGACCCGAACCGAGCATGTGCTCCCGGGGGAGGACTCGAACCCCCATGATCAGAACCAAAATCTGACGTCTTGCCCTTAGACGACCCGGGATTACCGCTATGTCCGATTTCGTAGATCGGGCGCGGTGGCAGCCCCTACTATGCCGTACCACCAGCCTTCGATGCGACGGTACAACTCGGCGCTTTGCCGAACGGTGAGCACGAGGCATCCGCGGTAACCTGCGCCGACGTTCTTGCGCACCGTTTTCGGGTTGTGTCGCTTCAGGGTCGTCTTGCCGAAGGCGCCCGGGGTGGCGCCGACCAGTTCGGCCCAGTACTTCTCTGCGGCCCCGGCGTCCGCCGACTCGTGGATCATCACGCGGTACCCGACGCGCTCTCGCTCGACCCCGAGCAGATCGAGCCAGGCCAGGAACAGGCGGATCACGTCAGGGTCGCTGTTGACGAAGGCGATCCGTTCGCGGCGGGCGTGGGGCTTGTCCTTGGTGCCCTCGGCCCAGTACAGGGCGACACCCGCCATGAACAGTTCCCGGTCGGCCAGTTCACCGATCTCGCGCCTCGCCGCCGCCTTGGTCTCCCGCCGTGCCTCGTCCCGTACCGCCAGTTCGTGCTCCCAGCGCTTCCGGGCCGCCAGCCTCGCCTGTTCCTTCGGGTCGCGGCGCTCCGGCTTCGGCAGATCCCGTACCCACAGGGAGACCGAGCTCCTGGAGCAGCCCAGTTCCGCCTCGATGCGGTCGTAGGTCCAGCCCCGCAGTCTCAGTTCCCGCGCTCGGGCCCGTAGGTCGTCCTTGGCGTTCGGGCGCCTCGTCCACTCCGGTGGGGGCTCGCCTTTCACCAGGCGGTGGAGGAGGTCGTTGTTGAAGATCTTCAGTTCGTCCCGGATCTGGCGGAGGCTGTGGCCGGCCCGCCGCAGCGCCAGTGCCCGCTCTCGCAGGCCTTCGAAGTCGGCGTATTTGCCGTGTGAATGTGCCATGCGCATACCGTCCGGGCGGAATGCTCGGTTCCGGGCGGGAACGGCGATGGTTCACCAGTTCGAGGGAAAGGGGCGGGTTTCCGCGTTGTTCGGTTGCGGAGGGTGGTGTGGGTCAGTAGACGAAACTCACCGGAAAAGCCCACCCCCACGCCCGTAGGCTGGACGCATGACCACGACGGGGGCAGACCGCGCGACGGCCTTGGCAGGGCCGTGGTGGTGGTCGCGGTGGCGCAGTGCGGTGCTGGACGCGGGGCTGGCGGCGGTGTCGGCGCTGGAGTGCGGTGCCGAGGGGATCCCGTTCGCGCGGGACGCGGGTGTTCCGGTGTCGGCGGGGATCGTGTTCGGTGTGCTGGCCGGTTCGGTGCTGTTGTTGCGCAGGAAGTGGCCGATCGCCGTCGTGCTCGTGTCGATAGCGATCACGCCGGCCCAGATGGGCTTCCTGATGGGCATCGTCGGTCTCTACACGCTGGCCGCGGCCGAGGTGCCGCGGCGGATCATCGTGGCGTTGTCGGGGATGACGTTCCTGGGCACGTTGATCGTGACGTTCGTGCGGGTGCGGCAGAGCATGGCGCGCGGTGACCTGACGATGGGGGACTGGTTCGTGCCGTTCGCGGCGCTGGCGACCTCGTTGGGGCTGACGGCGCCTCCGGTGCTGCTCGGGTTGTACGTGGGTGCGCGGCGGCGGTTGATGGAGAGCCTGCGGGAGCGTGCGGACAGTCTGGAGCGGGAGCTTCAGCTGCTGGCGGAGCGCGCGGAGGAGCGTGCGGAGTGGGCGCGGGGTGAGGAGCGGACGCGGATCGCGCGGGAGATGCATGACGTGGTCGCGCACCGGGTGAGTCTGATGGTGGTGCATGCGGCGGCTCTGCAGGCGGTGGCGCGGAAGGATCCGGAGAAGGCGGTGCGGAACGCGGCGCTGGTGGGGGACATGGGGCGGCAGGCGTTGACGGAGTTGCGGGAGATGCTCGGGGTGCTGCGGTCCGGTGACGGTGGCCGGGGTGGTGCGGCGTCGGTCGCGGTGTCGTCGGTGCCGTTGGCGGCGGTGGGGGCGGCTGCTGCGGCGGCTGCTTCGCGGGTGGCCGAGGAGGAGGGGCCGTATCTGTCGGAGCTGGAGGAGTTGGTGGGGCAGTCGGCGGCGGCGGGGATGGTGGTGGATCTGTCGGTGGAGGGGGATGTGCGGTCGTACGCGGTCGCGGTGGAGCAGACGGCGTTCCGGGTGGTGCAGGAGGCGTTGACGAACGTCCACAAGCATGCGGCGGGTGCGAAGACGCATGTGCGGTTGGCGCACCGGGTGGCGGAGATCGCGATGCAGGTGGAGAACGAGCCGCCGCCGGAGCCGGCGTCGGCGGCGTCGGCGGGTCTGCCGTCGGGCGGTAACGGTCTGGTGGGGATGCGGGAGCGGGTGACGGGGCTGGGCGGGGTGTTCGTGTCGGGGCCGACGGATGCGGGTGGGTTCCGGGTGTCGGCGGTGATTCCGGCGGTGTGAGCGGTGGTGGGTGGCCGGGTGTGGCCGGGTGTGGCCGGTCAGGTGTGGGTGGTGAGGCGTTGGGGTTCGACGCCTGCGATGAGGGTGGTGAGGCCGTGGTCGATGTCGGGGCCCACGTACCAGTCGCCGGTGTGGTCGAGGGTGTAGACGCGGCCTTCGGTGTCGATGGCGAGGAGTGAGCGGGTCTCGGTCTCTTCGCCGAGGGGGCAGACCTCGGTGTCGAGGGCGCGGCCGAGGTCGCCGAGGGTGCGGGCGAGGTGGAGGCCGTGCAGGGGGTCGAGGTGGAGGGCTGCGGGGGCGAGCTGGCGGCCGGGGCCGGTGGGGGTGATGTGCAGTCCGCCGAATTCGGCCCAGGCTTCGACGGCGGCGGGGAAGACGGTGTGCCGGTGTCCTGCGGGGGAGGTGTGCTCGCGGAGGGCGTCGGCCCAGACCTCGGCCTGTTTTATGTCCCAGCGTCCGGGTTGCCAGCCGGCGGCGCGCAGGGCGGCGTCGACGGGCACGGAGAAGCGCGTGGTGGAGGTGCGGTCGGGGTGCATCTGCCCTTCGTTCGTGTGTGGTGCGGGTGCGGGTGCGGGTGCTGTGTTCGTGTGTGGGGTGTCAGTCGCCGGTGGTGGGGTCGACGATGCGGACGCCGAAGTGGGCGGTGAGGGCGGCGCAGGCCCGGCAGGGGGCGGCGAAGCTGCCGTGGAGCGGGTCGCCGTCCTCGCGTATGCGGCGGGCGGTGAGCTTGGCCTGTTTGAGGGCTTTGCGGGCTTCGCCGTTGGTCATGGGTTTGCGGGCGGCGCGTTTGCTGCGGGCGCCGTCGGCGGTGGTGATGTGCCGTGAGACGAGGATGGCTTCGGCGCAGCGTCCGGTGGAGCGGTCGCGTTGTGCGCTGGGCAGGGAGTCGAGGAATTCCTGGACCAGGGGGTGCAGCGGGGGCGGCTGGTCGCCGCGGGCGGCGGTGCCGGTGAGGGTGGCGCCGCGGACGGAGAGGGCGGCGGCGACGGTGGGCAGGATGCCGTCGCGGCGGTGCAGGAGGGTGGGCGCGGGGGGTGTTTCGGTGCTGCTCCAGCCGATGCGGGGGTCGCCGCTGGTGGCGGCGTGTCGTTCTCCGGGCACGGCGGTGTGCGGTCCCGTCTGCGTGGTGTTCATGATCGTCTTCCCCTCCCGGGCATCCCCCTGAAAAGTCACAGACTGCCAAATCGGGTGGCGTGTGCGGTAGCTGGGGCGGTGCGACACGCCCGGGGCGGGGCGGGCTGTCACGCGGGGGTGACGGCTGGTCACGGAAGCGGAGGCCCGGTGACCGGGGTTCGTGTACCGCATAGGCTGTCGGCACCGCGATGGGCGCGGTCGACGCGTCTGGGACGTGGGAGAGACAGCCGGTTACGGGCCGGGGCGCGCTGATGGGTGTGGTCCGGTTCGTACAGAGTGCCGCAGGGGGCAACCGTCATGACGACAGGTCGGCTCGGGATGGGGGCGCCGCCCAGCCGCCAGGCCGGTGGGCAGGCCGGGCCGCCGAACGCGGCCTATGCCGGGCAGGTCGTGCATTTCCCGGATCCGGTCCGGGCGGCACGTCATCCGCGGGGGGTGCGGGTCGATGAGCACGGTTACCCCGATTTCTCGCCCTACGCGCGTGCGGCGGCGGAGATCGCGGATCCGCCGGAGGGTTTCGGTGTGGACGAGCTGCGGCTGACGGACTACGTGTCGGCGAACGCGGTGCTGTCGGCGTCGGGCCATGAGTTGTGGGACACGGTGCCGGCGGTGGCGACGCCGCACGGCTGGACGTGGCATCACGTGGCCGGGTCGCGGCGGTTGGAGCTGGTGCCGGTCGAGGTGAAGGCGCTGCTGCGGCATCACGGCGGGGTGGCGACGGCGCGGGTGGACCAGGACAGGCGGGGCACGCGGCCGTTGCAGGAGACGCGTCCGGCTCATGTGGGTCTGCCGAAGTCGGGCGTGGCGGTGTCGGAGTCGCAGGTGCTGGGGGTGGAGGAGGACCTGGGGTACCGGCTGCCGGGTGCGTACCGCTCCTTCCTGAAGGCGGCGGGCGGTTGCGCGCCGGTGGGGACGGCGCTGGACGCCGAGTTGGGTCTGCTGCTGGACCAGCCGTTCTTCACGGTGCGTGACGAGGCCGCGGTGAACGATCTGGTGTACGTCAACAAGTGTCTGCGTGACCATCTGACCAAGGACTACCTGGGCGTGTGTTTCGTGCAGGGTGGTCTGCTGGCGGTGAAGGTGCGGGGCGACCGGGTGGGTTCGGTGTGGTTCTGCGCGTACGACGATGTGCGGGACGTGGATCCCGCGTTGCCGCCGGCCGAGCGGGTGGAGCGGCTTCTGCTGCCGTGCGGTGAGGATTTCGACGCGTTCCTGTCCCGGTTGGCGGGTTCTCCGCCGGAGTTGGAGACGGTGGCGGATCTGATGGTGGACGGCGGTTTCGCCCGTGCCGTCTCTGTTGGCTCGGGGGAGTGAGTTTCGGCATGGTGACGTTCGCGCAGGCGCAGGAGCGCGCGGAGGAGTGGATCAACGGCGATGTGCCGGCGTACCAGCATCGTGAGGTGCGGGTGCGGGAGTTCGGTCTCGGGTTCGTGGTGTGGGGTGAGGACCGTGCGGGGGGTCCGCGTTCGGACGGGGGCGGGCAGCGGTTGGTCATCGCGAGGGATTCCGGGGACGCGACGCTGTGGCCGGCGTTGCCGGTGGGTGAGGTGATCCGCCGGTACGAGGAGGAGTACGGCGGTGAGGAGGAGGTCGCCGACGCGGTGCCGGCGGCCGCGCAGCGGGTCGATCTGCATCAGACGTCGTTCCTGTTGAGTCCGCCGGAGTGGCTTCAGGAGGCGGCGGACAAGCTGGGGATCCCGGATCGTCGGGGTGCGGGCGAGGAGTCGTCGGCCGGTGAGCCGGACGGGGAGTCCGTGGCCGGCGGTGCGGGGTCCGCGGAGCTGGCGCGGACGCAGGCGGGTGTGCCGGCGGGTGCCGGTGGGTCGGCGTGGCCGGCGGCGGGCGGCGGCGAGGGTGCGGCCGATGTGCCCGCGGGTGCGACGCCTTGGGCGGGTACCGACACGAACGCCGATGCCGGTGAGGACCGTTCGGTTCCGTTGCCGGCGACGGTGTTCGCGCCGCCGTTGAGCGGTTCCGACCACGGGGTGCTGGGTGATGCGGAGACGGCGCTGATGGCGGCGGGCAGCCAGCTGCCGCGTACGGCGGTGTCCCCGGCGCTGGCTGATCCGGACGGGCCGGGTGGGCAGGGCGGTGCCGGTGCGCCGTCGGCGCCGCCGTACGGCCGTCCGCAGGGGCCGGCGGCTTCGGGGGTGCCTGCTCCGGGTGTCGCGGACGGGCCGCCCGCGGGTTCGGTTCCGCCGGCGCCTTCCTACGGTTATCCGCAGGAGCCGGCGGCTGCGGGGTACGGCTATCCGCTGAGTCCGGCGGACGCTCCGGGTGGGCCGCGGCCCGCGGCGGGTCCGGGCCGTCCGCTGCCGCCGAACGCGAGTGACATAGCGGACGCGGCGACGAGCAGGGCCGCTCCGCCGCCGCGCAGGGCGCGGGGCGGGGCCGGTGCGCCGCCTCCGCCGCCGGGTGTTCCGGGTGTGCCGGGTGCGCGTCCGGCGGGTGCGCCTCAGCCGGTCCCGGCGGCGCCGGGTGCTCCGGCGGGCGGGTACGCGCCGACGCAGATGGTGTCGGCGCAGGGTCCGGAGGCTCCCGAGGGGCCCGGTGGTCCGGTGCGGGCGGCGGGCGGGCCGATTCCGCCGGGTGCTCCTAAGCCGCCCGGTGCGCCAGGCGGTACGCCTCCTGGTGACGTCCATCGGTCGGCCACGGTGCTGGCCGATCCGAGCGCGCTGGGCGGGGGCGTGCCCAAGCCTCCGGGCGCCCTTGGTGTGCCTCCGGCTCCGGGCGTGCAGCCGCCGCCGCCCGCCCCTGGAGCGCCGTTCGCGCCGGGCGCGCCGCAGCCTCCTGGTGCCCCCGGTACGCCTCCCGCTCCCGGTGCGCCGGGCCCCTTCGGTGGTCCGCAGGGCGCGGTCCATCACGCGGAGACCGTGCTGGCCGGGCCTCCGGTGGGTGCTCCCGGCGCCCCGCCGCCGCCCCTGCCCGCTCCCGGCGTACCCGCGGCTCCGGGTGCCCCCGGCATGCCGCCGGGCGCCCCGCAGATGCCGCCGCCGATGCCGGCCGGTGCGATGCCGCCGCCCGGACAGCCAGGGCCGGGGCAGCAGCCGCCCGCCTACGGCTATCCGCAGCAGGGCCTGCCGACCGTGGGCCCCGGCTACCAGGCGGTGCTGCGCTACCGGGCGCAGGACGGTTCCGAGCAGCAGCTGATCCGGCGTTCGGCGCCGGGGACGCCGCACCCGGAGTGGCAGATCTACCACGAGCTGCGGGCGCTGAACGTGCCGCCGGACCAGGTGCTGGAGCTGCACACGGAGCTGGAGTCCTGCGAGCTGCCGGGTGCCTACTGTGCGCGGATGATCCGGGAGCAGTGGCCGCAGGCACGCCTCGCCAGCATCGCGCCGTACGGGACGGATCACGCGAGCCGGCAGCAGGGCATGCGCGAGTTGCTGGCGCACCAGGGCGAGTTGCACCAGGTGGCGGCGGGTCCTGCCCGGCCCGCGCCGGTGCGGGCGCCGTTGCCGCAGGTGCAGGCGGCGCCGCCGGTCCCGCCCGAGGCGATCGCGCAGGAACTGGGCGCGGCGTTCGGGCCGGGCGTGTTCCGGTTCGAGCAGGCGGCGGTGTCGCGGCAGGGGGTGCCGCCGATCGTGGCGCACATGCTGGTGGCGGCCGGACTGCCGCTGGACATGGGGCCGTTCTTCTGGGCGCAGGCCCAGCCCGGCCGTCCGGTGCCGACGCTGGCGGAGCTGGCGCAGGAGCGCGGGCTGCGGCCGGCGCCGGACGCGGGGTCGTACCTGGTGATGGGCACCGACTTCGGCAAGGCGGTGTGTGTGCAGTACGGCACCGCGAACATCGTGGCCGTGCCGGTGGAGGCGGGGCCGGGCGGGGCGTCCGTGCCGCCGCAGTTCGTCAACACCGGGCTGCCGGAATTCGCGCGCTGCCTGGCGCTGCTGGGCCGGATGTGGCGGCTCAGGTTCGGCCTGAACCAGGAGCAGGCGGGCCGCTGGACCGTCGACTTCCAGGCCCAGCTCGCCTCCCTGGACCCGGCGGCGCTCGGCTCGCCGGAGAGCTGGTGGTCGGTGCTGCTGGAGCAGATGTGGGACGGGCTGCTGTAGCGCGTCGGTGGCAACAGCCGGTGAGGGCCGGTCCGGGCGGGTGAACCGGGCCGGCCCTCACGCGTGTGCGCGTCCTGGCGCGCGAAGCGGGCAGGCGTGGCGCTCCGGCCGTGACACGTCTGCGGAGTGTCGCGTTATGAACACTTACGCCCTATCCATCAAGATGTGCGCGAAATCATCATTTTCGTGCGGATCCGGCGGAGAGGGGTTCCAGGGTGAGCAGCGCATCGGTGCCGCCGTACGACTTCGTGACCGGCCGGGGGCGTGGTTACCGACCCGACCAGGTCGACACGTTCCTGGTGGCCCTCTCGCAGGACCGCGACGACGCGTGGGAGCGGGCCGCGCGGCTCACCGTGCTCGCCAAGGACATGGAGGCGGAGTTCGCGCGGGTGCGGGCCGTCGTCGAGCAGCTTCCGCCGCAGACCTACGAGACGCTCGGGGACCGCGCGGCGCGGATCTTCCGGCTGGTGACGGACGAGGCGGCGGCGTTGCGCGACGGCGCGCGGCGCGCGCTGACCGAAGGGGTCGTGGAGGCGGCGGAGTCCGCCGAGAACGAGCGCTCCACGGCCGGTGAGGAGGCGGACGCGCTGCGCGCGGACACCGAGGAGCGGGCCCGCCATCTGCTGCTCGCGGCGCAGGCCGAGGCCGAGGAGATCCGTATCACCGCCCGGCTGGAGGTCAAGGAGCAGCGCGGCGAGGCCCTCGCGGCGCTGCGCGAGATGCGCCGGCGCACCACCGCGATGCTCGCCGAGCAGGCCGCGGAGCACGCCGCGCGGTGGAGCGAGGAGGACCGTGAGGAGGCGGCGCGCGCCGCCGCGCTCGAGACGGAGACCGCCGACCGCCTCGCGCGCGCGGAGGCCGCGCTGGCCGAGGCGACCCGTGCGGTGGCCGAGGCGGAGGAGTGGCAGCACCGCTCCCAGGAGGCGGCGCAGGTGCGGGCCGAGGAGATCCTCGCGGAGGCGCGGGCGCGGGAGGAGCGCATCGCGCGGGACACCGAGCGGGTGCTGCGCGAGCACGGGGAGACCTGGGACGACGTACAGGCGCACATGGACCACATGCGGGACAGCCTCATGACCCTGACGGGCCGGGCGACGGCCGAATAGCACCCGGCCCCCCGCTCCCGTCCGGCCCCCGGTCCCGTCCCTCCCCGTCAGGTCCCCCGGCGGTTGGTGCCCGCCAGGATCCTGCTCTCCACCGCCTCGTACTGCCGGCGCTGCTCGGCCGCCCCGCGCCGGTCGGAGGCGACCGTTCCCAGCCAGCCCAGGAGGAAGCCGGCCGGGATGGAGACGATGCCGGTGGTGGTGAAGGGGAACCAGTTGACGTCGGCGTGCGGGAAGGCGGCGCCCGGGGTGCCGGAGACCAGGTTCGTACCCGGCATCAGCACGAGCACGGTGAGGGAGCCGCCGACGAGGGTGCACAGCAGGCCGGTCCGGGTGTAGCGACGCCAGAAGAGGCCGTAGACGAGGGCCGGGGCGAGGGCGGAGGCGCCGAGGCAGAAGGAGAGGGTGGCCAGGGGCTGCAGGCTGTGGTGCTGGACCAGGGTCGCGAGCAGGATCGTGGGGACTCCGGTGGCGAGTGCGCAGAGGCGGGCGAGTCTTATCTCGCGCCGGGCCGGGAGCTCCTTGCCGCGGCTCGCGAGGACGTCGTGGGCGAGGGAGTTGGCGCAGGCCAGGATCATGCCGGCGACGGAGGCGAGCAGGGTGAGGAAGAGCGCGGTGGTGACGGTGGTGAAGAGCAGGGTGCCCGCCGCCGACAGGTGGGTACCGAACGCAGCGCGCGAGCCCAGCAGATAGGCGGTGTTGCCCTGCGGGTCGGCGGCGGTGATGGCGGCGCGCCCGACCAGGGCGGTGGCGCCGAAGCCGACGACGCCGACGACCAGGACGAACAGGGCGACGCCCGACACGGCCCAGGACATGGAGCGGCGGACCTGGCGGGCGTCGGCGGCCGTGTACATGCGCATGGTGACGTGCGGCAGACAGGCGCCGCCGAGGACGATGGTCAGCTCCGAGCTGATCATGTCCAGGCGGGGGGCGGGTCCGGCGGCGAACTGGAGGCCGGAGTGCAGGTAGGCGGCTCCGGCGCCGCTGCCCCGGGCCGCCGCGGTGAGCAGGGCGCCGGGGTCCCAGGCGAAGCGGTGCAGGATCAGCAGGGCGACGGCGGTGCCGGAACCGAGCAGCATGACGATCTTCAGGATCTGGATGAGGGCGGTGCCCTTCATGCCGCCGATGGCCGCGTAGCTGATCATCAGTGCGCCGAGGCCGATGACGCAGCAGGTCTGCACGGACTCGTTCGAGAAGCCGAGGACGAACGCCATCAGCTGGCCGGCGCCGGCCAGCTGGACCAGCATCAGCGGCAGCAGGGCGGCGATGGTCACCGCGCAGGCCGCGATCCGTACGGACCGGCCGGGCATCCGGCGGGCCAGCGCGTCGCCCATGGTGAACCGGCCCGCGTTGCGCAGCGGTTCGGCCAGCAGGAACATCAGCAGCATCAGCGACAGGGCGGTGCTCAGGGCGAGGACGACGCCGTCGTAGCCGCACAGGGCGATCACGCCGCCGGTGCCGAGGACACTGGCGGCGGAGATGTAGTCGCCGGCGATGGCCAGGCCGTTGCGCAGCGGGGAGAGGGAGCCGTAGCCGGTGTAGAACGCGTCGAGGTCGTCGCGGTCCGGTCCGGTCAGCACGCACAGCAGGAGGGTGAGGGTGGCGACGGCGGTGAAGGCCACCAGCGCCGCCGAGGACACCGAGGACACCGAGGACATGGGCGGTGCGGAGCCGGTCACCGCGCGGCTCCTCGCCTGGCGTCCAGCTCCGCGGTCCTGCGGATGCGGTCGGCGAGCGGGTCGACGCGGCGGCGGGCCGTGTGCTCGTACAGGGCGATCGCCAGCCAGGTGACGGGCAGTTGGAGGAAGGCGAGGAGCAGTCCCGCGGGCACGCCGTCGGCGACCGTGCTGGTCATCACGCCCGGGGCGAACGCCGACAGCGCCAGGAACAGCGTGAAGTAGCCGAGCGCGGTGAGGGTCGGGATGCGCCGCTGGAGGCGGCAGGCGCCGCGCAGCACCCGCAGGTCGCTGTGGTGGCCGACCGGTGCCCGGTGCGGCACGTGACGGGGCTGCTGCGGCGGTGGCGGCGGTGGCTGCCACGGGTAGGTGAGGGACGACGGCTCGCGCGGGGAAGGGTCCTGGGACATCCCGGTGCTCCTTGCGTGGCTCGGGTCCGTGGCGGCGGACCGCAGGGAGAGGGGGGAGCGGGGTCACGCACCCTACTCGCAAGTAGCCGGGGCTCGCGGCCTTTTCCGTCAACTGGCCGGGCGGTATGCGCTTACCCGGGCGGAGCCGGTCCGACCAGGGGTGTTACCCGCGTTAACCAAGCGGTGGGAGCGGGCTCGCGGGGGCCGTGTCGATACGGGGTCCGGTCAGTCCGCGAGGACCGGGAAGCGCCGCGGGGCCACGAACAGCAGGACCAGGAACGCCAGTGCGGCCGCGCACCCGGCGCCGAGGTACACGGCGTGCACCGCGTCCGCGATCGCGTGCCGCGTGGACTCGGCGGCGGTTGCGTCGTCCAGCGCGCGGGTGACCGAGTCGAGGTCGCCGGCGCCGCCCAGGCGGGAGGCGAGCACCCCGTTGGCGATCGCGCCGAACACCGAGGCGCCCACCGTCTGTCCGGTCTGGCGGCAGAAGAGCACCGACGCGGTGGTCGTGCCGCGCTCCGCCCAGCCCACCGTCGACTGCACGCCGACGATCAGCGGCAGCTGGAACAGGCCGAGCGCGCCGCCCAGGACGAGCATGAGCAGCGCCGGCTGCCAGGCGGCGCCGGGGTAGGGCAGGAAGGGGAAGGCGAAAAGGATCAGCGCGGCCACGCCGATGCCGAGCAGCGCGGTGTCGCGGAAACCGATCCGCCGGTAGACGTGCTGGCTCAGGGCCGCCGAGACCGGCCAGCTCAGCGTCCACACCGACAGCACGAATCCGGCGGCCACCGGCGCGAGGCCGAGGACCGACTGGGCGTAGGTGGGCAGGAACACCGCGGGCGCCACCATCAGCAGCCCCAGCGCGCCGAGCGCGAGGTTGACCGCGGCGATCGTCCGGCGGCGCCACACCCAGCCCGGGATGATCGGTTCCGCGGCCCGGCGCTCGATCCACACCACGAGCCCCACCAGCGCGAGCCCGGTCGCGAACAGCGCGCACGACGGCGCGGACCACCACGCCCACGCCACCCCGCCCTGGACGAGCGCCGTCAGCAGGACGCCTCCGCACGCGAAGACCGCCAGCGCGCCGGCCCAGTCCACCCGTGGGCGCGTGCGCGGTGCGCGCTCCGGCTCGTGCAGATGGCGCACGATCAGCCAGAGCGCCGCGGCGCCGATCGGCAGATTGACGAGGAAGATCCACCGCCAGTCCGCGTAGGTGGCCAGCACTCCGCCGATCCCCGGCCCGGCGACCGCGGACACCGCCCACACCGTGGACAGCTTGGACTGGATCCTCGGGCGCTCCTTGAGCGGGTACAGGTCGGCGGCCAGGGTCTGCACGGTGCCCTGCAGCGCGCCGCCGCCGAGGCCCTGCACGATCCGGAACGCGATCAGCGCGGCCATGTTCCAGGCGAGCGAGCACAGCAGCGACCCCAGCAGGAACACCACGGCGCCCGCGACCAGTACCGGCTTGCGGCCGAAGGTGTCGGAGAGCTTGCCGTACACCGGCAGCGTCACCGTCACGGCCAGCAGATAGCCGGAGAA
Organism: Streptomyces sp. NPDC101237; assembly: GCF_044767465.1. Classification (NCBI taxonomy): domain Bacteria; kingdom Bacillati; phylum Actinomycetota; class Actinomycetes; order Kitasatosporales; family Streptomycetaceae; genus Streptomyces; species Streptomyces sp. NPDC101237. Next base: position 121,567 of record NZ_JBIWNY010000008.1, on the reverse strand, counting down.
CAGCCAGGAGAAGACCGAGAACCCGCCGAGGTCGCCCACGATCTGCGGCACGGCCGTGGAGACGACGGTGGAGTCGAGCGCGGCCAGCGCCATCGCCAGCATCAGCGCCGCCACCACGGCGCGCCGCCGGCCCGTCGCGGCGCCGGGCCCGGCCGCCCGTATCGCGGGTTTCGTGTGCTCCACCCCGGATCCCCTCCTCATGCGTTCCCCCTGCATCTATGTCGCGTGCGACAGCTTCCCATCCGCCCCCGACCTGCCGGGAGTGCGCGTCCGCCGGTCCGCGCGCCGGGAGAGGCGGGAGGCCGGCCGGGTCCGGGGGTGGAGCCGGACCCGGAGAAGGGCTCCACCCGGCGGTGGACTTCCCCTAGGGGGCCCTCCGTACCAGGGCTCGGGGCGGGGTCGTACCGCCGGAGGACGAGACGGCACCCCCGCCGTCCTTAACCTGGCTTTACGCCGCCGGGGGGCGGTTGACCGAACCGCCGGGGGTGGGGTTTTCCCCCGGGAAAGACGGGGCTTCGCACCAGAGCGGAGCGGACCCGCCCACCGCGAGACTCGTCGTCGTACCGAACGCTTCGCAGCAGGACGCGGCACCGTGCCGCCGTTCGCTGACCGACTTAGGAGACATACCGTGACATCGGCTGTGACCATTCCCAGGCACGGGGGCACTGGAGGGCGTACGGCCGTTGCCGCGCGAGCGCGGCAGGTCGTCAAGGCGTACGGGTCCGGAGAGACCCGGGTCGTCGCTCTCGACCACGTCGACGTGGACATCACGCGGGGTCAGTTCACCGCGATCATGGGCCCCTCCGGGTCCGGCAAGTCCACCCTGATGCACTGCCTCGCCGGGCTCGACACCGTGACGAGCGGTCAGATCCACCTGGACGAGACCGAGATCACCGGCCTGAAGGACAAGAAGCTCACGCAGCTGCGCCGGGACCGGATCGGGTTCATCTTCCAGGCCTTCAACCTGCTGCCGACGCTGAACGCGCTGGAGAACATCACGCTCCCCATGGACATCGCCGGCCGCAAGGCCGACCAGGAGTGGCTGCGGCGCGTGGTCGAGACCGTGGGGCTCGCGGACCGGCTCAGGCACCGGCCCACGCAGCTCTCCGGCGGCCAGCAGCAGCGCGTGGCCGTGGCGCGCGCCCTCGCCGCCCGCCCCGAGATCATCTTCGGGGACGAGCCGACCGGAAACCTCGACTCCCGCGCGGGCGCGGAGGTCCTCGGCTTCCTGCGCAGCTCCGTCGACGACCTGGGCCAGACGATCGTGATGGTCACGCACGACCCGGTCGCGGCCTCCTACGCGGACCGCGTGCTCTACCTCGCCGACGGCCGGATCGTGGACGAGATGTTCAGGCCGACCGCGGACACCGTCCTTGACCGCATGAAGGACTTCGACGCGCGGGGGCGTACGTCATGACCGTCATGAAGACCTCGATGCGCAACTTCTTCGCGCACAAGGGACGCATGGCCCTGTCGGCCGTGGCCGTGCTGCTGTCGGTGGCGTTCGTGTGCGGCACCCTGGTGTTCACCGACACGATGAACACGACGTTCGACAAACTGTTCGCGGCGACCTCGTCGGACGTGACGGTCAGCGCCAAGGGCGCCTCCGACACCGGTGAGACGACGTCCGAGAACGGTAGGCCGCCGGTCATACCGGCCTCGGTGGTCACCAGGGTCCGCGCCGCGGACGGCGTCAAGGCGGCCGAGGGAACGGTCTTCTCGACGTCCGTGACCGTCGTCGACGCCCAGAAGGACAGCCTGTCGCCGTCCAGCGGGGCGCCGACGATCGTGGGCAGCTGGAACGCCAACGACGCCCGCACCATGAAGATCACCTCCGGTGCGGCCCCGGCCGGCCCCGGCCAGATCATGGTGGACGCCGACACCGCCGACAAGCACCACCTCGAACTCGGCGACGAGATCGGCGTGATCAGCGCGGTCGGCACGCACACCGCGAAGATCTCCGGCATCGCCGACTTCACCGTCACCAACCCCGGTGCCGCGATCTTCTACCTGGACACGAAGACCGCGCAGCGCACCCTGGTCGGGCGCGGCGGTGTCTTCACCGACGTCAACGTGACCGCCGCCGCCGGCGTCACCGACGCCCGGCTGAAGCGGAACGTGATCGGTGAACTCGGCAGCGGCTACCAGGTGCAGACCGCCAAGGAGACCGCCGACGCCAACCAGAAGGACGTCGAGAGCTTCATGGACGTCATGAGGTACGCGATGCTCGGCTTCGCCGGGATCGCCTTCCTCGTCGGCATCTTCCTGATCATCAACACCTTCTCGATGCTGGTCGCCCAGCGCACCCGCGAGATCGGCCTGATGCGGGCCGTCGGCTCCAGCCGCGGCCAGGTCAACCGGTCCGTGCTCGTCGAGGCGCTGCTGCTCGGCGTGGTCGGTTCGGTCCTCGGCGTCGGCGCGGGCGTCGGCATCGCGGTCGGGCTGATGAAACTCATGGGCTCGATGGGCATGCACCTGTCGACCAGTGACCTGACGGTCGCCTGGACGACCCCAGTGCTCGGCCTGATCCTCGGCGTCCTCGTCACCGTCCTCGCCGCCTACCTGCCCGCACGACGGGCCGGCAAGGTCTCCCCGATGGCCGCCCTGCGGGACGCGGGCGCCCCCGCCGACGCCAGGGCGGGCGCCGTACGGGCCGTCCTGGGCCTCCTGCTGACCGCCGGCGGCGGCTACGGCCTCTACCTGGCCGCGCACGCCGACAAGGCGTCCCAGGGCGCCGCCTGGCTGGGCCTGGGCATCGTCCTGTCGCTGATCGGGTTCGTCGTCATCGGGCCGCTGCTCGCGGGCGCCGTCGTCCGGGTCCTGGGCGCCGTCCTGCTGCGGATGTTCGGCCCCGTGGGACGCCTGGCCGAACGCAACGCGCTGCGCAACCCGCGCCGCACCGGTGCCACGGGCGCCGCCCTGATGATCGGGCTCGCGCTGGTCGCCTGCCTCTCGGTGGTCGGCTCCTCCATGGTCGCCTCCGCCAGCGACCAGCTCGACAAGACCGTCGGCACGGACTTCATCATCCAGTCCGACAGCGGCCAGCGGATCACCCCGCAGGCCGTCAAGGCGGTCAAGGACACGGCGGGGCTCGCGCGGGTCACCGATTACCGGGTCACCACGGCCGACTACACCACCCCCGACGGCAAGACGCTCAAGGACACCGACATCACGGCGGCCGACCTGACCTACGCCACCGACCTGCGGACCAAGACCGTCGCCGGTGACCTCAAGAACGCCTACCTGCCGGACTCGATGTCCGTGCACGAGAAGTTCGCCCGGGCGCACGGCATCCACCTCGGCTCGAAGATCACCGTCAAGTTCAAGCAGGGGCGCACGGCCCGCCTGACGGTCCGCGCGATCACCAGCAGCGACGGCCTCATCGACGCCGGAGCCAAGTACACGTCGATCGCCACCCTCGCCACGTACGTGCCGGCCGACCGGATGCCCCTCGACGACCTGCTCTTCGCCACCGCCAAGGACGGGCAGCAGGACACCGCGTACACGTCGCTCAAGTCCGCGCTGCACGACTACCCGCAGTACACGGTCCGCGACCAGACCGACTACAAGCAGGCGCTCAAGGACCAGATCGGCCAGCTGCTGAACCTGATCTACGGGCTGCTCGCACTGGCGATCATCGTCGCGGTCCTCGGTGTCGTGAACACCCTGGCGCTGTCGGTGGTCGAGCGGACGCGGGAGATCGGCCTCATGCGCGCCATCGGCCTCTCCCGCCGCCAGCTGCGCCGGATGATCCGCATGGAGTCCGTGGTCATCGCCCTCTTCGGCGCCCTGCTGGGCCTCGGACTCGGCATGGGCTGGGGCGCGACCGCGCAGAAGCTGCTCGCCCTGCAGGGCCTGAAGGTCCTGGAGATCCCGTGGCCGACGATCATCGGGGTCTTCGTCGGCTCGGCCTTCGTGGGCCTGTTCGCCGCGCTGGTCCCGGCCTTCCGGGCGGGCCGCATGAACGTCCTGAAGGCGATCGCGACCGACTGAGCCGCACACCAGGACCACCGCACACGGGGGTTGCGGGGGAACGCCCGGCGCCGGGGACCCGAGGGTCTCCCGGCGCCGGGCGCGTCGTCGTTCCGCGGGTCCGGGACGGTGGCGGGCGGGCATAGGCTTCAGGGGTCAGGGGGCGGAGCCCCTGGTACGGCCACCGCGCCGCGTCGCGCCTCACCGGGCCTCGGAGGTTGTCCACAGCCCCGGCGGTCACGCCCGCGTAGTCGTACGCTGGAAACCCCCCGGTCGCAGCCCGCACCGGGCGCTTCGCGTTGCCCGCCCCCGAAACGCCGCTCGAAAAGCCCCCCGAAGAACCCCGGACGAAAGCCGCCCTGAATGAGCCTGCACGGTCTGCTCGACGCCGTCGTCAAGGACGCCGCACTCGCCGAAGCGATCAAGGCGGCCGCGGACGGCAACCGCATGCACGTCGACATGGTCGGCCCGCCCGCGGCCCGCCCCTTCGCGATCGCCGCCCTCGCCCGTGAGACCGGCCGCCCCGTCCTCGCCGTCACCGCTACCGGCCGCGAGGCCGAGGACCTGGCCGCCGCCCTGCGCACCCTGCTGCCGTCCGAGGGCGTCGTGGAGTACCCCTCCTGGGAGACGCTGCCGCACGAGCGGCTCAGCCCCCGCAGCGACACCGTCGGCCGCCGCCTCGCCGTGCTGCGCCGCCTCGCCCACCCGACCTCCGACGACCCCGAGACCGGCCCGGTCTCCGTCGTCGTCTCGCCCGTACGATCCGTGCTCCAGCCGCAGGTCAAGGGCCTCGGCGACCTGGAACCCGTGGCACTGCGCACCGGACAGAGCGCCGATCTCAACACCGTCGTGGAAGCCCTCGCGGCCGCCGCCTACGCGCGCGTGGAGCTCGTCGAGAAGCGCGGCGAGTTCGCCGTGCGCGGCGGCATCCTCGACGTGTTCCCGCCCACCGAGGAGCACCCGCTGCGCGTGGAGTTCTGGGGCGACGACATCGAGGAGATCCGCTACTTCAAGGTCGCCGACCAGCGCTCCCTGGAGGTCGCCGACCACGGCCTGTGGGCGCCGCCCTGCCGCGAGCTGCTGCTCACCGAGGACGTCCGCGACCGCGCGCGTGCCCTGGCCGAACAGCACCCCGAGCTGGGCGAGCTGCTGCACAAGATCGCCGAGGGGATCGCCGTCGAGGGCATGGAGTCGCTGGCCCCGGTCCTGGTCGACGACATGGAGCTGCTGCTCGACGTGCTGCCCAAGGGCGCGATGGCCGTCGTCTGCGACCCGGAGCGGGTCCGCACGCGCGCCGCCGACCTCGTCGCCACCTCGCAGGAGTTCCTGCAGGCGTCCTGGGCGGCCACCGCGGGCGGCGGCGAGGCACCCATCGACGTCGGCGCGGCCTCCCTGTGGTCCATCGCGGACGTCCGCGACCGCGCGCGCGAGCTGGACATGATGTGGTGGTCGGTGTCGCCGTTCGCCGCCGACGAGGAGCTGTCCGCCGACACCCTCAAGCTCGGCATGCACGCCACCGAGACCTACCGCGGCGACACCGCCAAGGCCCTCGCCGACACCAAGGGCTGGCTCGCCGACGGCTGGCGCACGGTCTACGTCACCGAGGGCCACGGCACCGCCTCCCGCACCGTCGAGGTGCTCGGCGGCGAGGGCATCGCGGCCCGCCTGGACGTCGACCTCGGCGAGCTGAGCCCGTCGGTCGTGCACGTGTCCTGCGGTTCCATCGACTACGGCTTCGTCGACCCGGCGCTCAGACTGGCCGTGCTCACCGAGACCGACCTCTCCGGGCAGAAGGCTGCCGGCAAGGACGGCGCCCGGATGCCCGCCCGGCGCCGCAAGACCATCGACCCGCTCACCCTGGAGTCCGGCGACTACATCGTCCACGAGCAGCACGGCGTCGGCCGCTACATCGAGATGGTGCAGCGCACCGTCCAGGGCGCCACCCGCGAGTACCTGGTCGTCGAGTACGCCCCCGCCAAGCGCGGCCAGCCCGGCGACCGGCTGTACATCCCGACCGACCAGCTGGAGCAGATCACCAAGTACGTCGGCGGCGAGGCGCCCACCCTGCACCGCCTGGGCGGCGCGGACTGGACGAAGACCAAGGCGCGCGCCAAGAAGGCCGTCAAGGAGATCGCCGCCGACCTGATCAAGCTGTACAGCGCGCGGATGGCCGCGCCCGGGCACGCGTTCGGCACGGACACGCCCTGGCAGCGCGAGCTGGAGGACGCCTTCCCGTACGCGGAGACCCCTGACCAGCTGACCACCATCGCCGAGGTCAAGGACGACATGGAGAAGTCGATCCCGATGGACCGGCTGATCTGCGGCGACGTCGGCTACGGCAAGACCGAGATCGCGGTCAGGGCCGCCTTCAAGGCCGTCCAGGACGGCAAGCAGGTCGCCGTCCTGGTACCCACCACGCTGCTGGTGCAGCAGCACTTCGGCACGTTCTCCGAGCGGTACGCGCAGTTCCCGGTGAGCGTGAAGGCGCTCTCCCGCTTCCAGACCGACACCGAGTCCAAGGCCACCCTGGAAGGTCTGAAGGACGGCGCGGTCGACGTCGTCATCGGCACCCACCGGCTGTTCGCCTCGGAGACCAAGTTCAAGGACCTGGGCCTGGTCATCGTCGACGAGGAGCAGCGCTTCGGCGTCGAGCACAAGGAGCAGCTGAAGAAGCTGCGCGCCAACGTCGACGTGCTCACCATGTCCGCGACCCCGATCCCGCGCACCCTGGAGATGGCGGTCACCGGCATCCGCGAGATGTCCACGATCACCACCCCGCCGGAGGAACGGCACCCGGTGCTCACCTTCGTGGGCCCCTACGAGGAGAAGCAGATCGGCGCCGCCATCCGCCGCGAACTGCTGCGCGAGGGCCAGGTCTTCTACATCCACAACCGGGTCGAGTCGATCGACCGCGCGGCGGCCAGGCTCCGCGACATCGTCCCCGAGGCGCGCATCGCCACCGCCCACGGCCAAATGTCGGAATCGGCGCTGGAACAGGTCGTCGTCGACTTCTGGGAGAAGAAGTTCGACGTGCTGGTCTCCACGACGATCGTGGAGTCCGGCATCGACATCTCCAACGCCAACACCCTGATCGTGGAGCGCGGCGACACCTTCGGCCTGTCCCAGCTGCACCAGCTGCGCGGCCGGGTCGGGCGCGGGCGCGAGCGCGGGTACGCGTACTTCCTGTACCCGCCGGAGAAGCCGCTCACCGAGACCGCGCACGAACGGCTCGCCACCATCGCCCAGCACACCGAGATGGGCGCGGGCATGTACGTGGCGATGAAGGACCTGGAGATCCGCGGCGCGGGCAACCTGCTCGGCGGCGAGCAGTCCGGCCACATCGCGGGCGTCGGCTTCGACCTGTACGTCCGGATGGTCGGCGAGGCGGTGGCGGACTACCGGCGGCAGCTGGAGACCGGCGAGATCGAGGAGGAGCCGCCGCTGGAGGTCAGGATCGAGCTGCCCGTCGACGCGCACGTCCCGCACGACTACGCGCCCGGCGAGGGGCTGCGCCTCCAGGCCTACCGGGCCATCGCCTCCGCGAACTCCGAGGAGGACATCAAGGCGGTCCGCGAGGAACTCACCGACCGCTACGGCAAGTTGCCCGAGCCGGTGGAGAACCTGCTGCTGGTCGCCGGGCTGCGGATGCTCGCCCGCGCCTGCGGGGTCGGCGAGATCGTCCTCCAGGGCACCACCATCCGTTTCGCCCCCGTCGAGTTGCGCGAGTCGCAGGAGCTGCGGCTCAAGCGGCTGTATCCCGGGACCGTCATCAAGCCCAGCGTCCACCAGGTGCTGGTGCCGCGCCCGAAGACCGCGAAGGTCGGCGGCAAGCCGCTCGTCGGACGGGATCTGCTGGGCTGGGTCGGGGAGTTCCTGGCGTCGGTGCTGGGTTCGTAGCCCGGCCGGGACGAACGCGCCCCCGCACCCGCGGACCGGGGCGGTCACGGCCGTACTCGCCGTGACCGCCCCGACGGCCACCCCCAGGCCGCCGGCTCGTTGCCCTGCGGCCTGCGGCCTGCGGCCTGCGGCCTGCGGCCTGCGGCCTGCGGCCTGCGGCCTGCGGCCGTGTCGCCGGTGCCGGGAACGGCCCGTCGCTCTCGGCTCGTTGCCCGGGCCCGGCGCCCGCTGGGCCGGTGCCGTGAACAGGCCGTCGCTCCCGGCTCGGCGCTCCGGCCCGGTGTCCGCTCCGCCGGTGCGGCGAACGGGCCTGCGCTCCCGGCCCGTTGCTCCGGCCCCGTGTCCCCTCGGCCGGTTTGACGCGTCGTCGAGCGGCAAGGCGTGCGGTACGGCGTGTGGCCGCGGTGCGGTGTGAGCGGGCGCGAAGGCGTACCGCCCTTGCTTCTCCCGGTGCGTCAAAAGGGTTCCGATAGGGGGGAGTTTCCAGCCTTTCGTTCCCTCTGGGACCCATTCGGCGTGAACCGCGCGGCGGATACCGTGAGCCAGGAGAGATCCGTCCGCGTGGGGGCGGAAAGAGGAAGGAAGAGGGGGCGCACGTGGCGCGTCTTAGGGGCGGGGCGGTCATCGCTGTGGTCGTGGTCTTCGCCGTGGCCGGCTGCAAGGACCTGCAGGACAAGGGGGGCCCGGGAGCCCAGGGTGCGACCGGCGGCGGGGGAGCGGCGATGAGCGCGGCCGACGCGCTGACCGTCAAGGGCCGGGCGCCGAAGACCGGTTACACCCGGGAGAAGTTCGGCTCCGCCTGGGCGGACACCGACTCCAACTCCTGCGACACCCGTGACGACATACTCAAGCGGGACCTCAAGGAAGTGAAGTTCACCGACGGCGACTGCAAGGTCTCCTCCGGTGTGCTGGACCCGGACCCGTACTCCGGCAAGGACGTCACCTACAAGCGCGGCCGCAGCCTGGTCGACATCGACCACCTGGTCGCCCTCTCGGACGCCTGGCAGACGGGCGCCAAGTACTGGGACGGCAGCAAGCGCATAGCCCTGGCCAACGACCCGCTCAACCTGCTGGCCGTCAACGCGAGCGCCAACCGCGGCAAGGGCGACGGCGACACCGCCACCTGGCTGCCGCCCGCCAAGGACTACCGCTGCACCTACGTCGCCGCGCAGGTGGCCGTGAAGAAGAAGTACGGGCTGTGGGTGACCGCAGCCGAGAAGGCCGCCATGAAGAAGGTCCTCGCGAGCTGCCCCGGCCAGAAGCTCCCCACGGGCGGCAACCCGACGAAGGCCCCTTCCCGGTTCAAGACCCGCTGACACGACGCTCCGCACGCACCCCGGTCCACCGCGGCCGGGGTGCGCGCATGCTCCCCGCGTGCCCGCCGGCACCACGCGCCCCTCGACGCGGGGCCGCGTCCGGCGAACGCCACACAACGGTTCGATACAACCCGGACCGCTCGTCGGTGTCGGGCCATATGCTCGAACCGACCACCGCACGGCCGGTGCCGTCCGCTGGCGGACGTACCGGACGGGCACGTACGCCCTATTTCAGGCAAAACAGGAGCGATCATGCAAGGCCAGGGCCATGTGCAGCCGGTGCAGCGGCCGCCGCACGACGCGGTACTGGTCCTGTTGCGCGTGGTGTTCGTGGCGATGGGACTGTTCAGCGTCGGCTTCCTGGCGTGGGTGATGATGCTGCGGCTGGCCACGGTGACCCGCCGATCCGCGGACTACGGCCTGCTGGTGGCGGTCGCCGCGGCCGACATCCTCAGCATCGTGCTGCTGGCCACCGAGCCCGGCGAGGACGTGCACACGGCCGGCGGCTACCTGGGGATCACGCTGCTGTTCGGCGCTCTCCTGGCCTCCGTCGTCTACTACCTCGCCGCCGACGTGCGCCACTTCCAGCGCCGGCGCGAGGCGTACGCGGCGCAGCACGCGGCGCCCGGGTACGGCTATCCGCAGCCCGCCTCCCCGTACACCACGGTGACGACGCCGATGGGCGCGCAGCCCCCGCACACCCCGCCCCCGCACACCGTGCCGCCCGTCGCCCTGCCGCCGCACTCCCAGCCCCCGATACCCGCCCCGCCGCAGCGTCCGGCGCCCGCGCGGATCGAGCAGGTGCGTGCCGAACTCGACGAGCTGAGCGACTACCTGCGCAAGCACGACGGCACCGGCGAGGGCGGAAGGTGACCGTGACGCCCGACCGCGTCGTCGCCGACCGCTACCAGCTGTCCACGCTCATCGGACAGGGCGGCATGGGCCAGGTCTGGACGGCGTACGACCAGCGGCTCGACCGGCGCGTGGGAGTGAAGCTGCTGCGCCCCGACAAGGTGGCGGGCGCCGACGCCGACGAGCTGCGCCGCCGGTTCCTGCGGGAGTGCCGGGTGACCGCCCAGGTCGACCATCCCGGCCTGGTCACCGTGCACGACGCGGGGACCGAGGGCGAGGAGCTGTTCCTCGTCATGCAGTACGTGGACGGCACCGACCTGGCCGGGCACCTCGCGGAGCACGACCCGTACCCCTGGCCGTGGGCCGTCGCGGTGGCCGCGCAGCTGTGCGCCGTGCTGAGCGCCGTGCACGCCGTGCCGATCGTCCACCGCGACCTGAAGCCGCGGAACCTGATGGTCAAGCAGGACGGCACCATCACCGTCCTCGACCTCGGCATCGCCTCCGTGATGGAGACCGACAGCACCCGCCTGACGCACACCGGCACGCCCATCGGCTCGCCCGCCTACATGGCGCCCGAGCAGGCCATGGGCGGCGCGGTCGGCCCGTACACGGACCTGTACGCGCTCGGCGTGCTGCTGCACGAACTGCTCAGCGGAGAGGTGCCGTTCGCCGGTTCCACCTCGCTCGGCGTGCTGCACCGCCATCTGTACGAGCAGCCGGTGCCGGTGCGCCGGCTCCGTCCCGAGGTGCCCGAGCCGCTGGAGGCGCTGGTGCTGCGGCTGCTCGCCAAGGACCCGCAGCACCGGCCCGCGTCGGCGCAGGAGGTGTACGAGAACCTCGTCCCGCTGCTGCCCGCGCGTGGCATGCACACCGGGGCGCCCCTGGACCCCACCCGCCCCTTTGTGCGCCCGCACGCGCCCTGGCCGGACCGGGCGCGGCTGCCCGCGCCCCAGCCCGCGGCCCCGGCGGCCGCCGTGCCGGGGAGACCGGACGTCGCCACCGCCGTCGACGAGGTGAAGCGGCTGCTCGGCGAGGGACGCATCACGCAGGCCGTCGACATCCTCGGCGCGATCCTGCCGGTCGCCGCCGACCAGCACGGCGAGCGCTCCACGGTCGTCCGCACCCTGCGCAAGCAGTACGCGGCCACGCTGATGGACGACGGCCAGTACCGGCGCGCGCTGCCCGAACTGCGCCGGCTCGCCGACGAACGCGCTGCCGAGGCCGGCCAGGCCGACCCGCAGTCCCTGCGGTTCCGCTACGACACCGCCCAGTGCCTGGAGCAGCTCGGCGAACCGGCCGCGGCGCTCGCCGAGTACCGCTCGCTGCTGCCGTACTACGAGAACCAGTACGTGGCCGGCGACCCGCAGCTCGCGCACGACGTGCGGCGCCGGATCGGGCACCTGCTGCTCGCGCTCGGCGACCGCCCGGCCGGTCAGGAGACCTTCACCCGGCTGCTGTTCGACGTCGAACGGCTGCACGGGCCCGGCCATCCGATGGCCGGAGAGATCCGGCGGACGCTGCAGTGGCTGGGGCAGGTGCGGGGCTAGTCCGCCCACCGTTCATACTGCATCTGCTTTCCGCGTGGCCTTTTCGCGCGGCACGGACACGGAAATTCAGGGGTGGAGTCACGGCATGTCCAGCCATCGGCAGTCGAAGAAGCGCAGATACATCACGTGGGGCGTCGCGGGAGCCGCGGTCGTCGCCGGGGCCGGGATCGCCGCGCAGACCTCCATGGCGGCCACCACCTGGCCCGCTCAGAAGACCTACACCGGCCGCGCGTTCGACACCTGCGCCGCGCCCTCGGCGGCCGCGATGAAGGCCTGGTACGGCGGCCTCTACGGGGCCGCCGCCGTCTACGTCGGCGGCAAGAACCGCGGCTGCGCCCAGCCCAACCTCACCGCCTCCTGGGTCAAGTCCGTGACCGCGACGGGCTGGAAGCTCATCCCGCTCTACGTCGGCGCCCAGCCGTCCTGCCAGAGCGGTTCGAGCCCGGAGAAGATGACCACCGCCAACGCGGCCTCCCTGGGCACGGCCGACGCCACCGACGCCGTCGCCAAGGCGGCCGCCCTCGGCATGAAGGCGGGCAGCCCGATCTACCTGGACATGGAGGCGTACGACACGACGAACACGGCGTGCAACAACGCCGTGCTCACCTACGTGCGCTCCTTCGACAAGCAGTTGCGTGCGAAGACCTACCGCGCGGGCTACTACGGCTTCACCAGCTCCAGCGCCAAGGCCATCGCGAACGCCGAGGACAAGACGGACCTGCCGGGCAACCTCTGGTACGCGCTGTGGGACAAGCACAACACCACGACGGCGGACTGGCCGTTCGGCGCCACCCAGTTCACCGGGCACAGCCGGGCGCACCAGTACATGGTCAACAGCAAGGAGACCCGCGGCGGTTACACGATCACCGTGGACCGTGACGCGTGGGACGCCCCGGTGGCGATCACCGGCTGAGGCCGTTCGCCGCGGCGGTCCGTACCGCAAACCCTTGCGGAGGGTGGCGCGGCGGTGCCGGATGCGCGTGTGAATCGTTGGTCGAATGGGTTGGCCAGAGCTTGCCCACTGCCTACCATCGATCACCGCAAGACTTTGTGCACCGTCGCACAATCTCCTCGGGAGGCATCCTTGCACCGCCGCCGTCGCACCGCGCTCGTCCTGTCCGCCGCGATCGCCACCGCGGTCCCCCTCCTGTCCGCCTGCGGAAGCCAGGCGCACCCGGGCGCGGCGGCCGTCGTCGGCGGCCGGCGGATCACCGTCGCCCAGCTGGAGACCCGGGTGAACGAGGTGCGCCAGGCACAGCGCGCGGCGGTGCCGGACGACCAGCAGTACCAGCAGGTGCTCGCCGCCACCAGCAGCCTGACCCGGGACACCCTGCACAACATGGTCCTCGACCAGGTGCTGCACCGCGCCGCCCAGGACAACGGCATCAGCGTCACCCGCAAGGAGATCCAGCAGATGCGCACCGGCCTCGCCCAGCAGGCCGGCGGCTCCGAGGCGCTGAAGACCGCCTGGCTCCAGAAGTACGGCATCGCGCCCAAGCGCCTGGACGACAACCTGCGCCTCCAGCTGGAGGCGCAGAAGCTCGCCAGGCGGCTGGGCACCGACACCAGCCAGCCCGCCTTCTGGAAGGCCCTGTCCAAGGCCTCCCAGGAACTCCACGTCGACCTCAACCCGCGCTACGGCGCCTGGGACGTCGAGAAGAGCAGCCGGGTGGACGCCAAGACGCCGTGGGTCCGGGAGGTCACGTCGTCGGGGACCCAGGCCACGGCATAGGACGGGCAGGCCGGACACCCGGTGGTCATACGATCACCTGATCACCCCCGGCCTGTGGACAACGCCCGGGGCGGGCGGCGCGGGTGCGTTACGTTCGGATCGTGAACACCACCAGCTCGCGGCCCTCCGTCCCGCCCGTCCCCGACCCCGGCCGGATCGTCCTGCTCACCACCAGCCACCGGGTCGCCCCCGGCCTGCTGTCCTGGCCCGCCTGGCAGGCACTGCGCTCGGCGGACCGCGTGCTGTGCGCGGACGGCGCCCACCCGCAGCTGCCCTACCTGCGCGAGGCCGGCGCCACCGTGGACGAGTCGGCGCCCACCGCCGAGGAACTGGTCGACGCCTGCGCCGGCGGCCGGACGGTGGTGGTGGTCGCGACGGGCGAGGGCGAGCCGGCGCTCACCGACGGCCTCGCCCGCATGGCGGGCTCCGGCCGGATCGCCATGCCCGAGCTGGAGCTGCTGCCCGCCTCCTACGACCTGCCCGGCGCCCGGCTCCTCGACCTCGTCCAGGTCATGGACCGCATCCGCCGGGAGTGCCCCTGGTCGTCGCGGCGGACCCACGAGGGGCTGGCGAAGTACGCCATCGAGGAGGCCTACGAACTCGTCGAGGCGATCGAGGCCGGCGACCGCGACGAACTGCGCGAGGAACTGGGCGACGTGCTCCTCCAGGTCGTCTTCCACGCCCGCATCGCGGAGGAGGACCCCGAGGCCCCCTTCTCGGTCGACGACGTGGCCGCCGGCATCGTCACGAAGCTCATCCACCGTCACCCGCACGTCTTCGGCGACGAGACCGCCACGACCCCGGAGGAGGTCAAGGAGCACTGGCTGCGCACGAAGGCGATCGAGAAGCGCCGCGCGTCCGTCACCGACGGGGTGCCCCTCGCCCAGCCCGGACTCGCCCTGGCCGCCAAGCTCGCCTCCCGGGTGCACACGGCGGGCCTGGACGTACCCCTCCCGCAGGCCCGGGGCATCGGTTACGAACTGCTCGCCCTGGCGGTACGGGCCGAGACGGAGGGCGTCGACCCGGAGGCGGCCCTGCGCACGGCGGCCCGCGCCTACCGGGACGCGGTACGGGCGGCGGAAGGGGTGGACGCGTAGGGACCGCCGCGGACGGGGCCGGGAGGGGGCGGCCCCCCTCGCCTGGACCGACGACGCGCGGTCCGGGCGGCGCACGCCGCCGGATACCGTCATCAGGTGACCGACCAGCCCGCCTCCGACGCCACCGCCGCCCCCGAACTCTTCACCTGGGAGTTCGCCGCCGACCCCTATCCCGCCTACGCCTGGCTGCGGGAGCACGCGCCGGTGCACCGTACGCGGCTCCCCAGCGGGGTCGAGGCCTGGCTGGTCACCCGCTACGCCGACGCCCGGCAGGCCCTGGCCGACCCCCGGCTGTCCAAGAACCCGGCGCATCACGACGAGCCCGCGCACGCGAAGGGGAAGACCGGGATCCCGGGTGAGCGCAAGGCCGAGCTGATGACGCACCTGCTGAACATCGACCCGCCGGACCACACCCGGCTGCGCCGGCTCGTCAGCAAGGCCTTCACCCCGCGCCGGGTCGCGGAGTTCGCGCCCCGGGTGCAGGAGCTGACCGACCGGCTCATCGACGGGTTCGCCGGCCGCGGCGAGGCCGACCTCATCCACGAGTTCGCCTTCCCGCTGCCCATCTACGCCATCTGCGACCTGCTGGGCGTCCCGCGCGAGGACCAGGACGACTTCCGGGACTGGGCCGGGATGATGATCCGGCACGGCGGCGGACCGCGGGGCGGGGTCGCGCGGTCCGTGAAGAAGATGCGCGGCTACCTGGCCGAGCTGATCCACCGCAAGCGCGAGGCGCTGACCGCCGAGCCCGCTCCCGGCGAGGACCTCATCTCCGGGCTCATCCGCGCCTCCGACCAGGGCGAGCACCTCACCGAGAACGAGGCCGCCGCCATGGCCTTCATCCTGCTGTTCGCCGGCTTCGAGACGACGGTCAACCTCATCGGGAACGGCACGTACGCGCTGCTCACGCACCCGGAACAGCGCCGCCGGCTGCAGGACTCGCTGGCCGCGGGCGAGCGCGGGCTGCTGGAGACCGGGGTGGAGGAACTCCTGCGTTACGACGGGCCGGTGGAGCTCGCCACCTGGCGGTTCGCCACCGAGCCGCTCGGCCTCGGCGGGCAGCGCATCGCCACCGGCGACCCGGTCCTGGTCGTGCTGGCCGCCGCGGACCGGGACCCGGAGCGGTTCGCCGAGCCGGACACCCTCGACCTGGCGCGGCGGGACAACCAGCACCTCGGGTACGGCCACGGCATCCACTACTGCCTCGGCGCCCCGCTGGCCCGCCTGGAGGGCCAGAGCGCGCTCGCCACCCTGCTCACCCGGCTGCCGGACCTGCGGCTGGCGGCCGAGGAGAGCGAGCTGCGCTGGCGCGGCGGACTCATCATGCGCGGACTGCGCACGCTCCCCGTGGAGTTCACCCCCGCCGGGCCCATCACCGGTAAAGATGACCAGGGTTCAACTATGTGATCTTCACGTGATCTACGCGGCATTAACTTGTGACAAGTGATCGTCTGCCTATACCTTCACCCATCAGTGCGGCGCGCCGGCAGGACCGTCGCGCCGGTCACCGCTGTCGCTCGAAAGGTCTCCGCATGCTCTCCGGGAACGGTCGTCACCGTCGCCCCCGTCAGGCTCCGGCGCTCCTCGTCGCGGCCGGCGTGACCGGCTCGGCCATCGCCATTCCGCTCCTCGGTGCGGCGAGCGCCAACGCGGCCGACGGCAGCACCTGGGACCGGGTGGCCGAGTGCGAGAGCGGCGGCTCCTGGAGCATGGACGAGGGCACCGGGTACTACGGCGGCCTGCAGATGTCCCAGGACGACTGGGACCACTACGGCGGCCAGGAGTACGCCGGCACGCCGGACCAGGCGAGCCGTTCGCAGCAGATCGCGGTCGCCGAGAAGATCCTCGCCGACCAGGGCACCAAGCCGTGGCGGACCTGCGCCCTGCTCTCCGGGCTCTCCTCGGACGACGCCTCGGTGAGCGTCGACACGGGCGCCGGTGACTCGGGCGACGCGTCCGGCTCCGCCGACTCCTCCTCCGGGCTGTCGGATTCGTCCTCTTCTTCTGGTTCATCGGATTCCTCCGCCTCCCCGGACTCCGGCCCCTCCGACTCCTCGGCGGGCGCCTCGGACTCCGCGTCCGTCACGCCGTCGCCGAGCGCGAGCAAGGGCTCCGGCAAGGACGCTCCCGCCGCCTCCTCGAAGACGGCGGGGAAGGGAACGGGCGGCTCGGACAGCTCGAAAGCGAGCGAGAACCCGGTCGTCCCCGAAGCAGACGAGTCGGACAATTCGTGGCAGACGGGCAGTTCTTGGGATCTGGTCGACACGGGTGCGGTCGGCAGCAGCGGCAAGCACCGTGGCGGCTCGGCGGACGAAAGCGTGACAAACGGTCAGAGCGGGATGTCTTCCGGTCGTCATGCCTCCCGGAGCGCGGACACCTACACCGTGCGCGACGGCGACACGCTCGCCTCCATCGCCGACTCCCTTGACCTGGACGGCGGATGGCGTGCGCTCTACGCCGCCAACAAGGCCGACATCGGCACCGACCCGAACGACATCGCCCCCGGTCAGACCCTGAAACTCGGCACCGAATAGGGCCAAAACCGGCGGGAGTTGACGTCCCGCTTCGAGTTGAATGTCCGTTTCGGTGAAAGTGTGGGATGAGTCTCAGAAGCCCTGATCATCTTTGAAATTCCCCTGATCGCCTGTTTACGGTCGAGGCCGCTCGTCACCACGAGCCCCGGTTGTCGCAACGCCGAGTCCTGCCAGCGGCTGCCCGGGAACAGTCGTCGCGTCAAGCGCCGTAGGCAGGAGCGGGGGACCCAAGGTAGGTGCCGGGACCGGTGGTTGAGACCGCCGTGTCCGGCTAGGGGTGGAGCCGCGCACCGTGAGGTGTGCGGCCGGGCAACTCAACCGGCCCGAACCCGACAGCTCACCTCGCAGGCGTCGGTGAGGGGATTCTCCATGCTGTTTTCCGGCAAGGGCAAGCACCGTCGTCCGTCCAAGGCCACCCGCGTCGCCGCGCTCGCCGGCGTCACCGGTGTCGCCATCGCCGCTCCGCTGATGGCCACCGGCACCGCCTCCGCGGCCACCGCCTCCGAGTGGGACGCCGTCGCCCAGTGCGAGTCCGGTGGCAACTGGGCCATCAACACCGGCAACGGCTACTTCGGCGGCCTGCAGTTCTCCGCCTCCACCTGGGCCGCGTACGGCGGCACGCAGTACGCCGCGCAGGCCAACCAGGCCGGCAAGGCGCAGCAGATCGCGGTCGCCGAGAAGGTCCTCGCCGCGCAGGGCAAGGGCGCCTGGCCGGTCTGCGGCAAGGGCCTGTCCGGTGCCGCCTACACCGGCGGCTCCAGCTCCTCCGGCTCCGGCAGCTCGTCGGGCGGCGGCACCGCCACCCGCTCCACCGACAGCCAGGCCGCCTCCCGCTCCGCCGAGCGTCCTGCCGCCAAGAAGACGGTCACCACCCCGACCGGCAAGAAGGTGAAGAAGGGCGACGGCGAGTACAAGGTCGTCAAGGGCGACACGCTCAGCTCGATCGCCGAGAAGCACAAGGTCAAGGGCGGCTGGCAGGCGCTGTTCAAGCTGAACAAGGACATCGTCGACGACGCCGACTTCATCTTCCCGGGCCAGCAGCTGCACCTGAAGTAGGCCCGCCCAACCGCAGCCCCCGCGCGGCCGTGGTCCTCGTGGCGAGGTCCACGTGCGGGCCGCCCCCGTCCCCCCGGCTGACTCCCGCCCCGGTGCGTTCTCCCCCGTACGCACCGGGGCGGGGCCGTGTCCGCGGCCGCCTCCCGCGGGCCTCTTCGTGACCCGCTCTTCTTCCGTTTTTCACCGGACCCCCCTTTGTTCCGTACATGAACAATGAGTACCGTCAGTGTGTCCACGGGCCGGTCGGTCGGCCGTCTGACGGGTCCGGGGCGGTTAGGCTCTAGTCGCAAGGCTGAGCAAGGGCCGACAAGGCCCGCGTGCGCCCGCACAACCAGCGTCACATCCCAAGAAGGAGATGCTCGTGCCGTCCATCGACGTCGTCGTAGCCCGGGAAATCCTGGACTCCCGAGGCAACCCCACGGTCGAGGTCGAGGTCGGCCTCGACGACGGCAGCACGGGTCGTGCCGCCGTTCCCTCCGGCGCCTCCACCGGCGCCTTCGAGGCCATCGAGCTCCGTGACGGCGACCCCAACCGCTACCTCGGCAAGGGTGTCGAGAAGGCCGTCCTCGCCGTCATCGAGCAGATCGGCCCGGAGCTGGTCGGCTACGACGCCACCGAGCAGCGCCTGATCGACCAGGCCATGTTCGACCTGGACGCCACCGACAACAAGGGCTCGCTCGGCGCCAACGCCATCCTCGGCGTCTCCCTCGCCGTCGCGCACGCCGCCTCCGAGGCCAGCGACCTGCCGCTGTTCCGCTACCTGGGCGGCCCCAACGCGCACCTGCTGCCGGTGCCGATGATGAACATCCTCAACGGCGGTTCGCACGCGGACTCCAACGTGGACATCCAGGAGTTCATGATCGCCCCGATCGGCGCGGAGTCCTTCTCCGAGGCGCTGCGCTGGGGTGCCGAGGTCTACCACACCCTGAAGAAGGTCCTGAAGAACAAGGGCCTGTCCACCGGTCTCGGCGACGAGGGCGGCTTCGCCCCGAACCTGGAGTCCAACCGCGCCGCGCTCGACCTCATCCTGGAGGCGATCAAGCAGGCCGGTTACGTCCCCGGCGAGCAGATCGCGCTCGCGCTCGACGTCGCCGCGTCCGAGTTCTACAAGGACGGCAAGTACGAGTTCGAGGGCAAGTCCCGCTCGGCCGCCGAGATGACCGAGTACTACGAGGAGCTCGTCGCCTCCTACCCGCTGGTCTCCATCGAGGACCCGCTGTTCGAGGACGACTGGGCCGGCTGGAAGGTCCTCACCGACAAGCTCGGTGACAAGGTCCAGATCGTCGGCGACGACCTGTTCGTCACCAACCCGGAGCGCCTGGCCCGTGGCATCGAGGACGGCGCCGCCAACGCCCTGCTCGTCAAGGTGAACCAGATCGGCTCGCTCACCGAGACCCTGGACGCCGTCGAGCTGGCCCAGCGCAACGGCTTCAAGTGCATGATGTCCCACCGCTCCGGCGAGACCGAGGACGTCACCATCGCCGACCTCGCCGTCGCCACCAACTGCGGCCAGATCAAGACCGGCGCCCCGGCCCGCTCCGAGCGCGTCGCCAAGTACAACCAGCTGCTGCGCATCGAGGAGATCCTCGACGACGCCGCGGTGTACGCCGGCCGCAGCGCCTTCCCGCGCTTCAAGGGCTGAGCCGTAGGGCCCGTAGAGGGTAAGGCTTAGCCAGTCGTACGTACGTCCCCGTACCCGGTCCCGTACCGTGTGCGGGGACGTACGCGCGTGTGAACGGGAGGCGGGGACATGGCCGTGAGGGACCGGGACCGGTTCTCCACCGCGACCAGGCTGAAACTGCTCGGCGAGCAGACGGCGGCCCGGGTCTACCGCTCCCAGACCAAGCGGCAGGCCAGGCGCTCCCGGCTCACCGGGCGCGCCGCGCTGCTCGCGATCGTGCTGTGCACGATGATCGTCGCGCTCGCCTATCCGATGCGTCAGTACGTCTCCCAGCGGGCCGAGATCGCCGACCAGGAGCGTCAGCAGAAGCAGGCCAGGCAGCGGGTCGAGCAGCTGCGGGACGTCAAGGCCCGCTGGCAGGACGACGCGTACGCCGAGCAGCAGATCCGGCAGCGGCTGCACTACGTGATGCCCGGGGAGACCGGCTACATCGTGATCGACCCCGCTGCCGCCCAGCAGGCGCACGCCTACCTCGGCGCGGCCGACCGGCCGTGGTACGCGAACGTCTGGGACGGCGTCGACAAGTCCGACGCGTCCGATCAGTGAACCGACAGAAAGCCGCACAGAACACAGTCATGCACACGCCTCCGCCCTCCACTCCGCGCACCGAGCCGACCGACGCCGACGTCGAGGCCTTCCAGCAGCAGCTCGGGCGGCCGCCGCGCGGGCTGCGGGCGATCGCGCACCGCTGCCCGTGCGGGCAGCCCGACGTCGTGGAGACCGCGCCCCGGCTGCCGGACGGCACGCCGTTCCCGACGCTGTACTACCTCACGTGCCCGAAGGCCGCGTCCGCCATCGGCACTCTGGAGGCCAACGGCGTGATGAAGGAGATGACGGCGCGGCTGGAGAGCGATCCGGAGCTGGCGGCGGCCTACCGGGCCGCGCACGAGGACTACGTCCGGCGCCGGGACGAGATCGAGGTGCTGGCGGGCTTTCCCAGCGCCGGCGGGATGCCGGACCGGGTGAAGTGCCTGCACGTGCTGGTGGCGCACTCGCTGGCCGCCGGACCCGGCGTGAACCCGCTCGGCGACGAGGCGATCGCCCTGCTGCCCGAGTGGTGGGCCAAGGGCGCGTGCGTGACGCCGTCCGGGGAGGAGGACCAGTGACCCGTGTCGCCGCCATCGACTGCGGTACCAACTCCATCCGGCTGCTCGTCGCCGACGCCGACCCCGTGACCGGTGAACTCGTCGATCTGGACCGGCGGATGGTGATCGTCCGGCTCGGCGAGGGCGTCGACCGGACCGGGCGGCTCGCGCCGCGGGCGCTGGAGCGGACCTTCGCGGCCTGCCGGGAGTACGCGGCCGTCATCAAGGAGTACGGCGCGGAGCGGCTGCGGTTCGTGGCCACCTCCGCCTCCCGGGACGCCGAGAACCGCGACGAGTTCGTGCGCGGGGTGCTGGACATCCTCGGTGTGGAGCCGGAGGTCATCAGCGGCGACCAGGAGGCCGAGTTCTCGTTCCTCGGGGCGACGAAGGAGCTGACGGGCCGGGACGACCTCGCCCGCCCCTTCCTCGTCGTGGACATCGGCGGCGGCTCCACCGAGTTCGTCGTCGGCGACGACCGGGTGCGGGCCGCGCGGTCCGTGGACGTCGGCTGCGTCCGCATGACCGAACGGCACCTGGTGCACGAGGGCCGGGTCAGCGACCCGCCGACCGAGGCGGAGACCGCCGCCGTACGGGCCGACATCGAGCGCGCCCTGGACCTCGCGGAGCAGACCGTGCCACTGCGCGAGGCGCGCACCCTGGTCGGCCTGGCCGGGTCCGTCACCACGCTGTCGGCGATCCACCAGGAGCTGCCGGAGTACGACTCCGCGGCCATCCACCACTCCCGCATCCCCTACGAGCGGGTCCGGGAGATCACCGCGCGGCTGCTGGGCTCCACCCACGCCGAGCGTGCCGCCATCCCCTCCATGCACCCCGGGCGCGTCGACGTCATCGGCGCGGGCGCCCTCGTGCTCCTGTCGATCATGGAGCGGATCGGCGCGGCGGAGGTCGTGGTGAGCGAGCACGACATCCTCGACGGCATCGCCTGGTCCCTCGCCTGACCCCCGCGGCCGGTGTCCCCGGCCGCCCCGCCGACCCCCCGCGACCTCCTCGGATGAGCGCTGGGGGCGGCGGGTGAGCGTCCCGGACGGCCTGTGACACGCCGTGCCACGACACCCCGCCGGAAAACTTCGTGAAGTTCTTCACAAGGAATTCGGCGCAGGTGGGGGGTCCAGGGGGTCCTGTTGGACCGTTCGGGGGCTCAACGGCCGCGCGCGCGTGCTCAGGAGAGCGTTTCAGGGGTGTTTCGGGAGCTGTTCGCGCGGATGACATCGGCCGCCCGAGGGGTCCCCCGAATGCCCGGAGGAGCAGCTCACACGGCATTGACAACGGGTCGTATCGGAAGTCGGTTCCCACGGTCGACCATGACGTGGATCACGTGGGCGGCGGAGTGTAGCACGACCCCTGTGCAACCTTGTGAAGGGGCGCACGAGCGCCCCCCCTGAGGCGGGTGGATACTCGATGCCATGAGCACCACGGAGCGTCCCAGGATCCTCGTAGTAGGCGGTGGGTACGTAGGCCTGTACGCAGCTCGGCGCATCCTCAAGAAGATGCGCTACGGCGAGGCGACCGTCACGGTCGTCGACCCCCGGTCGTACATGACCTACCAGCCCTTCCTCCCCGAAGCCGCCGCCGGCAGCATCTCCCCTCGGCACGTCGTCGTCCCGCTGCGACGCGTGCTGCCGAAGGCGGAGGTCCTCACCGGCCGGGTCACCACCATCGACCAGGACCGCAAGGTCGCCACGATCGCCCCCCTCGTGGGCGAGGCGTACGAGCTGCCCTTCGACTACCTGGTCATCGCGCTCGGCGCGGTCTCCCGCACCTTCCCGATCCCCGGCCTCGCCGAACAGGGCATCGGCATGAAGGGCATCGAGGAGTCCATCGGGCTGCGCAACCACGTCCTGGAGCAGCTGGACAAGGCCGACTCCACGACCGACGAGGAGATCCGCCGCAAGGCGCTCACCTTCGTCTTCATCGGCGGCGGCTTCGCGGGCGCGGAGACCATCGGCGAGGTCGAGGACATGGCCCGCGACGCGGCGAAGTACTACAAGAACGTGTCCCGTGAGGACATGCGCTTCGTCCTCGTCGACGCCGCGGACAAGATCCTTCCCGAGGTCGGCCCGAAGCTCGGCCTCTACGGCAAGGAGCACCTGGAGAGCCGCGGTGTGGAGATCTACCTCTCCACCTCGATGGACTCCTGCGTGGGCGGCCACGTCGTGCTGAAGAACGGCCTGGAGGTCGACTCCAACACGATCGTGTGGACCGCCGGCGTCAAGCCGAACCCGGCGCTCGCCCGCTTCGGTCTGCCGCTCGGCCCGCGCGGTCACGTGGACACCGCCCCGACCCTCCAGGTGCAGGGCACCGACTACATCTGGGCCGCGGGCGACAACGCCCAGGTGCCGGACGTCGCCGCCCGCAAGGCCGGCGTCGAGAACGCCTGGTGCCCGCCGAACGCGCAGCACGCGCTCCGTCAGGCCAAGGTCCTCGGCGACAACGTGGTCTCCGGCATGCGGGGCTTCCCGCAGAAGGAGTACAGCCACGCCAACAAGGGCGCGGTCGCCGGTCTGGGTCTGCACAAGGGCGTCGCGATGATCGTCCTGGGCAAGACGAAGATCAAGGTCAAGGGCCGTCTGGCCTGGTACATGCACCGTGGCTACCACGGTCTGGCGATGCCGACCTGGAACCGCAAGATCCGCGTCTTCGCCGACTGGACGCTCGGCATGTTCCTCAAGCGCGAGGTCGTGTCCCTGGGTGCCATGGAGAACCCCCGCGAGGAGTTCTACGAGGCCGCCAAGCCGGCTCCGGTCGCCGCCCCGAAGACCGAGGAGAAGGCCAAGGCCTCCTAGCCCGGATCGCCGGGCCCGCCCGGCCGTGGCCGCCCGCCACGGCCCCGGGCCGCCGTACCGACCGAAGGACCTCCCGCCATCCGTGGTGCGGGAGGTCCTTCGGCGTTCCCGGGCCCGCCCGCAACTGCATGGCCGCTACAGCTGTTTTGCCCAGTCGTAACTCCTTTGCGGGACTGCGATGCTGCCCTCACGGTGTTTACGTGGTAACCGGCATCCGGGATCGTCGTCTTGGAGGTGTGCGCCATGGCCGACGCCGCGTCGCGGCTGAGGAGTGTTGCCGAGCAGGTGCTGGGAGTTCCGCTCCCGGTACGGCTGCGGGCCTGGGACGGATCACAGGCGGGACCGCCGGACGCCCCGGCGATCGTGATCCGCAACCGCCGTGCCCTGCGTTACATGCTGTTCAAGCCGGGCGAACTGGGCATGGCCCGGGCCTGGGTCGCGGGCGACCTGGACATAGAGGGCGACCTGTACGGCGCCCTGGCGCAGATGTCCGGGCTGATCTGGGAACGCGGGGAGGACAGCCGTACCCTCGGCCAGGCCCTGCGCGACCCCGAGGTGCGGTCCGCCGTCCGGGAGCTGCTCAGGCTCGCCGGACCGCCCCTCCCGCCGGCCCCGCCCCGCGAGGAGATGCGCAGACGCGGCCATCTGCACACCCGCCGCAGCGACAAACAGGCCATCAGCCACCACTACGACGTCGGCAACGACTTCTACGAGACGGTCCTCGGGCCGTCCATGGTGTACTCCTGCGCGTACTGGGAGGACGGCGGCACCCTGGAGACCGCCCAGCGCGACAAGCTGGAACTCGTCTGCCGCAAGCTGGGTCTGAACCCCGGTCAGCGGCTGCTCGACGTCGGCTGCGGCTGGGGCTCGATGGCGATCCACGCGGCCCGCGAGCACGGCGTGAGCGTCGTCGGGGTGACCCTGTCCCAGGAGCAGGCCGTGTACGCCCGTAAACGGGTCGCCGACGAGGGTCTGACCGACCGGGTGGAGATCAGGGTCCAGGACTACCGGGACGTCCGTGACGGGCCGTACGACGCGATCTCGTCGATCGGGATGGCCGAGCACGTGGGCGCCGCGAAGTACCTGGAGTACGCGAGCGACCTGTTCGCGCTGCTGAAGCCCGGCGGCCGGCTGCTCAACCACCAGATCGCGCGGCGCCCGCAGCGCGACGAGCAGGCGTACCACGTCGACCGGTTCATCGACGCGTACGTCTTCCCCGACGGTGAGCTGGCCCCGATCGGCACCACCGTCACGCAGCTGGAGCGGGCCGGTTTCGAGGTGCGGGACGTGGAGTCGATCCGCGAGCACTACGCCCTCACCCTGCGCCGCTGGGTGGCCAACCTGGAG
Organism: Streptomyces sp. NPDC101237; assembly: GCF_044767465.1. Classification (NCBI taxonomy): domain Bacteria; kingdom Bacillati; phylum Actinomycetota; class Actinomycetes; order Kitasatosporales; family Streptomycetaceae; genus Streptomyces; species Streptomyces sp. NPDC101237. The sequence continues at coordinate 96,647 of NZ_JBIWNY010000008.1, read as the reverse complement.
GCCGACTGGGCGCGGGCGGTACGGCTCACCAGCCCCGGGCGGGCCCGGGTCTGGCGGCTGTACATGGCCGCCTCCGCCCTCGCCTTCGAACGCAACCGGATCGGCGTCAACCAGGTCCTCGCCGTCCGGACCCCCGAGTCCGGCGGGTCCGGACTGCCGCTGCGCGCCCGCACCTGGAACCGGTAGGTCCACAGGACGGCGAAGGGGCCCCGCACGGCTGGTGCGGGGCCCCTTCGCCGTGGCCGCGGCTACTCGGACTTGATCGCCGCCAGCATGTTCAGCCGGGCCGCGCGCCGGGCCGGCCACAGCGCCGCCAGGACACCGACCACGCCGGCCAGCACCAGGAAGAGCGCCATCCGCTCCCAGGGCAGGACCAGTTCGTAGGTGGGCATCTTCGCGCCCACCAGCCGCCCGGCCGCCCAGCCGAAGAACACGCCGAGCCCGAGGCCCAGCACGCCGCCGAAGAGCGAGATGACCAGGGACTCCAGCCGGACCATCCGCTTGACCGCCTTGCGGTCCAGGCCGATCGCGCGGAGCATGCCGATCTCCTGCTGCCGCTCGAAGACCGACATGGCCAGGGTGTTGATGACACCGAGGACCGCGACGATCACCGCCATCGCGAGCAGGCCGTAGACCATGTTCAGGATCAGCGTGAACGCCTTCGCGATGGAGTCGGACAGGTCCTGCTTGTCCTGGACCTCGATCGCCGGGTTGGAGCCGAGGGCCTTCTCCAGGCCGTCCTTGGCCGCGGCCGACGCCCCGTCCGCCGTCTTGACCATGACCTGCATGTCGGCCGGGTCCTTCTGGTGCGGGGTCAGGACCGCGTTGTCGAGCATGATCCCGTGGATCATCTGGTTGCCCTGGTAGACCCCGGCGACGGTCATCCGCCGCGACTTGCCGTCCTCGAAGTGCACGGTGAAGGCCGAACCCGCCTTCCAGCCGTGCGACTTGGCGGTGTCGTCGTCCACGACCACGTCCGAGCCGCCGACCTTGAAGGACCCGCTGTCCACCGTGAGGTCGGTCAGCTTGCCGATCGCCGAGCCGTTGACGCCGGTCAGGAACTCGGTGTCGCCGTCGATCCGGGAGGCCGCGTTGCGCAGCGGGCTGCTCTCGGTCACTCCGTCCGAGGCCGCGACCTTCCGTGCCACGTCGGGCGAGAGCGCGTTCCCGCTGGCCATCGAGACGACGTAGTCCGCGCGGATCGCCGAGCCGGCCATCTTGTCGATGGACTTCTGCAGGCTGCCGGCCATCACCGTCATGCCGGTGATCAGCGTCAGGCCGATCATCAGCGCGGAGGCGGTCGCGGCGGTACGGCGCGGGTTGCGCACCGAGTTCTGCCGGGCCAGCTTCCCGGCGACGCCGAACCCGCGCAGCAGCGGGGCGGCGGCCGCGATCAGCGGGCGGGACAGGAGCGGGGTCAGCACGAAGACGCCGATGATGAGGAGGACCGCGCCGAGCCCCATCGGGGCCTGGCCGTCGCTGCCGTTCATCGTGGTCGCCGCCAGGATCACCGCGACGCCCGCCGCGGAGAACAGGGCGCCGATCGTGTTGCGCAGCACCAGCGACTTGGTGGTCGGGGCCGCGTGCAGGGCGCTCATCGCGGCGACCGGCGGGATCTTCGCGGCCCGGCGGCCGGGCAGCCAGGCGGCGAGCATGGTGATGACGACACCGACGGCGAGGGCGGCGACCACCGTGCCGGGGCTGATGACCAGCGGACCGTCCGGCACGGTCGCGCCGAACGAGCCCATCAGCGCGCGCAGTCCGGCGCCGATGCCGATACCGGCGAGCAGACCGGCGACCCCGGCCACCGCGCCGACCACGAACGCCTCGATCAGCACCGAGCGGGTGACCTGGCGGCGGGAGGCGCCCACCGCGCGCAGCAGCGCCAGCTCCTTGGTGCGCTGGGCGACCAGCATGGTGAAGGTGTTGGCGATGATGAACGTGCCGACGAACAGCGCGATGCCGGCGAAGACCAGCAGGCCCTGGCGCAGGCCGCTCATGCTGCTGGAGATGGCCTCGGCCTGGTCGTCGGCGAGTTTCTGCCCGGTGGTGGTCTCCACGAGCTTCTTCGGCAGCGCCCGGTCCAGCTGGGCCTTGAGGGCGGCCTGTCCGGTGCCGGACTTGGCGGTCACGTCGATCTCGTCGTACGCGCCCTCGGTGCCGAACAGCCGCTGCGCGGTGGCGGTGTCGAACAGCGCGAGGCTGCCGCCGGCCGCGACGTTGCCGTCGTCGGTGGTGAAGACGCCGGCCACGGTGGGCTTCAGGACCGGTCCGTTCACCGAGATGCGCACGGTGTCGCCGACCTTGTAGCCGGCCCGCTCGGCGGTCTTCGAGTCGATCAGCACCTCGTTCGCGCCCTTCGGCGCGTGGCCGCTCACCAGCGGGTAGCGGGAGTCGCGGGCCCCCCAGTAGTTGCCGCCCTGGGACTGCCAGCCGCTGCCGATCAGCTTGCCGTGCTGGTCGGCGATCGCGGTGAAGCCGGAGACCACGCCGGTGGCGGAGGCGGCCCCGGAGACCTTCGCGGCCCGGTCCAGCAGCGCCTGGGTGAGGTCGGGGGTCTTGCCGACCTGATCGCCCTTGGAGTCCTGGTACTTGGCCCGTACGGCCACGTCGACGCCGTCGAAGCCCTTGGCGGAGCTGTTCTGGTACGCGTCGGAGATGGTGTTGGTGAAGACCAGGGTGCCCGAGACGAAGGCCACGCCGAGCAGCACGGCGAGGACGGTCATCAGCAGCCGGGCCTTGTGCGCGAGGACGTTGCGCAGAGCGGTGCGGAACATCAGCTGGTCCGGCCCTTCGCGACGGGCTCGGAGGTCTGCGGACCGCTGCCGGGCAGCTGGCGCATGAAGTCGAGGACCCCGTCCGCCGTCGGCTTGAACATCTCGTCGACGATCCGGCCGTCGGCGAGGAAGACGACCCGGTCCGCGTACGAGGCGGCCACCGGGTCGTGGGTGACCATGACGACGGTCTGGCCCAGCTCCCGCACGGAGTTGCGCAGGAAGCCGAGCACCTCGGCGCCGGAGCGGGAGTCGAGGTTTCCGGTCGGCTCGTCACCGAAGATGATCTCAGGGCGGGAGGCGAGGGCGCGGGCCACGGCGACGCGCTGCTGCTGGCCGCCGGAGAGCTGCGCGGGCCGGTGGCTCAGCCGGTCCCTCAGGCCGACCATCTGGATCACGTTGTCGAGCCACTGCTTGTCCGGTTTCCGCCCCGCGATGTCCATCGGGAGGGTGATGTTCTCCAGCGCGGTCAGCGTCGGCAGCAGGTTGAAGGCCTGGAAGATGAACCCGATCTTGTCCCGGCGCAACTTGGTCAGCTGCTTGTCCTTCAGGGAGCCGAGTTCGGTGTCACCGATGCGCACGGAGCCGGAGGAGAAGGTGTCGAGGCCGGCCACGCAGTGCATCAGCGTGGACTTGCCGGAGCCGGACGGCCCCATGATCGCGGTGAACTCGGCCTGCCGGAACTCGGCGGTGACCCGGTCCAGGGCGACGACCTGCGTCTCACCCTGCCCGTAGATCTTGGACAGTTCCGTGGCACGGGCGGCCACGGAGGTGGTCCGCCGGTCGGCTGCGGGCACCCCCGGAGAAAGTCGGGGGGAGGGTGTGGTGGACACGGAAGGGCGCTCCTGTCGGGACGACGGCGTTCATGGGGACGTGACCATCGTCCCGGCCGTACGGGCCCGTGTAGTCAGCCGCAGTTCCGGTTCCGGGGGGCGACCGAGGGGGGACCGGAGGGCGTCGCGTCATACCTGGGGATGACGGCGGACCCTGAGGTCCGTCCGTCGAGAACAGGTGGAGCCCCCTTGTTCGGACGGTGAAATTCCGTCATTCCACGTACGTGCGCACCCACCGCGCGTAACGCTATTGGCAAGTGCGGATGGCCCGTTCCGGTGGCTGATGCACCCTCAGACGTCAATAAAATAAGACAACATCGGGTCGTCCGTCGGCTGTTCGGGGGACGCCTCCCGATAGGCTCGGAATCTCGTTGCGAAGCCCATGGCCTGCCCGGATGGTGGAATGCAGACACGGCGAGCTTAAACCTCGCTGCCCCTCGCGGGCGTACCGGTTCAAGTCCGGTTCCGGGCACTTTCGCTCTGATCACACCTTTCCTTGCCGTACGTCCGGTTGGCGCCGGAGGTCCTCGGCTGTCACCGCGGCGTCCTATCGTCTTCCCTGTGCCGCTGCGCCCTCTACCGGAGCGGCGTCAACGGGGACATGGGGGAAACATGATCCGCTTCTCGGCGACCGCGGACGACATCGCAAGGGTTCGGTTCTCGCCCTCTCCGCTGGGGGAGGCCGTATACAGCATCCGCATGCTGGGCTCGGCCGAGCGCAGAAGGCGGCACCAGCCGTGGGCCGACGACGTCCGCGCGCGGCTGCGGACCGTGGACCTCCTGCCGCTCCGCGCGTTGATCCCGCCCAGCGGATACGTCCCGGACTTCCTCACCCCGCCGCCGGACGGCACCGGGCCCCGGAAGATCGCCGAAGAGCTGGGGATGGTCCGCGCCACCCCGAGCGAACACTTCGTCGCCGAGGTGTCCTGGATGGCCGCCGACCCCGGCACGCCCGTGACCTGGCGTCAGGAGGCGGCCCCGCTGCACCGGCACATGCTGGCCCAGCCGGCCCAGGCCATCGCCCTGATCACCGATCTGCTCCAGACCTACTGGGACCTCGCGCTGGAGCCGCACTGGCGGCGGCTGCACGGCGGACTGCAGTCCGACATCCGCTCCCGCATGCAGGTGATAGAGGGTTCCGGCGCCGCCCCCGTCTTCTCCTCCCTGAACCCGCGCATCGCCTGGCGGGACCAGGAACTCACGGTCCGCAGCGCCTACGACTACCAGGAGGAGCTGGGCGGCCGGGGCATCGTGCTCGTACCGAGCGTGTTCTGCGGGCCGGAGGTGCTCACCATGACGCCCCCGCAGCAGTCGATGATCGTCTACCCGAGGACGGGCGTCGAGGAGATGTGGCACCGGCACACCTCCGACCGGCCCGGCCCGCTGGCCGCGCTGCTCGGCGGCGTCCGCTCCGCGGTGCTGGAGGCCCTGCTGGTACCCGCCTCCACCGGCGACCTCGCCGAGGCCGTCAACGTCACCCCCGGCGCCATCAGCCAGCACGTCGCCGTGCTGCGCCAGTGCGACCTGGTGACCAGCCGGCGCCACGGCCGGCGGGTCATCCACTCCCTCACCGAGACCGGCGAGACGCTCGTACGCGGCGCCGTGGCGCCCGGCGCCGGGCGCCACTCGGCCTGAGCGCCGCTCGCGCGAGCGGACGGCGAAACCGCCGGGGACGGCGGTCCTAGGTCGGTTTTAGCGGGAGCTAAAAGCGTTGGGGACGCCCGCGCGGGTGTGTTTCGCTCACGGTGCGACGTCGACCGAGACGAACTCGGGCCCCTGGCCGTCCGCAGGGCGGGGGACAGGCGGGCCGAGGTGTCGGCGGCCGGACATCCGGCTGTCATGAGCCCGTATCTCCCACGCCTTCCACGCCTTCCACGCCTTCCTCCACGTCACACTCCCGGACCGACCCGAAGGGAACATCCTGACCGTCCCGCACACCGCCCCCGACCAGGCACCCCGTACATCGCTCCTGCGCAGCGGCTGCCGCCTCTCGGCGGCGGTTGGCACCGAGGGCGGCACGGCCACGGGCAGCGTCATCCCCGCACCCGGCCGCGTCGTCGCCCGCGTCCCGCACGGCGCCGGTCACACCCACGAGGGCTTCACCGGCGGACCGGCCGCCAACGTGGCGCTGGTCGGCTGGCTGTCCGAGGCCCCCGGCTGCGCCGGCGGGTTCGTCGTCCCGCCCGGCGAGGAGGACGTGCGGGTGCGGCGCGACTTCGCCGACCCCCTGGTCTTCGGACACACCCCCTGGTCTTCGGACGCTCCGTCATGCCGCCGCTGCTGGCGGCGGACGCGCCGGTGGCCAGGGTGCACCGGGCGGTGAGGCGCCCACGCGTGGCCGGCGCCCTGGTCTGCCCGCCTCCTTTCCGACTGCACCGGTGAGCCCACGACCCGGCGGGCCCGCCCAAGGAGCCACATGAACCCGAAAAGCCTCGTCCCTCCGGCCGGACCGGCGCGCACGCTCGCCCTTGCCCAGTTGATCAGCAGGACCGGCGACGGCGCGTACTACGTGACGGCGGCCCTGTTCTTCACCCAGGTGGTCGGCCTGTCCGCGGCGCAGTTGGGCCTCGGACTGACCATCGCGTGGACGGTGGCGCTGGCCCTGAGTGTGCCGCTGGGACACCTGGCCGACCGCCGCGGGGCCCGGGGGACGGCGGTGTTCTTCTTCCTGTGCGCGGCGGTGGCCGTCGGCTCGTACCTGGTGCTGCGCTCCTTCCCGCTGTTCGTGCTGTCGGCGTGCCTGTACGCGGTCGGGCAGCGCAGCGGCTCCGCGGCCCAGCAGGCGCTGCTGGCCGGAGTGGTGCCCAAGGAGAACCTCACCAAGGTCCGCGCCGTCCTCCAGGCCGGCTACAACGCCGGGCTCTCCGTGGGTGCCGCGCTCGGCGGCGTGGTGCTGCTCTTCGACACGCGCGGCGCCTACCTCGCGGCGTTCGCGCTCAACTCCGCGGCCTTCGCGGTGGCCGCGGCGGTGCTGTGGCGGGTGCCGCCCGTCGCGCCCACCCCGGCGCCCGCCGGCGGCGAGCGGACGAAGACGGTGTTCCGGGACCGGCCCTACGTCGCCGTCAGCCTGCTCAACCTGGTCCTCGTGCTGCACGTGCCGCTGATCGACGTGGCGCTGCCGCTGTGGATCGTCGGGCACACCGACGCCCCCAAGTGGGTGCTGTCGGTGATGTTCGTGCTCAACACGCTCGCCGTCGTGGTCCTCCAGGTGCGCGTGGCGCGCGGGGTGACCGACCTGGCGAGCGGGGCGCGCTACGTGGTGCGCGGCGGGCTGCTGCTCGGCGTGGGCTGCGTCGTCTTCGCGTTCTCCGGCAGCGGTGACTCCGCCTGGTCGGCGGTGCTGCTGCTGATCGCCGCCGCGGGCGTGCAGACGGTCGGCGAGATGATGCAGATGGCCGGCAGCTGGGAGATCAGCTTCGGTCTCGCGCCCGACGGCAAGCACGGCCAGTACCAGGCGTTCTTCGGGTCCGGGCTGACGGTGGCCGAGATCGTCGGCCCGCTCGCGCTGACCGGACTGCTCGTCTACTGGGGCGCGCCCGGCTGGATCCTGCTCGGCGCCCTGTTCGTCGCGGCCGGCCTGGCGATGGTGCCGGTCGTGCGGTGGGGAGAGCGCGCCCTGGCCGGCCGGGGCGACGCGGTGCCGGACAGCGTGGCCGCGGGCGATCGCCAACTGACCAGGGACTGAAGGAAAGGGAGACGGGGGTGGGGGTTCGGGCGGGCAGTTCGCCGCCGGCCGACTCCACCGGGCGTGGAGCCCGCCGGTCTGCTGCGACGCCCGATGATCCGGCTCATCCCTCGTAGACGGTCAGGACCGCGCCGTCGACCTCGATGCGGCGGCCCGCCCGCATGCCGTTGCGGCGCAGCGCGTGCAGGCATTCCGCGAAGAGGGTCAGTTCGCCGGTGTCCAGGATGGCGGCGGCCAGGTCCAGCAGCTCGGTGACCGACGCCTCGGTGAGCACCTCGGGCAGTTCGCCGGAGAGCAGGACGACGGACTCGCCCTCGGGTCCTCGGACCACAGCCGTCGCCGGTCCGCCGTGCACGAACAACACATGTCCCCCTGAGAGCCCGTGGTCGTGCGGCTCTCGCGTCCCGGGCAGGACGAGAGACTAGTCCTGGATCTTCACGGTTTCGTGCGGAGTCGGATTCTTTTTCCGACTTGGCGAAAGAACGTCCGATACCGTTCGAGCGGCGGTCCGGGGGCGGTCACTTCTCCTCGGCGGATCCGGAGGAACGGTCCAGCAGGGACTCGACCAGGGCCGTGACGTGGCGGCGGTCGTCCGCCGACAGCTTCTGGACGCTCGCGATGAGCAGCGCGACCTCGGGGTCGGCGGCGCCCTGCGGCTCCGCGCCCGGCGAGGTGTCGTACACGTGGATGCCGCACGCCTCGGCGGCGGCCCGCCGCACGCTCTCCAGCGGGAGTTCCAGCCCCTTGGCCAGCCCCTCCAGGGTCGTCGTCTGGGGCATGCGGACCACTCGCTCGGTGGTGGCCAGGTGGTGGACGGTGGAGCGGGGGACACCGCCGCGCCGCGCCACGTCACCGTAGGACCAGCCCTTGCGGTCGAGGTGCTCACGGATCAACTGCTGCAGTGCGTTGGCCACTGACCGTCACTTCCTGCTCGCCGCCTGCGGAGTCCCGCCATGTCCCGGCCGATTCTACGGTCGGGTAGCCGATCGGCCGAGCGGGTGATTTCCGGAAGGGGTTGCGCGGCGGGTTCCCGAGGGCCTAGTGTCCAATCTCGTTGGACAGCACGTCCGACCAGATTGGACAGAGTCCGGGGGGAACCTGACTCGGTCCGATCGGAAATGTCTATCCCTGAGGGGGAAGCGATCATGATGGACGCCCATGAGCTCGAGGCCGAGTCCGCTGAGCTGCTGCCGGGCCGTGAGGCCCTGGGCAAGCTGAAGTTCGGCATCACCAAGACGGTGAACGTGACCAAGCACGTCGCCAACATCAGCGCCGCCAACGAGTCCGCCGCCCTGAACGACCACTCGTCGTGGTCGGTGGCCGACTCCGGCGCCGCCCAGACCATCAGCGTTCACCAGTAACACCGCGCCGGCGCACGGCGCCGGCGTCGACCTCACCCTGATCGCGCAGGAAACGAAAGGACATCCGTCATGAGCATGGACATGAACGAGCTGGAGAACGAGTCCGCCGAGCTGCTGCCGGGCCGCGAGGCCCTCGGCAAGCTCAAGTTCAGCTTCGGCAAGACGGTCAACGTCACCAAGCACGTCGCCAACATCGAGGCGTCCAACCAGTCCGCCGCGCTGAACGACCACTCCGCGTGGTCGGCCGCCAGCTCGTCCGCCGCGCAGTCGATCAGCGTCACCCAGTAGTACCCGGGAGCGCCACCGCCGTCGCCCCGGCGGTGGCGCTCACGGCCGGCGCCCCAGGGCGCCCAGGGGGGAACTGCATGCGGGATCCGGGGGGAGACCACACATGACGGTGCTCGGAGACGGGACCGCCGCACTGCACGACACGGGCCCGGTGCCCGGACCCGGCGGCTGGCCGGTCACCTACGAGCAGGTCGCGACGGGCAACCTGCCGGTGGTCGAGCCACCGCCGACCGTCCCGCGGCTGAGCGCGGGACTGAAGCTGCACGGCGAGTACCAGGGATCGGGATTCACCGAGCCCAAGTACATCGCCCGTCGGGGGGACGGGCAGGTCGTGCAGCTGTCCAGGCTGCTGTACCTGGTGGCGTCGTCGGTCGACGGCGTGCGCGACGTGGAGGCCATCGCCCACCGGGTCAGCGCACGCTTCGGCCGCGAGGTCAGCGGGGAGAACATCCGCTTCCTCGTCGAGAAGAAGCTCGAACCGCTCGGCGTGACGGTCCCCGAGGGCCAGGAGGACGACGAGGTCGACGCCCCGCGCTCCGACCTGCTGCTCGCCCTCAAGGGCCACCGGGTCATCTTCGACGAGCGGCGGACGGCGAAGATCGCCCGTTCGCTGGCCTGGCTGCACCGACCGGTGGTGGTGGCCCTGGTGCTGGCCGCGGTCGTCGCGATGGACGTCTGGCTGTTCGGATTCTTCGGGGCGATAGAACCCGTCCTGCAGGTGCTCGACCAGCCCGTCCTGATCCTCGTCGTCTTCGTGCTCACCGTGGCCTCCCTCGTCTTCCACGAGTTCGGCCACGCCTCCGCGTGCAGATACGGCGGAGCCCGCCCCGGTTGCATCGGGTGCGGGCTCTTCCTCATCTGGCCGTCGATGTACACCGACGTCACCGACGTCTACCGGATCGGCCGGGCCGGGCGGCTGCGCACCGACCTCGGCGGCGTCTACTTCAACATCGTCTTCATGCTGGCGATGGCCGGTGCCTACTTCGCCACCGGGGCGCAGTTCTTCCTGGCCGCGGTCTACCTCGGCCACTTCGAGATCCTCGAACAGCTGATGCCGGCCGTGCGGCTGGACGGCTACTACATCCTCGGCGACCTGGCCGGGGTCCCGGACCTGTACGGCAAGATCAGGCCGATCCTGCTGGCACTGGTGCCGGGACCGCGGGGGGACAAGGCCCGCGAGGAGGTCGCCGGGCTGAAGAAGTCGGCGCGCACCATCGTCGCCACCTGGGTGCTGACGATGGTCCCGCTGATCATCGGTGAACTCGGGTACGCGCTGTGGAACCTGCCGCGGATCCTCACCACCATGGTCCGCTCCCTGACCGAGCAACTGGTCGGGACCGGCTCGGCGTTCGTGGACGGGAAGATCGTCGAGGGGCTGGTCGGGACGATCGGCAGCGTGATGCTGCTCTGCCCGATGGCCGGTGTCGTCTACCTGTCCGTGAAGATCGGCGGGCGGCTCGTCCGGGCCGCGAAGCGCACCACCGAGGGCCGGCCCGCGCTGCGGCTGACGGTCTGCGCCCTCGTGCTCGTCGGGCTCACCGGGCTCAGCTACGCCTGGGTGTCCGGGGTGACGCCGAAGCCGCTGCCCAAGCAGCCGCCGATCGCGCCGATCCTGCAGCCGGGGGTGCCGACCGAGGCACCGCCGGCCCGGCAGGCCGACACCCCGGGCCGGTCCACGGATCCCGGCGACCCGTCGGCCCCGGCCTCCGGTGCGCCGGGCGGCACGCCCGGCGCGAGCACCGGGCCGTCGCCGGCCGAGTCCTCGCGGGAGGCGTCCGCCTCGGCGTCGCCGTCCGCCTCGGCGCCCGGCGCGACGGGCGGGAAGGCCTCCAGGTCACCGGTGCCGTCCAGCGGGTCGACGGCCGTCGTCCCGGCGCCCTCGCCGTCCGACGGGACCGGCGCGCCGCAGCCCGAGCCGTCGCCCACACCTTCGGAGAGCGTCCCGGAGTCCTCGACGCCCTCGGCGACCCCGCCGCCGCCCAGCGACACGGCCGACCCGGCACCGGTCGCGTCCTGACGAGCTGCTCGGGCCCGCGTCCGGCCACCGAACCACTCATCGCAGAAGCACAGGAGCACTGGAGCATCCATGAGCAGTCACCGAAAACCACGCACCACCCAAGGTCCGCTCACCCGGCGGGCCGTCCGGATCGGCCTGTTCGCCGCCGGGGTCGCGGGCGCGGCCACCGCCGTGCCCGCACAGGCGGCCACCGCGATGCCGCACGCCGCGTTCGCCTCCGACCACGTCTTCAGCCACGCCGACCGCGGTCACCACACCCAGATCCGGGACTCGTTCACGGTCCGGCAGTTCGGCAAGGTCAACGCCGCCGCCGTCCGCAACCAGGCCAACGCCGTCTCGGCCGGCTGCTCGGCGGACGACCACTGCCGTTCGGTCGCGCTGTCCTTCCAGATCGTCACGATCGCCGGGGAGCACACGCGGCTGAACGCGGTGAACCTCAGCGACGCCGCGAACAAGGAGTGCACGGGCTGCCAGACCCTGGCCGGCGCCTACCAGTTCGTGGTCTCCACCCCGAACCCGCTGCTCCTCGACGGCACCGCGCGGGGCAAGCTCGCGGACATCCACCACCGGCTCGACGCGCTGAGCCGCTCCACGCTGCCCGCCGACGAGCTGCGCACGAAGGCCGACGGGCTGGCCGCCGAGGTCACCGCCGTCCTGCACGACGCCGTCGCGAACGCGCCGAAGGGCGACCCGCACTCCGACGTCACCCTGCACCGCCACCTGGACGGCTGGCCGCGCCGCTGATCGCGCCCGAAGCCGACCGCACCGGCCGCCCGGCCACCGCCGCCTCCGGCGGGCCGGGCGGCCGGTGCGCGTCCGTTGACAGGGGGAGGGTGCGGACGGAGACTTCGGAGGCCGGTGTGAAGGAGATTTCGCCAGGCGAACTCCGGTGTCTCCCAGCGGGCGTCGGCGCACGCCCACGGAAGGATCGACCCGATGCGCACCACCGTCGGCATCATCGGCGCCGGACCCGCCGGGCTGCTGCTCGCCCGGCTGCTGCACGGCGCCGGCATCGACTCGGTCGTCCTGGAGAGCCGCGACCGCGCCTACGTGGAACACCGCCAGCGCGCCGGGATCCTGGAACAGGGCACGGTGGACGCGCTGCGCGCGGCCGGCGCCGGGGCCCGGATGGACCGCGAGGGCCTGCGCCACGACGGTATCGAGCTGCGGTTCGCCGGGCGCCGGCACCGGGTGGACTTCCCCGGGCTCACCGGTGGCCGGTCGGTGACCGTCTACGCCCAGACCGAGGTCTGCAAGGACCTCATCGCCCTCCAGCTGGCGGAAGGCGGCCCGCTGCTCTTCGAGGCGGAGGCGCTGGCGGTGGAGGGCGCCGTGAGCGGGCGGCCGCGGGTCCGGTTCCGGCACGCCGGCCGGGAGGACGTCCTGGAGTGCGCGTACGTCGTCGGCTGCGACGGTTTCCGCGGGGTGACCCGCGGTGTCTTCCCCGCCTCCTCCTCCCGGGTCTACGAGCGCACCTACCCCTACGCCTGGCTGGGCATACTCGCCGACGTCGCGCCCTCCCACGACGAACTGGTCTACGCCCGCCACGACCGCGGCTTCGCCCTCCTGTCCATGCGCTCCCCGTCCGTCTCCCGCCTCTACCTCCAGGTCCCGGCGGGCACGGACGCCGGCGACTGGAGCGACGAGGCGGTCTGGGACGAGCTGGAGCGGCGCCTGGCGACCGACGACGACTGGCGCCTCGAGCGCGGCCCGGTCACCCAGAAGTCGGTGACGCCCATGCGGTCCTTTGTCCACGAGCCCATGCGGCACGGCCGGGTCCTCCTCGCCGGGGACGCCGCCCACATCGTGCCGCCCACCGGTGCCAAGGGGCTGAATCTCGCCGTCGGCGACGTCGTCACCCTCGCCCGTGCCCTCGTCCACGAGCGGGACACCGGCTCGCCCGACCTCGTGGAGACCTACTCGGCGACCTGCCTGCGCCGGGTCTGGCAGGCCGAGCGGTTCTCGTACGACATGACGACCCTGCTGCACCGCGGCCCCGCCGACACCCCCTTCGACGCCCGGCTCCAGCTGGCCCGCCTCGGCCGCATCGTCTCCCACCGGGGTGCCGAGACCGACCTGGCGGAGGCCTACACGGGCTTCCCGCTGGACGCCTGAGGCATCTCCGCCCGGTTCCGGGCATGTCGCGACTCCGTCATGGAATGAAGCCCTCCATGGCCGGGAATGAGGGGTCCGCGTAGCGTGTTGCGCAGCAGGACGAGGGAAAGATCCTCCCCAGGTACGAGGGTCATTCCTTTGCCAATCCATTACTCTTGATGCCAAGGCCGCGCGAGGTGGCCATGGAGGAGTGAAATGAGGAGCAGCAACCCGGTCTTCTCGCGACGGGGGTTCAGCCGCGACAACGGCTACGCGGGCTTCAACGCCGCGCCGCAGGCCGGGTACGCACAGGGCAACCCGTACGCGCAGAACCCGTACGCGAACAACCCCTACGCCCAGCAGGACGTCCAGCAGGGCGCCCCGCCGCAGGCCCCGGCCACCACCGGCCGGATGACCATGGACGACGTGGTCCTGCGGTCGGCGATGACGCTGGGCACGGTCGCCGTCGGCGCGGCCCTCGCCTGGGCCCTGCTGCCGGTCTCCACCACCAGCTACGGCCTGGCCTTCGGCTCGGCGATCGTGGCGATGGTCCTGGCCCTGATCCAGAGCTTCAAGCGCACCCCGGTGCCCGCGCTGATCCTCGGGTACGCCGCCTTCGAGGGCGTCTTCCTCGGCGTGATCAGCGAGATGTACAACAGCCGGTGGAGCGGTGCCCCGTTCCAGGCGGTGCTCGGCACCATGGCGGTCACGGGCGCGACCCTGCTGGTCTACAAGGCCGGCTGGATCCGCGTCACCGCCCGCTACGCCCGCATCGGCATGGCCATCGCGATCGCCTTCGTGCTGGTGATGGCGGTCAACCTGCTGCTGGTCGCGTTCGGCGTCGCCGGCGACGGCGGGCTGCGCAGCTTCGGTCCGCTCGGCGCGATCGTCGGCATCATCGCGATCCTGCTCGGCGCGTTCTTCCTGACCCTCGACTTCAAGCAGATCGAGGACGGCATCGCGTACGGCGCCCCGAAGAACGAGGCCTGGCTGGCCGCGTTCGGCCTCACGCTGACGCTGGTGTGGATCTACGTCGAGATGCTGCGCCTGGTGGCGATCTTCAGCAGCAACGACTGACGACGGCGGCTCCGGCCGCCGCGGAACGCAGAAGGGCCCCGGGACTTCCCTGGGGCCCTTCGTCGTCTGCGCGCCTAGAGCAGTTTGCGCGCGGCCCTCCTCAGGTCGTACTCGTGGACCAGTGCCTTGGCGTGGCCGTACGCGAGGTTGTGTTCGTGGCGCAGCCAGCTGACCTTCTCCTCGAAGCGGAAGAGAGCCGGGCCTTCGGCGACGGTGCGCAGCCAGTCGGACACTTCACGACCGGTGCAATGGGGGATGCGGGCGAGCATGTTGCGATGGGTCTCCTCGGAGAAGACTTGGGACATCGGCGCCTCCGGTGCGCAAAGGGGGTTGTAGCCGGTCCTTCACGTCACCGTGCCTGAGTGTTGGCGTGTTGGCAACAGTCGGGACAGGACGGCCGACGCCAGGCGTTACGCTCACCGCGTGGTTGATACGACGCCTCTTACCCGTGCCGTGGAGCATTTCGCCGACAAGTTGAGGGCGGCGCCGCAGAGTCGGCTGCAGCGGGGAGCGGCCGCGGAGGCGCTGTCGCTGGCCAGGCAGCTGGCCAACTGGGCGCAGGACGTCGAGGAGCCGGGCGGCGAGGCCCGGGAGATGCCGGACGCGGGGATGTTCGCGGTCGCCGACCAGATCACCGTGGCCGGCAACGACTTGGCGGTGGTCCTGGAGAGCGACGCCGAGGTCGGCGACGCGGTCCGCCTGGTGGAGGAGGCGCAGAAGAAGGCGGGGGTGTGAGAGCGGTGCGGGTGCGGGTGCGTGGCGCCCCGTCAGGGGGGCGGGGAACCGCGCGACCGGCCACGTCGCACCCGCGCCCGGACGCGCACCGATCTCAGAGCGACGCTATGACCCGGTCCGCCAGGATGTACACGTTCTCCTCGCCGCACGCGAACGTCAGCGTGTAGGCGCCGGAGATCCCGGACCCGCCCAGCAGGTACGGCGTCTCGCCCGCGGTCAGCGCCGCGGCCAGCCGCTCCGCCGTCTCCCGGTGCCCCGGCGTCATGCACAGGGTCGTGCCGTCGGCGAAGACGTAGACGTCCAGGGTGCCCAGCGGCCCCGGCCGCACGTCGGAGAGTTCGACCCGGGACTCGGCCAGCTGCTCCAGCGTCGCGACCGTGCGCTCGTGGTCGTTCACCACCGGCGACTGCACGGGGACGAAGTCCGGATGGGACGGGTGGCGGCGGCGGGCCGCGGCCAGCTCCGGCGAATCCGCGGCGGTGCCTCCGGCGAAGTCGTCGGCCTCCGACGTCTGCTCGGTGACCGGCTCCAGGCCCGCGAAGTCGCTGTGCCGGGGCAGGAACGGCTCGCCGTCCGCCAGGCCCAGCAACGAGGGGGTGTCGGAGGCGTCACGCGCCTCCTGCGCGGCCCAGAAGGCCCGCGCCTCGGCCAGCTCCCGCTCCCGCTCCTCGGCCAGCGCCTCCGCCACGGCGGCCCGTATCTGCTCGGCGTCCGCGTGACTGCGCGCGGCCGGCAGCAGCGCGCGCATCGCGGCGGCCTGGTTCTGGGCAAGCTGGGTGTGCAGCTCGGCGACCTGACGGCGCAGCTTCATCACGGTGCGCAGGACGGCGACGCCCACGGCGCCCGTGGCGGCCGTGGTGAGCAGCAAGGCGATCGGCATGGCGCTCACTGACGTACTCCCGGTTCAAAGTCGACCCCCGACTTCCTACATCAGCTTGAAGGGTGGACTATCAAGCTGTCAGTGCGTAACGTCACGAAACGGACAGGGCTTTGACCCGCGTACAGGGCTGGACAACGGCGCTGACCTGCGGCGAATCCCCCCGAAGGGAGATAGGTCACATCCTGGGGGAGATTGGATCACAAATCGGCCCGGTGTTCGGGGTTTTCTCGAACACCGGGCCGTGGCGTCACGGTAGGTCCCGTGACGGTTACTCAGGGGCTCAGCTGAGGCGCTCGATCACCATCGCCATGCCCTGGCCGCCGCCGACGCACATCGTCTCCAGGCCGAACTGCTTGTCGTGGAACTGGAGGGAGTTGATGAGCGTGCCGGTGATCCGGGCACCGGTCATGCCGAAGGGGTGGCCGACGGCGATGGCGCCGCCGTTCACGTTCAGCTTCTCCAGCGGGATGTCCAGGTCGCGGTAGGAGGGGATCACCTGGGCGGCGAACGCCTCGTTGATCTCGAACAGGTCGATGTCGCCGACGGTCAGGCCGGCGCGGCCGAGGGCCTGCTTGGAGGCCTCCACCGGGCCGAGGCCCATGATCTCGGGGGAGAGGCCGGTGACGCCGGTCGACACGATCCGGGCGAGCGGGGTGAGGCCGAGCTCGCGGGCTTTGGTGTCGGACATGATGATCACCGCGGCCGCGCCGTCGTTCAGCGGGCAGCAGTTCCCGGCCGTGACCAGGCCGTCGGGGCGGAAGACCGGCTTCAGTCCGGCCACGCCCTCCATGGTGACGCCGGCGCGCGGGCCGTCGTCCTTGCTGACCACCGTGCCGTCGGGGAGGGTGACCGGCGTGATCTCCCGCTCCCAGAAGCCGTTCTTGATGGCTTCCTCGGCGAGGTTCTGGGAGCGGACGCCGAACTCGTCCATGTCCTGACGGGTGACGCCCTTGACCCGGGCCAGGTTCTCGGCGGTCTGGCCCATCGCGATGTACGGGTCGGGGACCAGGCCGTCCTCGCGCGGGTCGTGCCAGGTGGAACCGGTGGACGCGGCGGTGGCGGCGGTACGGGCCTGGGCCTCGGCGAATATCGGGTTCGTGGTGTCCGGGAGACCGTCCGAGCTGCCCTTGACGAACCGGGAGACCGTCTCGACACCGGCCGAGATGAACACGTCGCCCTCGCCGGCCTTGATGGCGTGCAGCGCCATGCGGCTGGTCTGGAGGGACGAGGAGCAGTACCGGGTGATCGTGCAGCCGGGAAGGTGGTCCATGCCCATCTGCACGGCGACGATCCGGCCGAGGTTGTAGCCCTGCTCGCCACCGGGCAGGCCGCAGCCGAGCATCAGGTCGTCGATGTCCCGGGGGTCCAGCTCGGGGACCTTGGCGAGGGCGGCCTGGATGATCGTCGCGGTGAGGTCGTCGGGCCGCAGGTCCTTCAGGGAGCCCTTGACGGCACGGCCGATCGGGGAGCGGGCGGTCGAGACGATGACGGCTTCGGGCATCACGGCTCCAATGGGTTGGCAGGGGTGCTTGGGAAGTTACCCGTACGTACGTCATCGGTCACGGGTGCCGACGTGTGACACTGACCGCACTTTCTAAGCGCTTGCTTGGTCGGCGCGCGGCCCGTACGGAACACCGCGGACCGGCGACCGGCCACGACGGTGCCGCACCCGACGACCCGCCGTCCGACCCGCCGCACGGGCCGCCCTGGTCTACTCGGACGTCCGCGCCCGCGACCTCGCCTCCCGGGACGCCGGGTCGGCGGGCGGCGCGGACGGCTCGACCTGGTGGCGCCGGCGGCGCTTCAGCAGGGCCCACGGGCCGCGCGGCCCGGTCGGCATCGCCGCCGTGACCTCCGTGCCGGCCTCGGCCGCGGCCTCCGCCGCCGCACGGGCCACCGGCAGGAAGCCCTCGCGGCGGGTGACGTCGGGGCGCTCCTCGTCCGCCGGCCACAGGCCGAGGGCCGCGCAGACGGTGGGGAGCACCGCCATCGCGGCCGTGGCGTAGCCCTCCGCCGAGGGGTGGTAGTTGTCGGGTCCGAACAGCTCGCGCGGGTTGGCCGCGAACTCGGGGCCCAGCAGGTCGCCCAGCGACACCGTCCGGCCGCCCTGCTCGACCGCGCCGATCGTCTGGGCGGCGGCCAGCTGGCGGGACGCGCGCCGGGCGAGCCAGCGCAGCGGCTGCCGTACCGGCTCGATCGTGCCCAGGTCGGGACAGGTGCCGACGACCACCTCCGCGCCCGCCGTGCGCAGCCGGCGGACCGCCGCCGAGAGATGGCGCACGGAGCGGGTCGGCGGCATCCGGCGGGTGACGTCGTTGGCGCCGATCATGATCACGCAGACGTCGGGCGGCGGCGAGGCCGACCCCAGCACGAGGGCCACCTGGCGGTCCAGGTCGTCGGACTGGGCCCCGGGCAGCGCCACGTTGGCGAACTCGACCGGCCGTTCGGCGACCGCCGCGAGACCGGACGCCAGCAGCGCGCCCGGCGTCTGCGCGGCCCGGTGCACGCCCTGCCCGGCCGCCGTGGAGTCACCGAGCATCACCAGGCGCAGCGGAGGCTCTTCGGTGCCGTAGGCGTCGCCGTAGCGGCCGTCCGCCACCGGGACCCGGCCGCCGCCGGTGCCGTTGCCCACCGCCGTCCGGGCCATTCGCACCTCGGCCAGCACCAGGCCCACGGCGGCCGCGCCGACCAGCCCCACCCCGCCTCCGCCGTACGCCGCCCCGGCCGCGATCCGCCGGGCCACGCGCGCCCTCGACATGCTCGACATACGTCGCCGCCACCTCCTCGTTGCCGCTCATCCACTCCTTGCCCCGTACAGCCCGTGCGTCAATCTCAACGGGGAGTGAACCTCCGGAGCGGGCCTTAGGCTGGCCGCACCACCAGGACCACTTCTTTTGAAAGCAACCGGAGACAACGGTGCGATTCCACGACTCGATGATCAGCCTCGTCGGCAACACCCCGCTGCTGAGGCTCAACAGCGTCACCCAGGGCATCCAGGCCACCGTGCTCGCCAAGGTCGAGTACTTCAACCCGGGCGGTTCCGTGAAGGACCGCATCGCGCTGCGGATGATCGAGGCCGCCGAGAAGAGCGGAGAGCTCCGGCCCGGCGGCACCATCGTGGAGCCGACCAGCGGAAACACCGGGGTGGGGCTGGCCATCGTGGCCCAGCAGAAGGGGTACAAGTGCATCTTCGTGTGCCCCGACAAGGTCAGCACCGACAAGATCAACGTGCTGCGGGCGTACGGCGCCGAGGTCGTCGTCTGCCCCACCGCCGTCGACCCGGAGCACCCGGACTCGTACTACAACGTCTCCGACCGGCTCGTCCGGGAGACCCCCGGCGCCTGGAAGCCGGACCAGTACTCCAACCCGAACAACCCGCTGTCGCACTATCACTCCACCGGCCCCGAGCTGTGGGAGCAGACGGAGGGGAAGATCACCCACTTCGTGGCGGGCGTGGGCACCGGCGGCACCATCTCCGGCACCGGCCGCTACCTGAAGGACGCCAGTGAGGGCCGGGTGCAGGTCATCGGCGCCGACCCGGAGGGCTCCGTCTACTCCGGCGGCTCGGGCCGCCCGTACCTCGTGGAGGGCGTCGGCGAGGACTTCTGGCCCACCGCCTACGACCGGACCGTCGCCGACGAGATCGTCGCGGTGTCCGACAAGGACTCCTTCCAGATGACCCGGCGGCTGGCCAAGGAGGAGGGCCTGCTGGTCGGCGGCTCCTGCGGCATGGCCGTCGTCGCGGCGCTGCGGGTCGCCGAGCGCCTCGGCCCGGACGACGTGGTCGTCGTCCTCCTGCCGGACAGCGGCCGCGGCTACCTCAGCAAGATCTTCAACGACGAGTGGATGGCCGACTACGGCTTCCTGGAGGACGAGAGCTCCAGCGCCCGCGTCGCCGACGTGCTCAGCGACAAGGCCGGCGGCTCCATTCCGTCCCTCGTCCACATGCACCCGGAGGAGACCGTCGGGGAGGCCATCGAGGTGCTGCGCGAGTACGGCGTCTCGCAGATGCCGGTCGTCAAGCCGGGCGCCGGGCACCCGGACGTGATGGCCGCCGAGGTCGTCGGCTCGGTCGTCGAACGCGAGCTGCTCGACGCGCTGTTCAGCAAGCGGGCCTCCCTGGAGGACCCGCTGGAGAAGCACATGAGCGGGCCGCTGCCGCAGGTCGGCTCCGGCGAGCCGGTCGGCGACCTGATGACGGTGCTGGGCGCGGCGGACGCGGCGATCGTGCTCGTCGAGGGCAAGCCCAAGGGCGTCATCAGCCGGCAGGACCTGCTGGCGTTTCTCGCCAAGGGCGGCAAGCACTGACGAACGTCCGGTGAACCGGCCGTGACGCGGGGGAACGTGCCGCCCTGTGTCCGAGCGGTGGACTTCGCGGAAGTGGTACGAGCGTGTCACGTCCGCGCAGCACACGCTTAACACGGCTCCGGCACATTGGTGGATGTCGGCAGGGCGGGAGCGGCTCCCCGCCCCGGCCGGCACCGAACGTCCAAGGACCTCCGGAGCGGCTCCCGGACCTCCATGGACGCCCGGACGTGCAAGCCCGGCCCTGACCCGGCTCGCGTCCCTCGCGGGGACCGCCGTCGTCCCGCCCCCCGGCAACGGGGGTGCGGCGGTCCCCGCGCACCACTCTCCCCGCCCACCGGACCCGGCTCCGGCCGCGCGGACGCTCCGGGTGTCAGAGAGCGTCGCGGTCGTCCCGGTCGCGGCGGCCGAACATGCCGGGGTTCAGGCGTACGGCCTGGGCCACGTTGATGCCGACGATGCCCGCCCAGGCGGCCACCAGGCCCGGCAGGTGCGCGATGCCGCCGCCGATCGCCGACAGCGGGACCGCCAGCACCAGCGACACGATCCCGAAGCCGAAGCGCTCGCCCCAGGAGTCGCTCGCCCGGGTGCTGCGCGCGCCCCTGGCCTGCTGCATCTGCTGTTCGGCCAGGGTCCTGCGCAGCCGGCGTTCGACCGCGCCGTCGATGCGCTGGTCGATCTTCTCCAGGAAGGAGTCGGCCAGCTCCGGCTCGTACTCGGGCCCCAGCTCCCTGCGGGTGTGCAGGATGGCGTCGAGGTCCTTCTTCAGATCGGTGTCACGGGCGTCCGTCATGGAGCCCACGCTAGGGCGCCCCGCGGGCCCGGCGCACTGGGGCAGGCCCCCGGAACCGTCCGGGGGACCGCCCTCACGGCAGCAGCGCCACCAGCCCGCTGTCCAGGTCGAACCGGGCCGCCACCACCGAGGCTCCCGCGAACGCGGGGTCCGCGCGGATCGCGTCCCGAACCCACGCCGTGTGCGCCCGCATGGTGTGTTCGGCCCAGTCGCCGGGCAGCGCCCTGGTGCGGCGGGCGGCCGGGGAGATCTCCTCGACGAGGAGTTCCAGGTGGCCGGGGACGGCCGCGCCGGTGCGCAGCCTGCCGAGGGTGGCGGCGACCGCCCCGCAGCGCTCGTGGCCGAGCACCACGACCAGCGGGACCCGCAGCTCCTCCACGGCGTACTGGAGGGAACCGAGCACGGCCTCGTCCAGCACCTGTCCGGCCGTCCTTATGCACAGCAGGTCGCCGAGACCCTGGTCGAAGACCAGCTCGGGGACGACCCGGGAGTCGATGCAGCCGAGGACGGCGGCGAACGGGTGCTGGCCGCCTGCCAGCACCCGGCGCCGGCCGACGACGTCCTGCGGGCGGCGCGGCCGGCCGACCGCGTACCGCCGGTTGCCGGCGAGGAGTTCGTCCAGGGCGGCACTGGCGGTGGCGGGCGCCGGAGCGGGCGGGCGGCCGGTGCCGGCCGTCGCCTGGGCGGGGACGACGGCCAGCGCGCCGGCTGCGCTCGCGGTGGCGCTCGCGGTGACGGTCAGAAAGGCCCTGCGGTTCGAGGCCATGACGCTTCCTCAGAGTTCACAGAGGTCGGGTGCGGTGCTGTTGGCACGTCATCACCGTAAGCACACGCACCGTCACTCCGCGTGTCTGTTTGCGGACATTTGGCACTTCCGTCAGCGGCTCATCGATCACGCGATACGGCTTCGTGATCAGACCAGCCCGTGCTGCTGGGCGTACGCGTCCGCCACGTCCTCCGGGTCCTTCTTGTCGTTGTCGACCTGGCTGTTCAGCTCGGTGAGCTGTTCGGTGGTGAGGAGGTTGCCGAGCCGGGCGAGCGCCTTGCGGACCGTGGCGTCGGCCTTGCGGTCGGCGATCAGCGGGACGATGTGCTGGCTGGGGACCAGGTTCTTCGGGTCGCTCAGCACCACCCAGCCGTTGGCGGTGATGTCGGTGTCGGTGGTGAACAGGTTCGCCACGTCCACGTCGCCCTTCTTCAGGGCGCCCTTGACCAGCGGCCCGTCCGAGTCCAGCGACTTGAACTCCTTGAATCGGGCGCCGTACACCTCCTGCAGCCCGACCGCGCCCACCCGGCGCTTCTTCACCTCGGGCGCGGCGCCGATGACCAGCCTGCCGTTCTGCTTCGCCAGGTCGGCCAGCGAGGCCAGGCCGTACTTCTGCGCGGTCGCCCGGGTGACGACGAAGCAGTCGGAGTCGGCGGCCTGCCCGTACGGCAGCACCTGGAGACCGGCGGGCAGGGCCATCGCCAGCGCGTTCTGCATGGTGCCCGGGTCCGCCGAGGTGTCCTTCGGGGCCAGGTAGTTGAGGAGGGCGCCCTGGTACTCGGGCAGCAGGTCGATGTCGCCGGCCTTGAGCGCGGGGATCACGATCTCCCGGGTGCCGAGATTGGGACGGACCTTCACCTGCACGCCGGCGGCCTTGAGGGCGGCGGCGTAGAGGTAGCCGAGCACCTGGTTCTCGGTGAAGTTGGCGGTGCCGATGGTGATCCCGCCCTTGCTGGACCCGCCGCCCGCGGCCGAGCCGCTGCTCTCGTTCAGGGAGGTGATGCCGCTGGAGCAGGCGGCGAGGGCGGGGACGGATCCGGCGGCGAGCAGGCCACCGAGGAGGGTACGACGGTTCATCTTCTGGTCCCTAGGCAGTGCGGTGGCGGAAGAGGAAGCGCTGGAGGCCGCTCAGCAGCAGGTCCAGGGCGATGGCGACGACCGCGACGAGCACCGCGCCGCCGAGCACCTGGACCAGGTCGCGCTGGGCGAGTCCGTCGAAGACGTAGCGGCCGAGGCCGCCGAAGGAGACGTAGGCGGCGACGGTCGCGGTGGCGACGACCTGGATGAGCGCCAGGCGCAGGCCGGTCATGATCAGCGGCAGCGCCAGCGGCAGTTCGACCTGGCGGAGGACCTGATGGCCGCGCATGCCCTGGCCGCGGGCGGCGTCGCGGACGTCCGGGTCGACGGCCGTCATCCCGGCGTAGGTGTTGGTGACGATGGCCGGCACGGCGAGGGCGACCAGCGCCACGTACACCGGGAGCATCGACAGGCCGCCGGCCAGGAAGACCAGCACGACCAGGCCGACGGTGGGCAGGGCGCGGCCGAAGGACGCCAGGTTGATGGCGACGAACGCGCCCTTGCCGGTGTGGCCGATGAGCAGGCCGACCGGGAGGCCGATCGCGGCGGCGATCAGGGTCGCGAGCAGCGAGTACTGGAGGTGCTCGGCGAGCCGGTGGCCGATGCCGTCCGGGCCGGCCCACTGGGAGCCGCTGGTCAGCCAGGTGCCGAGGTTCTTGAACAGCTCGTACATCTCAGGCTCGCCTCCTGCGCCACGGGGTGAGGACGTACTGGAGGGCCACCAGCAGGGCGTCGGCGACCACGGCGAGCAGGATGGTGAGCACCACGCCCGCGATCACCGGGGTCGGGAAGTCGCGCTGGAAGCCGTCGGTGAAGAGCTGGCCGAGGCCGCCGTCGCCGATGTACGTGGCGACGCTCACCAGCGAGATGGACATGACCGTGGCGATCCGGACGCCGGCCATGATCACCGGGAGGGCCAGCGGAAGCTCGACCGTGAGGAGGGTGCGCAGCGGGCGGGTGCCCATCGCCTTGGCCGCCTCCTTGGTCTTCGCGGGCACCGAGTCCAGCCCCTCGACGGTGTTCCGCAACAGCACCACCAGGGTGTAGACGGTCAGGCCGATGACCGTGGTGGTGCGGGTCAGGCCGCTGACCGGCAGCAGCAGGACGAAGATCGCGATCGAGGGGATCGTGAAGAGCACGTTGGACAGGCCGAGCAGGAGGCCGCGCAGCGCGCGGACCCGGTGGGCGAGGACCGCGAGCGGGAGCGAGATCAGCAGGCCGAGGAGGACCGCGGTCATCGCCGCCTGGAGGTGGGAGAGCGTCAGGCTGGTGAGGTCGTCGGTGTGGCCGCCTATCCACGACCAGTCGATGGTCATGCCGCCACCGCCCGGGCCTCGGTGTGCGCCCGGCCGGCGTGCGCGTGGATGTCGTCGCGGGAGGAGACGCCGGTGAGGACGCCGGCCGCGTCGACCCGGGCTATCAGGCCGGTGGGGGCGGCGAGGGACTCGTCGAGCGCGGCCAGCAGGGAGTCGCCGTCCCCGAGCGGCCGCAGCGGGAGTTCGGTGTCGCCGGACACCCAGTGCAGGGGCCTGCCCGCCGGGTCGAGCGCCAGGGTCCAGTCGCCCTGGGGCGCCGGGCCCTGCGGGACGTCGGCGAGGGTCTTGAGGGACAGCAGTTTCAGTCCCCGTTCCGCGCCCAGGAAGTCGGCGACGAAGTCGTCGGCCGGGCGCGCCAGCAGTTCGGCGGGCGGGGCGCACTGGACCAGGTGGCCGCCGGTGCGGAACACCGCGATCCGGTCACCGAGCCGGACCGCCTCGTCGATGTCGTGCGTGACGAAGACGATGGTCTTGCTCAACTCCTTCTGGAGCCGGAGGAGTTCGTCCTGGAGCTGGGTGCGGACCACCGGGTCGACCGCGCCGAACGGCTCGTCCATCAGCAGGACCGGCGGGTCGGCGGCGAGCGCGCGGGCCACGCCGACGCGCTGCTGCTGGCCGCCGGAGAGCTGGTGCGGGTACCGCTTGCCGGAGTCGGCGGCGAGGCCGACGGTCTCCAGGAGTTCGGCGGCGCGGGCGCGGGCCTTCCTCCGGTTCCAGCCGAGCAGCAGCGGGACGGTGGCGATGTTGTCGAGCACCGTGCGGTGCGGGAAGAGTCCGGCCTGCTGGATGACGTACCCGATGGAGCGGCGCAGTTCGGCCGCGTCCTGTTCGAGGACGTCCTTGCCGCCGACCCGGATGGTGCCGGAGGTCGGGTCGACCATGCGGTTGATCATCCGCAGGGTGGTGGTCTTGCCGCAGCCGGAGGAGCCGACCAGGACGGTCACACCGCCCTCCGGCATGTCCAGGGAGAGATCATTGACTGCTGTCGTGCCGTTGGGGAAGCGCTTGTGGACCGCGTCGAACTGGATCATGAGATGTCCCTTGCCCGGCTGTATAACGTCATGCAGAGTTCTTCCTAGGTGAATAGCTTGTCAACGGTCTGGCGTTAATCCGAGGTAACGGATGACCGCAACGCAAGACCGGCTGTCCGGATTGAGGGGAGTGTGGGCGTGTTGTCGTCTCGTATCGTGGACGCATCCGGAGTCGAACATTCCGGCCTGGTGATCCTCGACGGCATCGGAATGGGCGTCGAGGACGTCGTACGGCTCGCCGACGGCGCCGCCCGGCCGGTCCCCGGCACGGACGGCATGCGCCGCGCGGAGGAGTCGTGGAACGCCGCCCGCCAGATCGCCGCCACCGGCCGCGTCTACGGCCGTTCGACCGGCGTCGGCGCCAACCGGAACGAGGACGTGCCCACCGAGGCGGCCGCCGGGCACGGACTGCGGCTGCTGCGCAGCCACGCCGGCGCCATAGGCGAGGAACTGCCCGCCCGGCAGGTCCGCGCCATGCTCGCCGTCCGCGCCAACCAGCTGCTCGCCGGCGGCGCGGGCCTGCGCCCGAGCGTCGTCAGCGCCCTGTGCGAGGCACTGGAGTCGGGAGCGCACCCGGTCGTCAACGAGTTCGGTTCGGTCGGCACCGGAGACATCGCCGCGCTCGCCCAGGTCGGCCTGGCGCTGGCCGGGGAACACCCGTGGCGAGGCGAGAAGCCGCCCGCCCCCCAGCCCCTCGACAACAACGACGCCCTCGCCCTGATCAGCAGCAACGCCCTCACCCTCGGCCAGTCGGCGCTCGCCCTGCACGAACTGCGCGGCCTCGTCGAGGCCACCCAGGTGGTGGCCGCCCTGTCCCTGCTCGCCGTCGACGGCTCCCACGAGGCCTACGCGGCGCCCGTGCACGCCGCCCGCCCGCACCGCGGCAGCATGGCCGTCGCCCGCCGGATGCGGGAGCTGATCGGCGCCGCCGACCGGCCCACCCCGCCGCTCGGCCGGATCCAGGACCCGTACGGCTTCCGCTGCCTGCCGCAGATACACGGCCCCGCGCTCGACGCCGCCGACGCCCTGGAACAGGTCCTGGCCGTCGAGATCAACGCGGCCGCCGAGAACCCCCTCATCTCCGCCGAGGACCTGGCCGCCTACCACCACGGCGGCTTCTACCAGGCCCAGCTCGCCCTCGCCCTGGACCACTTCCGGCTCGCCGTCACCCAGGTCGCACGCCTGTCCACCTCCCGGCTCTCCTCCCTCAACGAACCGGCCTTCACCCGCCTGCGCCCCTTCCTCGCCGACCAGGAGGCCGCCTCCTCCGGCGTGATGATCCTGGAGTACGCCGCCGGCGCCGCCCTCGGCGATCTGCGCGCCTTCTCCGCGCCCGCCTCCCTCGGGCACGCTGTACTCTCCCGAGGCGTCGAGGAGCAGGCCAGTTTCGCCTCGCTCGCCGCCCGTCAAACGCTGCGCGCCTGTCGTGCGTACCGTCTGGTGGTCGGCTGCGAACTCGTCGCCGCCGTACGGGCGCTGCGCCAGCGCGAGCTCCGGCCCGAACCCGGGCTGGGGGTGGGGCTGGCGCTGGAGCTCGCCGAAGCGGTCCTGGAGGCGGACCCGGCCGACCGGCCGCTCACGGACGACGTCACGGCGGCGGCCGGACTGCTCGACCGGTTCACGGACATCTGGAGGGGGAGCACGTCATGAACGTGACCGACAGCCCTGCGACACGGTTGCAGGCGCTCTTCGAGGGGCACCGGCTCACGCCGACCCAGCGGCGCATCGCGCACAGCATGGTGCGGCGCGCCGCCGACGTGCCCTTCCTGTCCAGCGTGGAGCTGGCCGAACTGGCCGGTGTCAGCCAGCCGTCCGTGACCCGGTTCGCCGTCGCCCTCGGCTTCGACGGCTACCCGGCGCTGCGCAAGCACCTGCGCGAGGTGGTGCCCGCCGAACAGGCCGCGGGCAACGGGTCGTACAACGAGTACCAGCAGGCCGTCGAGGCCGAGATCGAGAACCTGCGGCACCTCGCCGACGTGCTCGCCGACCCGCGCCCGGTGCAGCAGGCCGGCCGGGTGCTGGCCGCCTCCCGGCCGCTGCCGGTGCTCGGCCTGCGCGCCGCCGCCTCGCAGGCCTACGGCTTCGCCTACTTCGCCGCCAAGGTGCACCCGGACGTCCGGCTGTTCGACGAGGGCGGCACGATGATCCACGACCGCATCGACGCGGCCCTGCGGGCCGGCGCCACGGCGCTGCTGTGCTTCGCGCTGCCCCGGCATCCCCGCGAGGTCGTGGACACCCTCGGTTACGCGAAGGCCGCCGGGCTGACCGTGGTGACCGTCGCCGACTCCGCCTTCGCGCCCGTGGCCAAGCACTCCGACCTGCTGCTGCCGGCCGCCGTCGGCACCGGGCTCGCCTTCGACACGGCGTGCGCGCCGATGCTGCTGGGCCGGGTGCTGCTGGAGGCGATGGCCGACGAACTGCCGGACGCGCAGGCCCGCCTGGAGGAGTTCGACGCGCGGGCGGCGGCCCGGGGACTCTTCGTCGAATAGCCCGCCGCGCCGGAACGGTCCGCACGGGCGGGCCGCCGCTCTCAGACTCGTCTCACGTTCTGTGGTTAGCGTCCCGCCGTACCCACAGGACCGGCGAGGAGGCTGCGGACATGGCACGTGCGGAACGAGGAACGCGAGGCGGGCAGGGCCTGGCCAGGGTGGCCGTGGTCGTACGGGCCGGGGCCGCCCCGCTGTGGTGGGCCGGAGTGTTCGCGGCCGGCATCGGCGTCCTGCCCGAGGGCGTCACCGGACGCCGGATCGGCGTGCTGGCCGGGGCCGCGCTGTTCGTGGTCGGCGCGGCCGTCGTGGCGCTCACCCGCCGCGGC
Organism: Streptomyces sp. NPDC101237; assembly: GCF_044767465.1. NCBI lineage: Bacteria > Bacillati > Actinomycetota > Actinomycetes > Kitasatosporales > Streptomycetaceae > Streptomyces > Streptomyces sp. NPDC101237. The sequence continues at coordinate 68,800 of NZ_JBIWNY010000008.1, read as the reverse complement.
CGGTACACCGCGCTGCTGCGCGGCGCCGCCCGGGCCGGGAAGCACGATGTGCTCCAGGACCGGGCGGTGACCGTGCGGAACTGGCGCCGAGGGCACCGCTGGTGGCTGCTGGCGGCCTGGGCCGTCGCGCTCGGCAGCGCCTTCGCGATGCCGGCCGCCGGCGGCATGCTGCTCGCCGGGACCGGTACCGGGCTGTGGCTGAAGGCGGCCTGGCTGGGCCGCCGCGAGCGGGACGGCGAGCAGCTGGTGTGGCTGCGCGTCGACTGGCTCGACGGGCGTGGCGGCGGCCCGGTGGGCAGGGCCGTCAAGGCGTACCGCGCTACCGGCGTCGCGGCGGGCGACGCGGCCCCGGGCGGGACCCGCCGCCGCACCGCGGCTCTGGTCTGAGTCCGGGGTCCGGAGGTCAGACCTCCAGGTCCGCCTCGATCCTCTTCAGCTGGTGCCTGGCCATCGCCAGGTTGGACCGGTTGATGTCCAGCACCAGGTAGAGGAAGAGGCCGTTGCCGCCCCGGCCCTTGAGCAGCCGGATCAGGTGGTACTGCGAGGAGAGCGTGATCAGGATGTCCTCGATCTCGCCCTTGAGCCCCAGGTGCTCCATGGTCCGCATCTTGGCGCGGATCACGTCCGTGTTGCCGGCGGCGGCCACGTTCAGGTCGAAGGTCTTGCTCCCGCCCATCGTGCCCAGCGCCATGCCGGTGGTGTAGTCGACGAGCGCGACGCCGGTGGCGCCCTCGATGGAGGTGAGGGCTTCCTTCAGCGCGGTTTCGGTGTTGGCCATGACTCTCTGTTTCCTTTCAACTGTCGGTTGTGGTGCGCGCGTCGGTGGTGGTGGTGCTGGTCCGTGCCGTACGCGTGTTTCGGGTTCGTGTGGTCGCGGTGGGGCGGGCCGGGCGCAGGGCCAGGGCGGCGGCCTCGGCGGCGTCCACCAGGTCGCCGATCCGGGCCGCGGCCCGGCGGCCCTCCAGGTGGAGCCGGCCGACGTTCACCCGGTCCTCGGCGAGCAGGGTGAGGACGGCGCTGCGGCCCGCGGCGTAGGTGGCGACGTAGCCGTCCTCGCCGCGCACCAGCAGTTCCTTGAGTTCGCCCTTGCCGGTGGCGTCGGAGACGCGTACGGCGACGCCCAGTTCGGCGGCGGTGAGGGCGGCGAGGCCCTCCGGGTCGACGCCCGGGCAGTCGTGCGCGACGACCAGGCCGTCCACGCCGGCCGCGAGGGCGCCGGTGAGCTGGGGCATCCGGGTGCGTAACCGGCGCAGTTCGTCGAGGACGGCCTCTCTGCCGGAGCTGCCGGGTTCTGCCGCCATCAGCTGTCTCCTCTCGGCGGGGCGGTGCCGTTCAAAGGGCCTCCAGCGCATCCCTGAGCCTCTTCAGCAGCGCGATGTCGGGATCGGTGACCGGCGGGAGCAGGGGCGGGGCGGCCGTGGTGCTCCTCGGGGCGAGGAGTCCGGCCGCCGCCAGCCGCCGGGTGTCCACCAGCGTGTGGAAGGCCGGCCTGCCGAGCTGCCGGGCGATCTCCGGGGCCGTGCGGACGCCGTCCACCCGGTTCAGGACCGCCCGCTGGCGCTGGGTGACCGGCGGCGCGGCGACCGGGTCGGCGCGCGCCAGCGGGGCGCCGTCCGTCGACGGGTCGGGCCAGATGCGGTGCAGCAGGTCGCGGCGGCGCCGGGTCTCGTGCTCGAGGGCGCTGACGGGGACCGCCGGCAACGGGCTCGCGGTGACCGGGGCGCCGTAGCGGAACCGGCCCGGGGTGCTGCTGGGCGCGAGCGCGAAGAACGCGGCGTCGTAGAGGGCGCCGAGGCGGCAGAGTTCCAGCGCGCCCCTCGGCAGCAGTCCGGCGTCGAGCAGCCGGTGCGCGGCGGCGGGTATGTCCTCGGTCCAGGGCCAGACCGCCGCGTCCAGCGTGCCGTGGGCCGTGAGGAGCACGTCGAGGCCCGGGGCGAGGGGGCTCTCGGCGTGCACCACGCGGCCCTCGGTCAGCTGCAGGGTGCCGTGCTCGCGGACCAGGACACCGGTGGCTCTCTCCTCGGCGAGGCGTATCAGCATCGGCGAGAGCGCGCCGGCCGCACCGTCCTGCGGGACGGCCCGGTCCCGGATCGGCAGCGGCGGAGGTATGTCGACCACGGTCATCCCAGCACCAGCCGCTCGGCCATCTCGCCGAGCCGGATCCGGGCGAGGGCGAGATTGCCGTCCTCGCGGGCCAGCCACAGATGCAGGAACACCGTGGCGTCGAAGGACGTGACCACGAACCGCAGCAGGTGGTAGCTGTCCCGGTTGCTCACGATCAGGTCCTCCACCGGAGGACTCACCTCGGTGTCGTCCTCGGTGCTGAACGCTCCGTGCTCGGCGGCCAGCCGGGCCAGCTCGGCGGCCTCCGCCGCGGTGGTCTCGTGGTCACCGCCGGGTGCCTCCCCGACCGTGCCCAGGGCCAGTCCGCTCGTCCAGTCGACCAGGGCGGCTCCCCGGGCACCGGGCAGCCGCATCGCCTCGAGTAAGCACTCGTCGATTCCGGGCACCGTGGCTCCCCTCCCGCCGCCTGGCTTTCCGGTTGAGTGACGCAGACACTACGCAACGTGTGCGACGGGAGGGGTGCGTTTGGCATTTTCCAGTGGAACGTGCCCACGGCAGGCTAGTGTTGGTCGACTGGGCTGCGTTTCGACCCAGTTGATCCCTGTGTCCGGGATCCCTCAACGGCTTCCGGTTGCACGCAGGGTGGTGAGCGCGTCGGCGTGCGCCCCTCCGGAATCGGCCACGATCTCCGCGACCGTCTGCGGCTCCCGTACGACGGCGAACGCCACGCCGCCGGCGCCGTCCGGGGCGAAGCCGTAAACCCCGGGCCGGGCAAGGGAGTTGTAGGAGTAGTGCGTGCCGAAGTAGTACGCGCCGGTGTCCAGCGCGGCCGCGTGGTCGCCCTGTTCCAGGACCGGCAGCGCGCGCCCCTCGGCGAGCAGGTCGCCCGAGAAGCAGGCCGGTCCTGCCACGTCCTGCACCACCGCCGGACCCTCCTTGGGCCGGCCCTTGGCGTCGTACCCGGCGATCCGCAGCGGCCAGGCGCCCGGCACGTACACCGTCCGGGCCGCCACCTGGACGCCCGCGTGCGTCACCGCGATCCGCCGCCCGCCGGAGCTCTTGGTGTACTCCACCCGGGCCACCACCGTGCCGTGCCGGGCCAGCAGCGACCGCCCGAACTCCGTCACCAGCCCGTACCGACCGTCGAACAGCCCCGGCACCGCCTCCGCCAGGAGCCGCGCGTACTGCGCGTACGTCGGCTCCGTCGCCTCCGAGGCGAGGTTGACCGAGAGTCCGCCGCCGATGTCGAGGGTGTCGATCTGCCGCCGCCCGATCCGCGCGTTGATCTCCTCGGCCAGCGCGTACGTCTCCGCCACGCCCCGCGCCAGCAGCGACAGCGAGATCCCCTGCGAACCGATGTGCGCGTGCAGCCGGGTCAGCCACGGCCGGTCCGCGAAGGCCCGCACCACCCACTCCCGCGCCCCTTCGTCCCGCAGCCCCACGCCGAACTTCGAGGTCGCCGTCGCGGTGGAGGTGGCGCCGATGCTGCCCGCCCCGATCTGCGGGTTGACCCGGATCCCGAGCGGCGAGCCGGTCCGCGCGGAGGCGGTCAGGGCGTCGATGCGCCGCAGCTCCTGCGGGTTGTCCGCGTTCACCGCGACGCCCAGCGCCAGCGCCTCGCGCAGCTCCGTCCCGGTCTTCGCGGGCGCGTCGAACACCGTCCGCTCCACCGGCACCCCGGCCGCCCGTGCCAGGGCCAGCTCGCCCGCGCTGGCCACCTCGGCGCCGATGCCCTCCCCTGCCAGCAGCCGCACCACCGGCACCAGCGGGTTCGCCTTCACCGCGAAGGCGTGCAGCATCCGGGTGCCGGGCGCCGCGACCGCCTCGAACGCCCGGTGCAGCGCCGCCGCCGAGGTGCGGATGCCGGTCACGTCCAGCAGGCCTACGATCGGCGCGTCCGGCCCCAGCAGCCCCTGCTCCACCGCCGCCCGCACGGCGTCGTCCCGCCGCACCACCCGCTCGCTGTCGTCCACGCACCCGTCCCTGCCCGCTCCGTCGCTCGTCCTGCCGTCCGCCACGCCGTCCCCCGACATGTCGTCGTCCGCACCCTTAGGGCCCATACGTCCAGCGAAACACCCGGACCCGCGGCCGCGCTGGCGGACCGATGTATTGACTAGCTCTATTCAGCGGGCCAGGATGTGAATAACCGAATAACCGCAGGAACACATCACTGGCCGTCATGCGCTAGGAGGCAGACCATGTCAGGACCCCGCCCCGTACGAGCCCCGCGCGGTACGGAACTGAGCGCCCTGGGATGGCAGCAGGAAGCCGCCCTGCGGATGCTGCAGAACAACCTCGACCCCGAGGTCGCCGAGCACCCCGACAAGCTCGTCGTCTACGGCGGCACCGGCAAGGCGGCCCGCGACTGGCGCTCCTTCGACGCCATGGTCCGCACGCTGCGCACCCTCAAGCAGGACGAGACCATGCTGGTCCAGTCCGGCCGCCCGGTCGGCGTGATGCAGACCCACGAGTGGGCCCCGCGCGTCCTCATCGCCAACTCCAACCTGGTCGGCGACTGGGCCAACTGGGAGGAGTTCCGCCGCCTGGAGGCCCTCGGCCTGACCATGTACGGCCAGATGACCGCCGGTTCCTGGATCTACATCGGCACCCAGGGCATCCTCCAGGGCACCTACGAGACCTTCGCCGCCGTCGCCGCCAAGAAGTTCAACGGCACCCTCGCCGGCACCATCACCCTCACCGCCGGCCTCGGCGGCATGGGCGGTGCCCAGCCCCTCGCCGTCACCATGAACGACGGCGTCGCCCTCTGCATCGACGTCGACCCGCGCGCCATCGAACGCCGGATCGAGCACCGCTACCTCGACGTGAAGGCCGACTCGCTCGACCACGCGCTCCGGCTCGCCACCGAGGCCCGCGACGCCCGCCGCCCGCTCTCCATCGGCGTCCTCGGCAACGCGGCCGAGCTGGTCCCGCAGCTGCTCGCGATGAACGCGCCGATCGACATCGTCACCGACCAGACCTCCGCCCACGATCCGCTGGCCTACCTGCCGGTCGGCATCGCCTTCGAGGACATGGCGGACGCGGCGGCCAAGGACCCGGCGGGCTTCACCATCCGCGCCCGCGAGTCGATGGCCAAGCACGTCGAGGCCATGGTCGGCTTCATGGACGCGGGCGCCGAGGTCTTCGACTACGGCAACTCCATCCGCGGCGAGGCCCAGCTCGCCGGGTACGAGCGGGCGTTCGCCTTCCCCGGCTTCGTCCCGGCCTACATCCGCCCGCTCTTCTCCGAGGGCAAGGGCCCCTTCCGCTGGGCGGCCCTGTCCGGCGAGGCCTCCGACATCGCCAAGACCGACAAGGCGATCCTCGACCTGTTCCCGGAGAACGAGTCCCTCGCCCGCTGGATCAAGCTGGCCGGCGAGCGGGTCCACTTCCAGGGCCTGCCCGCGCGCATCTGCTGGCTCGGCTACGGCGAGCGGGACAAGGCCGGCGAGCGGTTCAACGACATGGTGGCGAGCGGCGAGCTGGCGGCACCGCTGGCGATCGGCCGCGACCACCTCGACTGCGGCTCCGTGGCCTCGCCCTACCGCGAGACGGAGGCCATGCTGGACGGCTCCGACGCGATCGCCGACTGGCCGCTGCTGAACGCCATGGTGAACGTGGCGTCGGGCGCGTCCTGGGTCTCCCTCCACCATGGCGGCGGGGTGGGCATGGGACGCTCCATCCACGCCGGGCAGGTGACGGTGGCCGACGGCACGAAGCTCGCCGGCGAGAAGATCCGCCGGGTCCTGACGAACGACCCCGGCATGGGTGTCATCCGGCACGTGGACGCGGGCTACGACATCGCCGAGGCCGTCGCCGACGAGCGCGGCGTGCGGGTGCCGATGCGTGAGGGCGACGACGCGTGACGAGGAGCGGGGACTCCGCGGTGCGGGCCGACGCCCGGACGCCGGGCGGCGGCGCGGTCTCCTTCCACGAGATGTGGCGGGAGCTGCTCCCCGTCGGGCGGCACGCCGACTCGCACGGCTACCGCCGTTTCGCCTGGACCGGGGCCGACGCCGAGTGCCGGGCGTGGTTCCGGGAGCAGGCCGACAGGCGTGGACTGGTCCACGAGGTCGACCGCAACGGCAACCAGTGGGCCTGGCTCGGTGACCCGGCCGCCGGGGACGCCGTCGTCACCGGCTCGCACCTGGACTCCGTACCGGACGGCGGCGCCTTCGACGGGCCGCTCGGCGTGGTGTCGTCCTTCGCTGCGCTCGACGAACTCCGCCGCAGGGGAGTGGAGTTCACCCGGCCGCTCGCCATCGTCAACTTCGGTGACGAGGAGGGCGCCCGGTTCGGTCTCGCCTGCGTCGGGTCGCGGCTGACCGCCGGACAGCTCACCGTCGAGCAGGCCCACCGGCTCACCGACGGGGACGGCATCACCCTGCCCCGGGCCATGGAGGCCGCCGGCCACGACCCCGACGCCATCGGCGCCGACCCCGAACGGCTCGCCCGCATCGGCGCCTTCGTCGAACTGCACGTCGAACAGGGCCGCGCGCTGGACCTGTCCGGCGACCCGGTCGGCGTGGCCAGCGCGATCTGGCCGCACGGACGCTGGCGGTTCGACTTCCGCGGCGAGGCCAACCACGCCGGCACCACCCGGCTGGCCGACCGCCGCGACCCGATGCTGTCGTACGCCGAGACCGTGCTCGCGGCCCGCCGCGAGGCCGAACTCGCCGGAGCCGTCGCCACCTTCGGCAAGATCGCCGTCGAACCGAACGGCGTCAACGCCATCCCGTCCCTGGTGCGCGGCTGGCTCGACTCCCGCGCCGCCGACCAGGCCACCCTCGACACCGTCGTCGGCGGCGTCGAGAAGGCGGCCCGGGAGTACGCGCGGGCGCACGGCATCGACCTCGACGTGGTCCGGGAGTCCTTCACCCCGGTCGTCGAGTTCGACCACGCCCTGCGCGACGAACTCGGCCGCATCCTCGGCCGGGACACCGGACTCACCGTGCCCGTGCTGGGCACCGGAGCCGGACACGACGCCGGGATCCTCTCCGGGAGCATCCCGACCGCCATGCTGTTCGTGCGCAACCCCACCGGTGTCTCGCACTCCCCGGCCGAGTTCGCCGCCGAGGACGACTGCGTGGCCGGGGTGAGCGCGCTCGCCGACGTACTGGAAGGGCTGGCCTGCGGGTGACGACACCGACGACGTACTGGCTGGAGCACGCCTGGCTCGACACGCGCGTCGAGCCCGGTGTCGCCGTGGAGGTGGCGGACGGCCGGATCACCGCCGTCCGCACGGACACCCCCGCCCCACCGCCGGGGGCCGAGATCCTGCGCGGTCTCACCCTCCCCGGCCTGGCCAACGCCCACTCGCACGCCTTCCACCGGGCGCTGCGCTCCACGGTCCAGATCGGCTCCGGGACCTTCTGGACCTGGCGCGAGCTGATGTACTCCTTCGCCGACCGGCTGACCCCGGAGACCTACCACGCGCTCGCCCGCGCGGTGTACGCCGAGATGGCGCTGGCGGGCATCGCGTGCGTCGGCGAGTTCCACTACGTCCACCACGCACCCGGCGGCACGCCCTACGCCGACCCGAACGCCATGGGCGAGGCACTGATCGCGGCCGCCGCCGACGCCGGCATCCGCATCACGCTGCTCGACACCGCCTACCTGTCCGCAGGCTTCGGTGAGCCGCCCACCGCCCACCAGACGCGCTTCTCCGACGGCAGCGCGCAGGCCTGGGCCGAACGCTGCTCCCTTCTCAAGGAACGGGAGCACGCCCGGATCGGGGCGGCCGTCCACTCGGTGCGGGCCGTGCCCGCCGACCAGCTGGCGACCGTCGCCCGCTGGGCCGAGGAGCGGCGCGCCCCGCTCCACGTGCACCTGTCCGAGCAGACGGCCGAGAACGACGCCTGCCTGGCCGCCCACGGCCGCACCCCCACCCGGCTGCTGGCCGACCACGGCGTCCTCGGCCCGCGCACCACCGGCGTGCACAGCACCCACCTCACCGACGAGGACATCGCCCTGCTCGGCGGCTCCGGCACCGGCACCTGCATGTGCCCGACGACCGAACGGGACCTGGCCGACGGCATCGGACCGGCCGTCGCCCTCCAGCGCGCGGGCTCGCCGCTGTCCCTCGGCTCCGACAGCCACGCCGTCATCGACCTGCTCGAAGAGGCGCGCGCCATGGAGCTGAACGAGCGGCTGCGCACCCGCACCCGCGGGCACTGGACGGCCGCCGCCCTGCTGCGCGCCGCCTCCGTCGACGGCCACGCGGCCCTCGGCTGGGAGGACGCCGGCGCCCTCGCGCCCGGCATGTTCGCCGACCTGACGACGATCGCGTTGGACTCGGTCAGGACGGCGGGGCCGCTGCCGCGACTGGGCGCCGAGACGGCCGTGTTCGCCGCGACCGCCGCGGACGTGCGCCACACGGTCGTCGCGGGCCGGCACGTCGTACGGGACGGCGCCCACGCGCTCGTACCCGACGTGCCGGGAGCACTCGCCGACGCGATCGAAGCGCTCCGCGCCTGACGACCACCCACGAGGACACCATGAGCAGCAGCACCGCCATCACCGACATCGCCACGCTGGTCACCAACGACCCCTCCCTCGGTGACAACTCCCCGCTCGGCCTGATCCGGGACGCGGCCGTCGTCATCGACGGCGACCGTGTCGTGTGGATCGGTGAGTCCGGCAAAGCACCCGCCACCGACAACCGGGTCGACGCGGGCGGCCGGGCGGTGCTGCCGGGGTTCGTGGACTCGCACTCCCACCTCGTCTTCGCGGGCGACCGCACCCAGGAGTTCAACGCCCGGATGTCCGGCCGCTCGTACTCCGCCGGCGGCATCCGCACGACGGTCGCCGCGACCCGGGCGGCGACCGACGAGGAACTGGAGCGCAACCTCACCCACTACCTCGCCGAGGCGCTCCGCCAGGGCACCACCACCTTCGAGACGAAGTCGGGCTACGGCCTGACCGTCGAGGACGAGGCGCGCGCCCTGCGGATCGCCGCCGCCCACACCGACGAGGTGACCTACCTCGGTGCCCACATCGTCTCCCCGGACCACGCCGACGACCCGGCCGCCTACGTCGCCCTGGTCACCGGCGAGATGCTCGACGCCTGCGCCCCGTACGCCCGGTGGATCGACGTCTTCTGCGAGAAGGGCGCCTTCGACGGCGACCAGGCCCGCGCGATCCTCACCGCGGGCCGGGCCAGGGGCCTGACCCCGCGCCTCCACGCCAACCAGCTCTCCTACGGGCCCGGCGTCCAGCTGGCCGTCGAACTCGACGCGGCCAGCGCCGACCACTGCACCCACCTCACCGACGCCGACGTGGACGCGCTGGCGAACAGCCGGACCGTCGCCACCCTTCTCCCCGGCGCCGAGTTCTCCACCCGGGCCCAGTGGCCGGACGCCCGCCGCCTCCTGGACGCGGGCGTGACCGTCGCCCTGTCCACGGACTGCAACCCGGGCTCCTCCTTCACCTCCTCCGTGCCGTTCTGCATCGCGCTGGCCGTCCGGGACATGCGCATGACCCCGGACGAGGCGGTGTGGTCGGCGACGGCCGGCGGCGCGCGGGCCCTGCGCCGGGACGACATCGGCCGGCTCACCCCGGGCGCCCGCGCCGACCTGACCCTGCTGGACGCGCCGAGCCACGTCCATCTCGCCTACCGGCCGGGTGTCCCGCTGGTCGCCGGGGTGTGGCGCCGGGGCGTCCGCGTCGCCGGCTGAGTCAGCGCGCCCCGGCCCGCCAGCGCTGGGCCGTGCCGTCGTCCACCGGATCCAGGGAGAGCCCGTCGCCGTCCGGGGCGAGGGCCGTCTCGAGGGCGATCTCCGGGCGGATCTCGCCGTCGGAGAGGACCGTGAAGCGCAGGTTGGCGCCGTGGCCGCCGTCCACCGACGAGCACGACCAGATGCCGACGCCCTTGTCGACCGAACCCCGGCTGTCCAGGCAGAAGTCGGGGTCGGCGGCGGACTGCAGCACGCCCCGGCCGGCGTCGACCCGCCAGCGCTGGGTGCCGGAGTCCGAGCAGGCGGCCGTGACGACGTCGGTGCCGTCGTCGAAGTCGCCGTCCCGGACGTCCAGGCAGCGTCCGGTGGCGGCGTTCACGACCTGGGCGTAGCCGGCGCCCGGCGGCCTCGGAGCGGGCGACGGGGGCGGCGCGGCGGAGCGGGTCGGGGTCGCGGTGGGCGGCACCGAGTGCGCCGTGGTCGGGGCCGGGCGGTGCGAGGACTTCGTGGGGGAGGGCGACGGGGAGAGGGTCGCCGTCGCGGTCACGGTCACCTGCGGGGTGGCCGGTGGCGCCGCGGTCGCGGCCGCCGGGCCGTCGGCGGAGGGGGCGGGACGGTTCAGGAGCACCAGCAGCAGCGGTACGAGCGCCACGCCCAGCGCCGTCGAGGTCAGCAGGACGCGGCGGGACGGGGAGCGGCGCCCGTGGTCCGGGGCGGCGTCGGCGGCGGGCGCCGGTGCGGAGGTCTCCCGGCGTACGTAGGCGGCGCCGCCCCAGGGCAGCAGACCCTCCGCCAGGGCCGTGCGCGGACCGTCCCTGAGCGCGGTCAGGTCCTCGAACGCGGCCGTGCAGTACGGGCAGTGGGCCATGTGCGCGTGCAGGTCGGCGCTGTGCCGCGGGTTCTCGGGACGCACCGACTCCTCGATCAGGCGGCGGAAGTCCGCGCAGCGCGGGTCGTCGGACGCGGCGAGGCGGTCGCGCAGGCAGGCCCGGGCCAGCGACTGGAGGGCGGGCGGGGTGCCGTACCGGACGTCCTCGGGGGTCAGGCCGAGGTGGACGGCGGTCCGGGCCGGCGGCTCCTGGTCCAGCACGCCGTACCAGATCAGGCCCTGGGTGCGGGAGGGCAGCGACCGGAACGGCGCGAGCAGCGGCGGGGTGGGCGGCTCGGGGCTGCCGGTCGCGTTCAGGACCAGCAGGAGGGCCGGGTCCAGGGCGGCGGAGCGTTCGTCCCGCGCCCAGTCGGCGGCCAGGCGGGCGGTCAGCAGGAGCAGGTGGTGGCGGAGCGGGACGACCGGCTCGGCGCCGCGTGCGATGTCCCTGGCGGCGGTGGCGAAGGTCTGCGCGGTGAGCCGGTGGGCGGCCGCGTCGCCGGCCGTGCAGAGCCGGGCGTGGCCGAGGACCGGTGCGTGGTGGCGGGCGCGCAGTTCCTGGAGGGCCGGATAGGCGGTGGCCGCGGGTGCGCGCAGGAGTTCGGTCAGGCGGGCGTCCGGGGGCGGGTTGTCCTGCACCATGCTGCACCCCTTCGCGCCGGCCCGCCGCGGGCCCGTCCCTGCTGACGTACCGGCCAGTTTGAGGTGTGGGTGGGGCGCGAGGGAGGCCTTTGGTGAAAAGAGGCGGCCGGAAAGTGCCGCGGGGCCCCGGGACCGGCCCGGCACACGACTGCGGGCGCGCGGGGCGGCCGGTCCCCGTGCGCCCGCAGCCGTCGGCCTCGGGTGTCGCCGGAGTCACTCGTCGAGCGTCAGGGCCTTCCGCAGCCGCACCAGGGTGCGGGACAGCAGCCGGGAGACGTGCATCTGCGAGATGCCCAGCTCCTCGCCGATCTCCGACTGGGTCAGGCCGCCGACGAAGCGCAGCGAGAGGATCTTCCGGTCCCGGGAGGGCAGCTGGGCGATCAGCGGCTTCAGGGACTCGATGTACTCGATGCCTTCGAGGCCGTGGTCCTCGTAGCCGATGCGGTCGGCCAGGGCGCCCTCGGAGTCGTCCTCGTCGGGCTGTGCGTCCAGGGAGGAGGCCGTGTAGGCGTTGGAGGCCGCCATGCCCTCGACGACCTCTTCGTTGGAGAGGCCGAGGCGCTCGGCGAGTTCCGCGACGGTGGGGGAGCGGTCCAGCTTCTGGGCCAGTTCGTCGCCCGCCTTGGCGAGGTCGAGCCGGAGTTCCTGGAGGCGGCGCGGGACGCGTACCGACCACGACGTGTCGCGGAAGAACCGCTTGATCTCGCCGATGATGGTAGGCATCGCGAAGGTGGGGAACTCGACACCGCGCGAGAGTTCGAAGCGGTCGATCGCCTTGATCAGGCCGATCGTGCCGACCTGGATGATGTCCTCCATCGGCTCGCTGCGGGAGCGGAACCGGGAGGCGGCGAACTTGACGAGCGCGAGGTTCAGTTCGACGAGCGTGTTGCGTACGTACGAGTACTCGTACGTGCCTTCCTCCAGCGACTCCAGCCGCTCGAAGAGGGTCTTGGACAGGGCTCGTGCGTCGACCGCGTCGACCTCGTCGAACGGAGGGATCTCCGGGAGGTCCAGATCCGCGACGGATCCCTCGATGGCATCCAGGTGTTCCGGTGGGGGTGTCGACGTCGCCGTCCGGGTATGCGATGCGTCGAGCCGGGGTGACATGGTGTCCTCCATCGTTCTCGGCGATAAGGCTGCCGAAGCCGTGCGTGCACTGCGGAGTGCGGCGCCTCCAAAGCCGGCCGTGTCGGTTTTCGTGTCCCTACTAGGCCTACCCGCTCCGCCGAGCCACTCGCAAGTCCGTTCTATTGTCATTTGTCCGTTTGTGGGAGGTTGTTCGGGTGTCGGAGTGCGTGGAGAAGGCGTAATGTTCGAGGGCGTCGACACGGCGTTCGGCAGACATCGGTGGGCATCGTCAGACATCGGTCAGACGGTGACAAAAGCGGTCACGACCTCGGGAGAGAGACGGCAATGGACCACGGGACGGTCGGCAGCGCACAGTCGGGCCGGCTTCTGGTGGAGGTGCGTCAAGAGGGCCCCAGCGCCGTCGTGATTCCGGCGGGTGAGCTCGATCACCACACCGCCGACCTGCTGCGCGAGCCGCTCGACGATCTCCTCGACAAGGGGTTCTCACGCCTTGTCGTCGACTGCTCGCGCCTCGAGTTCTGCGACTCCACCGGACTGAACGTGCTGCTCGGCGCCCGGCTGCGCGCCGAGGCCGCCGGTGGCGGGGTGCACCTCGCCGGAATGCTTCCGGTGGTCGCCCGGGTGTTCGAGATCACCGGGGCCGAGGCGGTCTTCACCGTCCACGACTCCGTCGAAGCGGCCCTGGCCGACGAGGCCGGCCCGACCGGCGACGAGAGCTGAGTCCGGATCCGGTGTTCGCAACCGGGGGGTGTCCCGGCGCGTCGCCAGGGCAGGAGAGATCTGTCGGCGGCCGATCGGCCGCGGTCGAGCGAGCCGCTTCGACAGGTCCGTACGAAGTGCAGCAACGTGGAATTGTGAATCGTGAACCGGTGAAACGGTGAGGTGAAGCGCTGATGAGCACCACCCGGCCTTACCCGCCGGGCGACCGCGGCCCGGAGACCAGCGGCGTTTCCGGGATGTCCGAGGCGGCGGCGGCCGACGTGCCGCCCGCCTCGTCGGGGGGTCGTCAGGTCCGCAGGCTGCGCCTTGCCGGTGAGAGCGGGGTGGTACCCATGGCCCGCGACTTCACCCGCCAGGCGCTGTACGCGTGGGGCTGGCTGCCGGCCGAGTCCGCCGAGCGCAGGGCCGCCGCCGAGGATGTCCTGCTCGTCGTCTCCGAGCTGGTCACCAACGCCTGCCTGCATGCGGAGGGCCCGGACGAACTGTTCCTGGCCTGCGACAACAAGGTGATCCGGGTGGAGGTGTCCGACCGGGGGGCCGGGCAGCCGGCGCCGCGGACCCCGCACCAGGCGGGACGGCCCGGCGGACACGGAATGTTCATCGTGCAGCGGCTGTGCCTGGACTGGGGGGTCGTCCGCGCGTCCGGGGAGACCGGCAAGACCGTCTGGGCGGAGCTGGGGGCGCCCGCGTAACGGCGGGCGCGCGCACCGGGGACGCATCGGCGTCCCCACACTTCCGCCACTCCCTTTCTCTTCCCTCCTCAGGGGCCCCGGCGTACCTTGACGGCCGAATCTGATACCTCGTCAGTAGCGAATGAGGTGGACCGACCGTGCCGTCGTACCCGAAACGCACCGCCGTGCTCGCGTCCGCCGCGGCCCTGGCCGGCTCGGCGGTGCTGCTGGCCGCCCCGACGGCGCACGCCACCGTCGTCGACGTCGACTACTCCTGCAAGACGCCGATCGGGAACAAGAGCGCCGTCTCCCCGATCGACATCAAGGGCGTCAGGAGCGGCGGCGGCTACAAGATCACGATGTCCTGGCAGAAGGGCGTCTCCTCCAGCCCCGTCGAACTCGGCAAGGGCGCGATGAGCCCGAGCGCCACCGTCAGGCTCGGCGGCGCCGACTCCGGGACCCTGAACGTGACCGGCTCGCCCAACCAGGCCGCGATCCCCGCCAACACCCCCATCAAGATCAACGACCTGAGCGGCACCTACACGCCGAAGAAGAGCGGCAAGGTGACGTTCACGGCGGGCGTCCTCACCATCAAGGCGCTCGGCACCACCACGACCTGCACCCCCGGCAACAACCCGGGCCCGTCCCTGACCCTGGACGTGAGCGCCGCCGGCGGCGGCACCACCGGCTCCGGATCCTCGTCCGGCGGCACCGGCGCCGACTCGGCGGGCACCCTCCCGAAGACCGGCCCCGAGGACTCGTTCGTCGCGCTCGGCACCCTCGGCGGCACCGTGCTGCTCGCGGGCGCGGCCGGCGCCCTGTGGCTGACCCGGCGGAACCAGCCCGTACGCCGCTGACCCGAAGGGTCCGACCGCTGGAGCCGCCCATGCCGTCCGCCCAGTCCGCCCTCCGTGTGCTCGGCCTCGCCGTGCCGGCCCTGCTCGCCGCCGCCGCGCCCGCGGCGGCGGCCGGAAGCTGGTCGGTCGCGCCGTCCGGCGGCGGCCGCCCGTCCTTCTACGCCGAGGGCGCCCCCGGATCCGTCCTCCAGGACACCCTGTCGGTGACCAACCGCGCCGGGCACCCGGTGACGGTCCGGCTGTCCGGCACCGGCGTCCGGGTCGCCTTCGCCGCCCCGGACGTGCGCGTGCCCGCCCGCACCCGGGCCGACGTCCCCTTCACGGTGACCGTCCCGGCCGCCGCCGCCCCGGGCGACCGCCCCGGCACGCTCGTCGCCGAGGACGCCGACGGCCGCACCGCCACCGTCCGCGTCCGGCTGCGCGTCGGAGGCCCCGCCCTGACCGCGCTGACCGTCGAGCACGTGGCCGTACACGGCGACCGCATCGGCTACGAGCTGGTCAACCGGGGGACGACCGTGCTCGTGCCGAGGCTCGCGGTGCACGCGGAGGGCGTCCTCGGCCGCGACCTCCTCGACCGGGCTCCGCGCACCCTCCCGGTCCGCCTCGCCCCGGGCAGCCGCACCCGTCTCAGCGAGCCCTGGCCGGGCCACCCCGCCCTGGACGCCGTCGACGTCCGGCTGACGGCGACGGCGGCGGGCGGCGCGCACGACACGGCCGGCACCCGGGCGCGGTTCGTGCCCCGGGGCGCGGTCGCGGGCGTCGCGGGTGCGTCGGCGGCCGCCGTCGCCGTGACGGCCCTACGCCTGCGGGCACGCCGTCGTGAGCGTCCGGGCGAACCCCTTTCCGAGGAAGCCGAGTTGACGGGAGCGGCGCGGTGAGAGCGCGTGCGATCGCGATATCGACGGCGCTGGCGGCGGTGTTCGCGCTGCTCCTGGCGCCCCTGGCAGCGGCCGCCGGACCGGCCGTCAAGGTCTCCGAGCCGCAGGCCGGCACCGGTGGTTCGATCACCGTCACCGGTACCGGCTGGCGGCCGCACACCCTGCTGATGATCCTGATCTGCGGCCGGGCCACCCCGGCCCGGGGCGTGACAGGCGGCACCAACTCCTGCGCCAACGCCGACGGACGCGCGGTCACCACCGGCGCGAACGGCGGCTTCGACCGACGCCTCCCGGTCAGCGAACCGCCGGTGCCCTGCCCCTGCGTGGTGCACGTGGCCACCGTGACCGGTGCGAAGGCCGAGGCGGACGCCGTCTTCCAGGTCGCCGGGCACCCGGTGCGGCCACTGCCCGCCGAACCCACCGGCGGACGCCTCGCCGTCCTCACCGACACCCGCCTCGACGGCTCCTCGGGCCTGCTGACCTGGTTCGGCGCACCGCCCTCGCGCACCCTCGTCTTCACCATCGGCAACGCGGGCTCCAGCACGCTCAAGGACCCCGTCTTCCACGTCGGCACCGCGCACGGCGTGTTCGCCCCCCAGTGGGACGAGCAGCAGTGGCGGGGCACCCTCGCCCCTGGCAGGAAGGCCCGGGTCGAACTGCCCGTCGAACTCTCCGCCGGCGCGCACGGCGACTACACCGTCTCCCTCCGGTACGACGGCAGGGTCCTGGCCGAGCAGCCCTGGGGCGTCGGCCGTCCCTGGGGCGTGACCCTGTTCTGGATCCTGCTCTGCGTGGTCGTGCCGGCCGCCGTCTTCCGCATCGGCATGGCGGTGGTGGACCGGCTCCGGCCGCCCCGCGCCGGCGGCCTCCGGCACCGGGGCGTGTCCCGCCCTGCCCTGCGCCTGCCGCGCCTGCGCGCCCCGGAGCCCGCGCCCGACACGACCTCGACCCTGCCGTGGTTCACCCCGGACAACGACCCGGGCATGGCGGCCGCCCGGCTCTCCGCACCGCACGACGACAGTTCCACGAGTCCCACGACTCCCACCAGGAAGGGAACCACGTGACCATGCGAAGGAGAGTGACACCGGTCGGAGCGGGTGCGGCGGCGGCCGCGCTGGTCCTCGGCGGGGCGGGCCTGCTGCTGGGCGCGGCCGCCGGGACGGCGCAGGCCGCCGAGGTGTCGTTCGCGACCCACTGCGTACCGCCCGCCGGGGTCGCCGACCCCGTCGACGGCACCACGAAGGTGGAGATCACCGCGCCCGCCACCGCGAAGGTCGGTGACACGGTGGACATCACCTGGAAGTTCGTGCAGGCCGCCTCCAAGAACCCGGACATCATCGACCTGCCCGCGAACTCGGTCCAGCCGTCCGGCACGCTCAAGGCGGCCGGCGCGCAGACCGCCGACCTCGCCCTGCAGGGCCCGCGCGAGAACCCGGCGATCCCCAAGGGCGGCGACATGGTGCTGTCCGACATGACCGGCACGCTGAAACTGACGTCACCCGGCGAGGTGACGCTCACCCCGGACGGCTACAAGGTCAACGCGTTCGGCACGGACACCGTGTGCACCCCGTCGGCGGCCGTGCCGAAGGCCGCGACGATCGAGGTGACCGGCAGCGGTTCCAGCGGGTCGCCGACACCGACCGACACCGGCCCGGCCTCCCCGTCGGCGCCCGCGAGCCCCTCCGACTCGCCGCCGCCGTCCGCGTCGCCGTCCCCGTCCGCCTCGTCCTCCGACGGCACCGGCCAGACCGACTTCACCGGCAAGCAGGTCCAGGTCCCCTACGCCTGCAAGACGCCCATCGGCGACAAGAACGCGACCTCGCCGGTGCAGATCGACGCGAGGAGGAACGGCGGCAGCTTCGACCTCACCGTGAAGTTCGACGGATCGGTGATGGACAGCCCCGCGGACATCCCGGCGGACTCGGTGAAGCCGTCCATGGAGGTGGTCCTCGGCGGCGCCGACAAGGGCACGGTCCACGTGGAGGGCCCCGCCAACTCCGCCCCGATCAAGTCCGGCGACCCCATCGAGATCCCGAACCTGACGGGCACGTACAAGCCGGGTGCGAGCGGCACGTCGACGCTCTCGCCGGGCGTCCTGACGGTCGACGCCCTCGGTACGACGACGACCTGCACGCCGACCAGGTCGGAGGTGTCGCTGACGCTGGACACGACCGAGCAGGCGGGCGGCGCGGCGGGCGGTACGTCGACGTCCGGCGGCTCGGCGGGCGGTTCGAGCGGCAGCGGCGGCCTCGCGGAGACCGGCGACACCGGCAACGGCGCGGTGAAGGCGCTCGGACTGGTGGCGGGCACGGCGATCCTCCTGGGCGGCGCGGTGTTCACCTTCATGCCCCGAAAGAGGACGAGGTGATGCCCTAGGGGCGCTGGGGGAGGAACTGCGCGAGCGACCCCCACCGGCCGTTGGCCGGGACACGACGAGGGCCACCCCATTCCGAGGAATGCGGTGGCCCTCTGTCAGAAGACGATCAGTGGATCAGTGAACGTCACCCATGAGTTCGCGGACCTTCTTGCGGTACATGAACACCGCCGCACCGGCGAGCACCGCCAGCGCCGCCTGGAGCGTGACGATCCCCGTCTTGTTCAGGTCGACACCCGCGAGGGACAGCAGACCGGTCGTCGCGTCGCCCGCGGTGACCGCGAGGAACCACACACCCATCATCTGGGAGGCGTACTTCGCCGGCGCCATCTTCGTCGTCACGGACAGACCCACCGGAGAGAGCATCAGCTCGCCCACGGTCTGCACGAAGTAGATCCCGACCAGCCACATCGCCGCGGCCTTGTGACCGCCGTCGGCGATCGACAGCGGCGCGAGGAACAGGAAGAACGACGCACCGATCAGCACCAGGCCGCCGGCGAACTTCACCGCCGTGCTCGGCTCCTTGCCGCGCCGCGCCATCGCCAGCCAGGCCCAGGCGAAGACCGGCGCGAGCGCCATGATCATGACCGGGTTGACGGACTGGTACCAGGAGACCGGGAAGTTCCAGCCGAAGATCGTGTTCTTCGCGGACGCGTCGGCGAACAGGGAGACGGTCGAACCGCCCTGGTCGTAGATCATCCAGAAGACGGCGGCGGCCACGAAGAACCAGATGTACGCGCTCATCTTGGACTGCTCGGCGCGGTCCAGGTCCTTGTCGCGCTTGATGCGGGCGATGACGACGACCGGGATCAGCAGACCGGCGATCGTGATCGGCACCAGCAGCCAGTTCAGGGTGTAGACGCCGCAGACACCGACCACGATGTAGAAGACCGCGGCCACGGCGGCCCACAGGCCGGCCTTCGTCAGCGTCGCCTTCTTCTCCGCGGCGGACAGCGGCGTCGGGACGATGTCCGAACGCGAGCTGAGGTGACGCGTGCCGAGCAGGAACTGGGCGAGACCCAGCGCCATGCCGAGCGCGGCCAGCGCGAAGCCGAGGTGCCAGTTGTAGTTCTCGCCGACGGTGCCGATGATCAGCGGCGCGGCGAAGGCGCCCAGGTTGATGCCGATGTAGAAGAGCGTGAAGCCACCGTCACGGCGCGGGTCGTCCGGGCCGCCGTACAGGTGACCGACCATCGTGGAGATGTTGGCCTTCAGCAGGCCTGAGCCTATGGCGACCAGGCCGAGGCCCCCGAAGAACGTACCGGCGCTCGGCAGCGCCAGCGTCAGATGGCCGAGCATGATGATCGCGCCCGCGACGGCGACCGTCTTGCGGGGACCGAGCACACGGTCGGCGAACCAGCCGCCCGGCAGGGCGAGCAGGTACACGAGCGACAGGTACACCGAGTAGATCGCCGTCGCCGTGGCCGCACTCATGTGCAGGCCGCCGGGAGCGACCAGGTACAGCGGGAGCAGGGCCTTCATGCCGTAGTAGGAGAAACGCTCCCACATCTCGGTCATGAAGAGAGTGGCCAGTCCGCGGGGGTGGCCGAAGAAGGTCTTCTCGGAACCGGGGGTGCCCGGTCGGACCGAGTCCTTCGTCAGGCTGGACGCCATGGTCGTTCCTTGCTGGTCGGGACGCGCGGTGGGGCTGTACGCGCCCGTGGGGGGAGCGGCCGGCACCGGCGGGTCGGACCGTCCACCCCACGCCCGGGGAGAGTCCGCCCCGGTTCACGGAGCGGCGGACGGCGACCACCGGGATCCACACTCCGTGACGCTGAGTCGCGTCCGGAGCCCGGCCAGAGGTCATTCCTTTCGAGGCCGGCCGGGGCCGACCCGCACACAAAAGAGACCTTCAGTGTCAAGAAGCCCACCAAAGGTCCCCGGGTGTACTACAGGCGTTCACGTCACTGTACGTCAGGACACCGCCGTATATGGAAGGACTTGAGACACGGATCACAGGTGTCGGGGGAACCGGGTGCCCGCATTCGAAGGCCCCTACCCCCGTCTCGCCTCTCGCTCACAGGTTCGTACCACTGTGCCCCAAGGTAAGAATCCCTGAAGCCGATCACACCCCGGCACAGCGCGTAGTCGGACTACCATCACCTCATGACCCGTGTACTGCTCGCCGAGGACGACGCGTCCATCTCGGAGCCGCTGGCCCGCGCACTGCGCCGGGAAGGTTACGAGGTCGAGGTGCGCGAGGACGGCCCCACCGCACTCGACGCCGGAATGCAGGGCGGTATCGACCTGGTCGTGCTCGACCTGGGCCTGCCCGGCATGGACGGCCTGGAGGTCGCGCGCCGGCTGCGTGCCGAGGGCCACGCCGTGCCGATCCTCATCCTGACCGCGCGCGCCGACGAGGTGGACACCGTCGTCGGTCTGGACGCGGGTGCCGACGACTACGTCACCAAGCCCTTCCGGCTCGCCGAACTGCTGGCCAGGGTCCGGGCGCTGCTGCGCCGCGGCGCCGCCGAGCCCGCGCAGCCGCCGGCCACGCACGGGGTGCGGATCGACGTCGAGTCGCACCGGGCCTGGATGGGCGACGAGGAACTCCAGCTCACCGCGAAGGAGTTCGACCTGCTGCGGGTGCTGGTGCGGGACGCCGGCCGGGTCGTCACCCGTGACCAGCTGATGCGCGAGGTCTGGGACACCACGTGGTGGTCGTCGACCAAGACGCTCGACATGCACATCTCGTGGCTGCGCAAGAAGCTCGGCGACGACGCGGCCAACCCGCGGTACATCGCCACGGTGCGTGGGGTCGGGTTCCGTTTCGAGAAGAGCTGAACGCGGATCGCCGTGGGTGGTAGGTCACACGGTGTGACGGACCGTCGTGCGGGGCCGGTCGCGCAGTTCCCCGCGTCCCTGCCGGGGCGCTGAAGTCCCCCCTCGGAGAGTCCTGTGCGTCGTCGTCTGATCCAGTCCACCCTCGCCGTCGTCCTGGTCGTCATCGCGGTGTTCGGCGTGTCCCTCGTGATCGTCGAGTCGCGGACCATCAGCAACAGCGCGCAGGAGCGCGTCGACTCCGAGGCGCTCCGGCTCGCCAGCATCGTCGACAGCCGCATCCTCGGGGACGAGAACGTCACCGCCGAGATACTGCGCACCCAGGTCGGCAAGGACCAGTACGCCGTCATCGGGATCCCGGGCAGGACGCCGATCGAGCTGGGCACCAGGCCCGAGGGCGACGTCATCCACTCCACGGTGAACGGCGAGGAGGGCGAGCGGGTCACCGTCCAGGAGCCGCGCTCCACGGTGACCCGGGAGGTCGGCCGCACCCTGCTGATCATCGGGGCCGTCGCACTGCTCGCCGTGATCGCCGCGGTCCTGCTGGCCATCCGGCAGGCCAACCGGCTCGCCTCCCCGCTCACCGACCTCGCCGAGACCGCCGAACGGCTCGGCTCCGGTGATCCGCGCCCCCGCCACAAGCGCTACGGCGTCCCGGAGCTGGACCGGGTCGCCGACGTGTTGGACTCCTCCGCCGAGCGGATCGGACGGATGCTCACCGCCGAGCGGCGGCTGGCCGCGGACGCCTCCCACCAGCTGCGCACGCCCCTCACCGCGCTGTCCATGCGTCTGGAGGAGATCACCCTCACCGACGACCCGGACACCGTGAAGGAGGAGGCGAACGTGGCGCTCACCCAGGTGGAGCGGCTGACGGACGTCGTGGAGCGGCTGCTGACCAACTCCCGCGACCCGCGGACCGGCTCCGCGGTCTCCTTCGACCTGGACGAGGTCATCCAGCAGCAGCTCGCCGAGTGGCGGCCCGCCTACCGCAGCTCGGGCCGGGCGATCGTCAGCTCGGGCAAGCGGCATCTGCGGGCGGTGGGCACGCCCGGCGCGGTCGCGCAGGTGCTGGCCGCGCTGATCGAGAACTCGCTGATGCACGGCGGCGGCACGGTCGCCCTGCGCACCCGGGTCACCGGCAACCAGGCGGTCGTGGAGGTGACCGACGAGGGCTCCGGAGTCCCCGCCGACCTCGGCAACCGGATCTTCGAGCGGACGATCAGCGGCCGCAACTCCACCGGGATCGGGCTGGCGGTCGCCCGTGACCTCGCGGAGGCCGACGGCGGCCGTCTGGAACTGCTCCAGGCCCAGCCGCCGGTGTTCGGCCTGTTCCTGTCCCGCACCCCGCCGGCCCACAAGCCGCCCGACGACGACCGCCCGACGGTCCGCTAGCGGTCAGAAGACCCGCTGCCGGGGCTTCGGCGCACGGGAGTCGGCGGCCCGCTCCAGGATCGCCTCGGCGTCGGCGACCGTCTCCCGGGCCGGCAGCGCCTGGAACACCCAGGTGCGGTACGACCAGAAGCGGAACAGGGTCGCCACACCGATGCCGACGAACTTGAAGACGTTGCTCTGCAGCGGGCTGTCCCAGCCGAAGCCGTAGGTCGCCAGGTACAGCAGACCGTTCTCGATCACCAGGCCCACCGCGCTGAACAGCAGGAACAGGGTGAGTTCCCTGGTGCGGCCGCCCTTGTCACGGTCCCGGTACGTCCAGTAGCGGAAGCCCAGGTAGTTGAAGACGATGGCGACGACCGTGGCTATCACGCTCGCCCGTACCACCGGGAGCTCGGTGAGGTGCCGGACCAGGTTGAAGACGCCGAGATTGACGAGAATGCCGGCGCCGCCGACGGCGCCGAACTTCGCGACCTCGCGTACGAGCCGTTGCAGCCCCGAGGAACCACGTTCCATGGTTGTGCGGGCTCCCGTCCGTAGGTATTGGCGACCCGGCCATGCTAACGATCCAGTATGTCCCATGCCCGTGGATGGCGACACAGGTCGGGAACGGCTTGGAAAGAACACCGGAAAAGCGGGTCAAGAGGCGGCGAAGCGGTCGGTAAGAGCACGGGTCGCGGCCGCGGAATCCGGCCACTCCTGCATGGCCGATACCCTGGGGGTGTGACGTTCCCGGTAGTCGGCATGGTCGGCGGGGGCCAGCTCGCGCGTATGACGCACGAAGCAGGCATCCCGCTGGGCATCAGGTTCAAGCTCCTCAGTGACACTCCCCAGGATTCCGCGGCCCAGGTGGTGAGCGATGTCGTCATCGGCGACTACCGCGACCTGGAGACGCTCCGTGCCTTCGCGCGCGGCTGCGACGTGATCACCTTCGACCACGAGCACGTGCCCACCGAGCACCTGCGGGCCCTGGAGGCGGACGGCATCCCCGTGCGCCCCGGCCCCGAGGCTCTCGTGCACGCCCAGGACAAGGGCGTGATGCGCGCGCGGCTCGACGCGATCGGCATCCCCTGCCCGCGCCACCGGATCGTGGCGGACCCGGAGGACGTGGTCCGGTTCGCGGCCGAGGGCGACGGCTTCCCGGTCGTCCTCAAGACGGTCCGCGGCGGCTACGACGGCAAGGGCGTGTGGGTCGTCGAGACGGCGGAGGAGGCCTCCGACCCGTTCCGGGCCGGGGTGCCCGTCCTCGCCGAGGAGAAGGTCGACTACGTCCGCGAACTCGCCGCCAACGTCGTGCGCTCCCCGCACGGCCAGGCCGTCGCCTACCCGGTGGTCGAGTCCCGGCAGGTGAACGGCGTCTGCGACACCGTGATCGCGCCCGCACCCGACCTGGACGAGGACCTCGCCCTGCGGGCCGAGGAGATGGCGCTGCGGATCGCCAAGGAACTGGGCGTCGTCGGCCACCTCGCCGTCGAGCTGTTCCAGACCCGCGACGGCCGCATCCTCGTCAACGAACTGGCGATGCGCCCGCACAACTCCGGCCACTGGACCCAGGACGGCGCGATCACCAGCCAGTTCGCCAACCACGTCCGCGCGGTCCTCGACCTCCCGCTGGGCGACCCGCGCCCGCGCGCGAAGTGGACGGTCATGGTCAACGTCCTCGGCGGCGACTACCCCGACATGTACTCCGCGTACCTGCACTGCATGGCCCGCGACCCCAGACTGAAGATCCACATGTACGGCAAGGACGTGAAGCCCGGCCGCAAGGTCGGTCACGTCAACACCTACGGCGACGACCTGGACGACGTTCTCGAACGCGCACGTCACGCTGCCGGCTACCTGAGAGGCACGATCACCGAATGAGCCCCGTTGTTGGCATCGTGATGGGTTCGGACTCCGACTGGCCCGTCATGGAGGCCGCCGCCCAGGCCCTCGACGAGTTCGAGATCGGGTACGAGGTCGACGTCGTCTCGGCCCACCGCATGCCGCGCGAGATGGTGACGTACGGCGAGCAGGCGGCGGAGCGCGGGCTGAAGGTGATCATCGCGGGTGCCGGGGGAGCGGCCCACCTCCCGGGCATGCTCGCCTCCGTCACCCCGCTGCCGGTCATCGGCGTACCGGTCCCGCTGAAGTACCTGGACGGCATGGACAGCCTGCTGTCGATCGTGCAGATGCCGGCCGGCGTGCCGGTCGCCACGGTCTCGGTCGCCGGCGCCCGCAACGCGGGCCTGCTGGCCGCCCGCATCCTCGCCACGCACGACGAGGAGCTGCTGCAGCGCATGCGGGACTTCCAGCAGGACCTCAACGACCAGGCGGCCGAGAAGGGCAAGCGCCTGCGGTCCAAGGTCGACAGCAGTTCGAACAGCTTCGGCTTCGGCAAGTAGGACACCGGGAAGCAATACGCAATGACCTCATCCGACGAAGCCCGGTCCCTCCTGCGCGAGTTCCCGGTGGTCGACGGGCACAACGACCTGCCGTACGCACTGCGCGAGCAGGTCCGCTACGACCTCGGCGCCCGCGACATCGCCGCGCACCAGAACGCGCACCTGCACACGGACATCCCGCGCCTGCGCGAGGGCGGGGTGGGGGCGCAGTTCTGGTCGGTGTACGTCCGCTCGGACCTGCCGGGCGCGGTCCCCGCCACCCTCGAACAGATCGACTGCGTACGGCAGCTGATCGCCCGTTACCCGGGGGACCTGCGGTCCGCGCTGACCGCCGCCGACATGGAGGCGGCGCGCGCCGAGGGCCGGATCGCCTCCCTCATGGGTGCGGAGGGCGGCCACTCCATCGACAACTCGCTGGGCACCCTGCGCGCCCTGTACGAGCTGGGCGTGCGCTACATGACGCTCACCCACAACGACAACAACGACTGGGCGGACTCGGCGACCGACGAGCCGAAGGTGGGCGGCCTGTCCGCCTTCGGCCGCGAGGTGGTCCGGGAGATGAACCGCCTGGGCATGCTGGTGGACCTCTCCCACGTCGCCCCGGCGACCATGCGCGCGGCCCTGGACACCACCGCCGCGCCGGTGATCTTCTCGCACTCCTCCGCCCGTGCCGTCTGCGACCACCCGCGCAACGTCCCGGACGACGTCCTCGAACGCCTCTCCGCCAACGGCGGCGTGGCCATGGTGACGTTCGTGCCGAAGTTCGTGCTCCAGGCGGCGGTCGACTGGACGGCGGCGGCCGACGACAACATGCGCGCGCACGGTTTCCACCACCTGGACACCGGCGAGGACGCGATGAAGATCCACCGCGCCTTCGAGGAGAGCCACCCCCGGCCGGTCGCGACGACCGCCACGGTCGCCGACCACCTCGACCACATGCGCGAGACCGCCGGCGTCGACCACATCGGCATCGGCGGCGACTACGACGGCACCGCCTTCACCCCGGACGGCCTGAACGACGTCTCCGGCTACCCCAACCTGATCGCCGAGCTCATCGACCGCGGCTGGTCGCGCGCCGACCTGGCCAAGCTCACCTGGCAGAACGCGGTCCGCGTGCTGGGCGCCGCGGAGGACGTGGCCCGGGACCTCCAGGGCACCCGCGGCCCGTCGAACGCGACGATCGCCGAGCTGGACGGCTGACGGGACCCGGGGGCGGGGCGTACCGGCCGCCCCGCCCCCGGTCGTACCCCCGAACGCCCCGTCCACCAGGAACCCTCCCGGTCAGCCGTGCGACGGTGGGCTACAGCCCCATCACGACGTAGCTCACGACGACGTACGGAGCCCGCAATGGCCGACCTCCACGACGTTCCCACCACGACCGAGGTCGGCGAGGACGACAGCCTCCCGTACGACCCGTTCCCCGTGGTGTCCGACACCGAGTTCCTGGCACAGGCCCACGTCCTGCTGGACGCCTACCCGGTCGCGGACGGCTGCAACGGGCTGCCGCGGGCCCTGGGACCGCTGCCCTGGTACGACCTGGAGCTGGGCGAGGCGGCCGTGGACACGGACGTGCCGCGGCTGCGCGAGGGGCACGTGGGCGCGCTGTTCTGGTCGCTGGACCTGCCGGACCCCGAGCACGGCGACCGGGCCGTGGGAGCCACCCTGGAGCAGCTGGACCTGGTGCGCCGGGTGGTCGAGACGCATCCCGAGGGCCTCCGGCTGGTGCGCAACGCCGGGCAGATCATCGACGCCCGCAACTGCGGCCGGGTCGCCGTGGTGCTCGGCCCGGCCCCGGCCGCGGCCATGCACGACTCCCTCGGCATCCTGCGGGTCCTGAACTCCCTCGGCCTGCGCGTCCTCTCGCTGGCCGGCGCCGACTGGGCGGACCGGGAGGGACTGACCCGCTTCGGCGAGGAGGTGGTCCGCGAGCTGAACCGGCTCGGCGTGCTCGCCGACCTGTCCGGCGCCCCCGAGGCCGTCCTCGCCCGGGTGCTCGCCCTGTCCAAGACGCCGGTCCTGTGCACCCGCTCCGCCGCCGCCTCGGTGCGGCCGCACCCGGCCAACCTCTCCGACGCGCTGCTCGCGCAGCTCGGCGAGCAGCGGGGCCTGTGCATGGTGCCGCTGACCGCGGAGCAGTGCGGGCCGACCGTGCAGGACGTCGCCGACCACCTCGACCACGTCCGCATCGTGGCCGGCCCCGAGTGCGTCGCGCTGTCCGGCAGCTACGACACCGGCGCCGCCCACCCCCGCGACCTCGCCGACGTCTCCCGCTGGCCGCACCTGATCGCCGAACTGCTCAGGCGAAGCTGGTCCGAGACCGAGCTGTCCCTGTTGACCTGGGGGAACGTGCAGCGGGTGCTGCGCAGCGCCGACTTCACCGCCCGTGCGGCCCAGCGCCGCCGCGAGCCGATCCCGGGCAGACCGGCCGATCCGGAGGCATGACCCCGGCCGGCCGGCCGCGCGAGGCGGTCACGCGGGGCGACCGCACGGGGTGATCAGGGGATCCGGCACAGGCAGAAGGGGTGGCCGGCCGGGTCGGCGTACACCTGGAAGTCCTTCTTCTCCCGGTCCTCCAGGTCCAGCGGCCGGGCCCCGAGCGCCAGCACCTTCTCGTGCGCCGCGTCGACGTCCGCCCAGGACGGCCCCGCGTCGAAGTCGAGATGGAGCTGCTGGCCGTTGCGGTCGGCCCGCGGCCACTCGGGCGGCGTGTGGCCGGCCGCCCGCTGGAAGCCGAGCCGCGGCCCGTCCGGGACCTGGAGGACGACCCACTCGTCGTCCGTCGCCACCGGGGTGCCCCCGGCCACGGCGGCGTAGAAGCGGGCCAGTGCGAGCGGGTCGGGGCAGTCGAGCACTACGTTGCGCAGACGGGCGATGATCGCCACGGTTCCTCCAGGGTCAGCAGGCGCAGAGACAGAACGGGTGCCCCGCCGGGTCGGCGTACACCCGGAACGTACGGTCCCGGTCCGCCGTGTCCAGCGGCCTGGCGCCGGACTCCAGCACGCTCTTCTCGGCCGCGTCCAGGTCGTCCACGGTCAGGTCGAGGTGGAACTGCTGGGAGTCGTCGGGCGCGGGCCACCTGGGCGGCACGAAACCGGGCGCCCGCTGGAAGGCCAGCACCTGGCCGCCGGGCACCGTCAGGTCCACCCACTCCTCGTCCCCCTCGACGCTGCCGCCCAGCACGCCGGCGTAGAAGGCGGCGAGCGCGGACGGGTCGGGGCAGTCCAGGACGACGGCACCGAGCTTGGCGAGAGCCATGACTTCCTCCTTGGAATCGAGTCGCGAGTTGTCCGTTGCCGGTCATTCGTTACCTGTAGAGCCGGGTAACCAGTCACCGTTACCGCATGCTCGCGTAGTGGCGGTAACCTCGCAAGGGAACGGGAAGAGGTGGCCTGCACGGATGAGTGAGAGATCGCCGGCGCCGGGCGCTCTGGCGCTGGTCGAGACGCTGGTGAACACGCTCGACCTGGAGTCCGGCGCCGACGCGCTCGACACGCCGGAGGGCAGGGCGCGCCTCGGCGTCAGCGGGGACGCGGTCCCGGCCGCGCGCGTGCTGCGCGAGTCGCTGCGCGCCACCCTGCTCGCCCACGCCGGCCACCCGCCGCACCGCGCGGTCACCCCGCTGGGCGACCTGCTCGCCGGCGCGCCGCTGCGCGTGGTGGTGGACCCGGCCGACGGCTCGGCCGCCCTCGCCGCCGCCGACGAGGGCCCGCTGGTCTCCCGCGTCGCCGCCGCGATCGCCGCGGCCCTGGTCGAGGGCACGTGGACCCGGCTCAAGGCGTGCGAGGCCGCCACCTGCCACTGGGCGTACTACGACCGCAGCCCGGCCGGCCGCGGCCGCTGGTGCTCGATGGAGGTGTGCGGGGCGCGCGCGAAGATGCGCCGGTACCGGGCCAAGGACAGGTAAGGCGCCGGACGTTCGACGGCAGCACCTGTCCCGCGTGGTGCAGAATGCGACCAGACACCGGTTCGGCCGACTGAGCCTCGGCCGAACCGGTGTCGCCCTGACGCTCGCGGTACAGGTCCTCAGGCGGTCGGGCGCCCCATCGCGCGGTACGTCCACCCGGCCCGCCGCCAGGCCTCCGGCTCCAGCGCGTTGCGCCCGTCGAGAATCACCTTCGCCGAGGCCACCGCACCCAGCTCCGCGGGGTCCAGCTCCCGGAACTCACGCCACTCCGTCAGGTGCAGCACGACGTGCGCGCCCCGCACCGCCTCCAGCGCCGTCTTCGCGTAGCCGAGCGTCGGGAACAGCCGCCGGGCGTTGTCCATGCCCTTCGGGTCGTACACCGTCACCTGGCCGCCCTGCAGATGGATCTGCCCGGCGACGTTCAGCGCCGGCGAGTCCCGGACGTCGTCCGAGTCCGGCTTGAAGGCGGCGCCGAGCACCGCGACCCGCTTCCCGAGGAACGACCCGCTCCCCAGCGCCTCCCGGGCCATCTCGACCATCTGGCCCCGGCGCCGCATGTTGATCGAGTCGATCTCCCGCAGGAAGGTCAGCGCCTGATCGGCGCCCAGCTCGCCGGCGCGCGCCATGAACGCGCGGATGTCCTTGGGCAGGCAGCCGCCGCCGAAGCCGATCCCGGCCCGCAGGAACTTCTTGCCGATCCGGTCGTCGTGTCCTATCGCCTCGGCCAGCTTGGCCACGTCACCGCCCGCGGCCTCGCACACCTCGGCCATCGCGTTGATGAACGAGATCTTGGTGGCGAGGAAGGAGTTCGCGGACGTCTTCACCAGCTCGGCCGTCGGGAAGTCGGTCACCACGAACGGCGTGCCCTCGCCCACCGGCGTCGCGTACACCTCGCGCAGCAGCTTCTCGGCGCGCTCCCCGCGCACGCCCACCACGATCCGGTCGGGGTGCAGGGTGTCCTGGACGGCGAAGCCCTCCCGCAGGAACTCCGGGTTCCAGGCGAGTTCGGCGTCGGCGCCCGCCGGCGCGTTCTCGGCGAGGTAGGCGGCGAGCCGCTCCGCCGAACCGACCGGCACGGTCGACTTGCCGACCACCAGCGCGGGCCGGGTGAGATGCGGGGCCAGCGAGGCGAACGCCGCGTCTACGTACGACATGTCGCAGGCGTACTCGCCGTGCTTCTGCGGCGTGTTCACGCAGACGAAGTGGACGTCGCCGAAGGCGCCCGCCGCCGCCCAGTCGGTGGTGAACCGCAGCCGGCCGGTGGAGCCCTCGAAGCCCGCCACGTGCCGACGCAGCAACTCGTCGAGGCCGGGCTCGTACATGGGAGTCTCGCCGCGCTCCAGCATGGCGATCTTCTCCGGTACGACGTCGAGGCCGAGCACCTCGAAGCCGAGTTCCGCCATGGCCGCGGCATGCGTGGCGCCGAGGTAACCGGTGCCGATCACAGTGATCTTGAGGCTCATGGAACGCTCCAGCTCGGGGACGTGGATGCTGCTGCGGGGCCGAGCATAACCGGGCCCTCCCGCGGGCAACTTTCCCGCTGTCGCGTACCTCACGTCACCGTTCCGTGGGCCGCGTTCTAAACTTTGAGTTACTTAACAGTAATTAGCGTCAGCACCACTGCGTCTGGAGTGAGGGACCTTGGCCGGATCGGCTGACTTCGACCTGTACCGCCCGTCCGAGGAGCACGACATGCTCCGCGACGTCGTCCGCGCGCTGGTCGAGGCGAAGATCGCCCCGTACGCGGCCGCGGTGGACGAGGAGGCCCGCTTCCCGCAGGAGGCGCTCGACGCGCTGGTCGCCAACGACCTGCACGCCGTCCACGTCCCCGAGGAGTACGGCGGCGCAGGCGCGGACGCGCTCGCCACCGTCATCGTGATCGAGGAGGTGGCCCGCGCCTGCGTCTCCTCCTCCCTGATCCCGGCCGTGAACAAGCTGGGCTCGCTCCCGGTGGTCCTCTCCGGCTCCGAGGACCTGAAGAAGAAGTACCTGGCGCCGCTGGCCAAGGGCGACGCGATGTTCTCGTACGCCCTCTCCGAGCCGGAGGCTGGCTCCGACGCGGCCGGCATGCGGACGAAGGCGGTACGCGACGGCGACCACTACGTCCTCAACGGCGTGAAGCGCTGGATCACCAACGCCGGCGTCTCCGAGTACTACACGGTGATGGCCGTCACCGACCCCGACAAGCGGTCCAAGGGCATCTCCGCCTTCGTGGTGGAGAAGTCGGACGAGGGCGTCTCCTTCGGCGCCCCGGAGA
Source organism: Streptomyces sp. NPDC101237 (assembly GCF_044767465.1). NCBI lineage: Bacteria > Bacillati > Actinomycetota > Actinomycetes > Kitasatosporales > Streptomycetaceae > Streptomyces > Streptomyces sp. NPDC101237. The sequence continues at coordinate 38,249 of NZ_JBIWNY010000008.1, read as the reverse complement.
AGAAGCTCGGCATCAAGGGCTCGCCGACCCGCGAGGTCTACTTCGACAACGTCCGCATCCCCGCCGACCGCATGATCGGCGCGGAGGGCACCGGCTTCGCCACGGCGATGAAGACGCTCGACCACACCCGCATCACCATCGCCGCCCAGGCCCTCGGTGTCGCGCAGGGCGCCCTCGACTACGCCAAGGGCTATGTCCAGGAGCGCAAGCAGTTCGGCAAGCCGATCGGCGACTTCCAGGGCATCCAGTTCATGCTCGCCGACATGGCCATGAAGATCGCCGCGGCCCGCGCCCTCACCTACCAGGCCGCGGCCGCCTCCGAGCGCGGCGACGCCGACCTCACCTTCCAGGGCGCGGCGGCGAAGTGCTTCGCCTCCGACACCGCCATGGAGGTCACCACGGACGCCGTGCAGCTCCTCGGCGGCTACGGCTACACCCGTGACTACCCGGTCGAGCGCATGATGCGCGACGCGAAGATCACTCAGATCTATGAGGGCACGAACCAAGTTCAGCGGATCGTGATGGCGAGGAACCTGCCGTAACCCGCGGGGAATCCACCCGGAAGGCGTCCTTCGGGGCGCCTTTTCCGGTTCCGGCGTCGAATGGCGCTACCGGTGGGTCGGGCTTAGGAACGAACACAACGGGGCCTGCCCCGGGCCCTTCCCCCCACCTCCCTGGAGGAGCCATGACCCAGACCGGACCCATGACCGCCATGACCAAGCAGATGCAGGAGTGCGTCAACGCGTGCATGGCCACCCACACGGTGTGCGAGGAGACCCTCAGCTCCTGCATGTCCATGGAGGCCGGCCAGTCCCACATGCGGATCATGCGCGCGCTGATGGACTGCTCCGAGATGACCCGGATGTGCGCCGACATGATGATGCGGCGCTCGCCGCTCTCCGCCGAGATGTGCGCGATGTGCGCCAAGGCCTGCGACATGTGTGTCGAGGCGTGTATGTCCATGCCCGACGATCCGCAGATGAAGCGCTGCGCGGACGCGTGTCGCCGCTGCGCCGAGATGTGCCGCGCGATGGCGGGCGCGTCCATGTGACACCCCGCCCCAACGGCGTCAGGGGCACCCACGGGGGTGCCCCTGGAACCGCGTACGGCCTGTCTCAGTTCCCGGTGACGGTGACCTTCTGGTCGTTCTTCAGCTCGTCGACCAGGGTCTTGACCTTCGCCTTGTCCCAGACGAGGTTGCCGCCCGTCGAACCGGAGACCGGCATGTTCATCGAGGTGCCGTCGCCGCCGTTGACGTCCTTCATCGCGAAGAACATCGACGCCAGGTCCCACAGGCTCATGTCCTTGTCGACGGTGAGGGAGTCCAGGCCCGCGCCGAGGGTCGGGTAGAGCTTGAACGGGTTCAGGACCGTCGAGGGCGTGGCCACCTGGTGGGCGAGGGCGGCCAGGAACTTCTGCTGGTTCTTGGTGCGCTGGAGGTCGGACGCGGCGAAGGCGTGCCGGGTGCGGACGAAGGCGAGGGCCTGCTCGCCGTTCAGCGTCTGCTTGCCCGACTTGAAGTCGGCGCCCGAGTACTTGTCCTTGAAGCCCTTGTCGATGTCGATCGTGACCCCGCCGACCGCGTCCACGATGTCCGCGAAGCCGGCGAAGCCGATCTCCACGTAGTGGTCTATGCGCAGTCCGGTGTTGAACTCGACCGTGCGCACGAGCAGGGTCGGGCCGTCCTCCGCGTAGGCCGCGTTCAGCTTCGTGTGCCGGCCGGTGCCCTGGTAGACCTTGCCGGACGTGGACCCCTGGTACGAGGGGATCTCCACGTCGGAGTCGCGGGGCAGCGAGACGAGCGTGTCGCCGTTGTCGCCGACGTGCAGGATCATCATCGAGTCCGTGCGCTGGCCCTCGGCCGACCCCGTGTGCAGCTTCTTCTTCTCGTCGTCGGACATGCCCTTGCGGCTGTCGGAACCGACGATCAGGTAGTTGGTGCCGGAACCGGCCGACGGACGGTCGATGACCTTCGACAGGTCGACGTCCCGGTGCAGCTTGGAGTCGGCCCAGAAGTACGTCGACACCGATGTGACGATGAGCACGCCCAGGACGACGATCGCGGTCCACTTGATCCGCTTGCGCCAGTTCGGAGCCGGCCGCGGCTCGCGCTCACGGCTGCCGCCGGGGCCCCCGCCCCCGGGGCCGCCACCGTAGACCTGGCCGGTGTTGTAGCCGCTGTCGTACCCGGAGCCGTCGTCGTAGCCGCTGCCGTACGTCGGCTGCTGCGGGACGCCGGCGTAGCCGCCGCCCTGCTGGGGCGCGCCGTACGGCGGCGCCGACGGCTCTCCGCGCCGCACCTGGCGCATCACGCGGGCGCCCTCAGGCTGCGCGCTTGCGCTACCGCGTCCGTACCGGTCGCCGCGGTTGTCGTTCGACCGTCCCTGGGGCCATTCGCTCATGGGCCCCAGTGTGCAGGCAGCGCCTGTACCTCTTACAAGGGTCGTCGGGAAATCAGGGCACCGCTGTTGCGAACCCGACACAAATTCCGTGATTGTCACTTCGGCATAAGGTAGGGGCCATGACAGACCAGGCCCCCGAGGCGGAGTCAGATATTCCCGGCAAGCCGACGTCCGCCTCCCGGACCACGCTCAGCCACATCATGACCCACAGCGACACCAACCTCCTCGGTACGGTGCACGGCGGCGTGATCATGAAGCTCGTGGACGACGCGGCGGGCGCGGTCGCCGGGCGCCACTCGGGCGGCCCCGCCGTCACCGCCTCCATGGACGAGATGGCGTTCCTGGAGCCGGTCAGGGTCGGCGACCTGGTCCACGTCAAGGCGCAGGTCAACTGGACCGGCCACACCTCCATGGAAGTGGGCGTACGGGTTCTCGCCGAGCGCTGGAACGAATCGACCCCCGCCACCCAGGTCGGCTCGGCCTACCTGGTGTTCGCGGCGGTCGACGCGGACGGCAAGCCCCGCCGGGTGCCGCCGGTGGTCCCGGAGACCGACCGGGACCGGCGCCGCTACCAGGAGGCCCAGATCCGCCGGACGCACCGGCTGGCCCGCCGCCGCGAGATCCGCGAGCTGCGGGAGCGGCGGCTGGCGGAGGGCTTCGAGGACTAGGACCTGTATCTGTATCGGTCGGCTGCGGGCCGGTGGGGGCCTGTCGCGCAGTTCCCCGCGCCCCCGAGGGGCGCGGGTGGGACGCGACGGTCAGCAGACCGTCTCGTCGCCCCGGATCACCGTCGCCTCGCCCTGCGGCGCCGGCGCCTCGACCCGCACCTTGCGGACACTCGCCGGCCCTTTGAAGTCCGCCCCGGTCGTGACCCGCAGCACCGGACCCATCCCCTTCACCGCCACCAGCTCGCTCCCCGGCAGGGCCGCCGCCAGCGACCGGGCCGAACGGTCCCAGCGCGGGTCGTAGGAGATCACCGTCCGTCGCACGTCGTGGCGGACGGCCGTCACCGGCTGGTGGTTCGCCGCGAACCCCGCCGCCGTGAGCGCCGCGTCCATCTGCCGCCCGAGCCCCGCCGTCCCCGTGCCGTTCTCCACCTGCACCCGGATCTGCTCCGGTGCCACCTCCACGGTCACCTGCTTCGGCCCGGCGGGCCGCTTGGGTGCCGGCGGCGCCAGCGGCTTGTCCTCGCGCAGGGACTGGAACAGCCGTTGGGACCCGGCCGGGTCCCACTTCAGCGTCGAGCCGATGCCCTTCACCGCGTACCCCAGCTGCCCGATCGGGACGGTCGTGAACTCGGACGAGGACGGGGAGAAGTTCCGCATCGCCCGGCCGAGGTCCAGCAGCTCGTCGGTGCCGAATCCGGTGTCGGCCCGTACCGACCCCAGCACGGCCCGCGTCACGTCCCGGAACTTGATCGGGTTCAGCAGCACCCCCGACGACGACGCCCGCTCGATCAGCGAGGCCAGGAACCGCTGCTGCCGCTTCATCCGGCCGAGGTCGCTCGCCGCGTCGACGTGCCGGGAGCGGACGTACTGCAGCGCCTGCCCGCCGTGCAGCGTGTGCGTGCCGGCGGCCAGGTCGAGGCCGGTGTAGGAGTCCTTCAGCGGCTGGGGGGTGCAGATCCGGACGCCGCCGAGCACGTCGACGGTCCGCATGAAGGTGATGAAGTCGACCTCCAGGTAGTGGTCGATCTTCAGATGGGTCATGTCCTCGACGGTGCGGACGGTCAGCTGCGGGCCGCCCTCCGCGTAGGCCGCGTTCAGTTTGATCGGGTGGGCGGCGTGCGCGCGGCCCGTCGTCCCGTCGGTGTGCGGGGGCACCTCGGCGTACGAGTCGCGCGGCAGGCTGACGACCGTCGCCCGCTCCCGGTCCGCCGAGATGTGCACGATCATCATCGTGTCTGTGCAGTGGCAGGGCGCTCCGCCCAGCCGGTACGTCCGCCGCTCGTGCTCGGTGATCTTGTCGCGGCCGTCGGTGCCGACCAGCAGGACGTTCATGCCGTTGCCCTGCCGGGGCCGGTTCTTCATGTCCTTGAACGGGTCGACCCGGGCGATGTCGGCGTCGAGGCTGGCCATCACGGAGTGCCCGATCCCGGCCGACGCCAGCACCACCACCGAGAGTGTGGTCACGGCCCGCATGGCCCAGCGCGGCCGCCGGGGCCTTGCGGGTCGTACCGGCGGCCGCGGGGCCTGAAGGGCGGGTTGCGGTCGTCGCCGCGGCCGGGCGGGCCGGGCGGGGGACCGGGGCGGGCTGGCGGCCAAAGGACACCTCCGGACGAGGCCGTACGTGGGATCCGTGAGCACGGTAGGCCGATACGACCTTCAGCCCGCCGCTTGGCACCGGCGGCGCGCACCGGTGTCCCCCGTTCGCGGTAACGTGAGCCCCCTATGAACGCCAAGCCCGACGTGCGGCATCCCGCAGTTTCCGTGATCATGCCCGTCCTCAACGAGGAGCGGCACCTGCGCGGGTCCGTCCAAGCGATCCTCGCGCAGGAGTACGCCGGCGAGCTGGAGGTCGTCATCGCCCTCGGTCCGTCCACGGACCGCACGGACGAGATCGCGGCACAGCTCGTGGCCGAAGACCCCCGCGTGCACACCGTCCCGAACCCGACCGGCCGCACCCCAGCCGCGCTGAACGCCGCGATCAAGGCCTCCCGGCACCCGGTCGTGGTGCGCGTGGACGGCCACGGCATGCTCTCCCCGAACTACATCGCGACCGCCGTACGCCTGCTGGCGGAGACCGGCGCGCAGAACGTCGGCGGCATCATGCACGCCGAGGGCGAGAACGCCTGGGAGCACGCGGTCGCGGCGGCCATGACCTCGAAGATCGGCGTCGGCAACGCCGCCTTCCACACGGGCGGCGAGGCCGGTCCCGCCGAGACCGTGTACCTCGGTGTCTTCCGCCGTGAGGCCCTTGAGCAACAGGGCGGCTACAACGAGGAGTTCATCCGGGCCCAGGACTGGGAGCTGAACTTCCGGATCCGCGAGGCCGGGGGCCTGATCTGGTTCTCGCCGGAGCTGCGGGTGTCGTACCGGCCGCGGCCGTCGGTGAAGGCGCTCGCCAAGCAGTACAAGGACTACGGCCGGTGGCGGCACGTCGTCGCCCGCTACCACGAGGGCTCCATCAACCTGCGCTACCTCGCCCCGCCGACCGCGGTGTGCGCGATAGCCGCCGGCATCGTCGTCGGCGCCCTGGTCACCCCGTTCGCGCTGGTGATACCGGGCGGCTACCTCGCGGCGATCGTCGCCGGGTCGCTGCCGGCCGGCAGGGGCCTGCCGCTCAAGGCCCGGCTCCAGATCCCGGTCGCCCTCGCCACCATGCACATGTCGTGGGGCTACGGCTTCCTGACCAGCCCCAGGTCGCTGGCGAAGCGGGTCATCGCGTCCCGCCGTCCCGCGGTGCTCAGCCCGACCTCGAACTGAGCACCGCCCTCGCGGCTACCAGCGGTAGGGCGCGTACACGTCCATGCACTGCGTGGTGTCAGAGCCGTTGATGGCGTCGGCGTTGTCGGGCAGGTCACCGGCCTTCGGCGCCGACTGCTTGGGATACGCCGTGCCTTCGCGCCAGTCGGCACCCACGAGCAGCGTGACCCCCGACACGTCGGTGGTCTGCTTCACCTGGCCGACCGGGATCCCCAGCGCCTTGGCGACCGCCTGGGCGTCGCCGCGCAGGTCCGCGCTCGGATACTCCACGACCGTCTTCTCCACGGACTCGACGGCACCGGAGGTGTCCGCCGCCGCCCTGGTGTAGCCCTTCGTGCCGAGTTCCGTGGCCAGCGTCCTGGCCCGGCCCGGGACCGCGGCCAGGTTGGAGCTGCCGGTGCCGTTCTGCACCATCACCCCGAGCCGGTCGGCGGTGAGGGAGGGCGCCGCGGTCGCCGTGGCGGGCGCGGTGTTCTTCTTCTTGTCCCCCTCGGCGTCGCCGTTCTTGTCGAACGGCACGTCGTCGCGGAGCATCTGCCACATCTTGTCGGCGTCGGCGGTGTCGGGCACCACGTGGTCGCGGTTCTGCGGGTCCGGCAGGTTCGGCATGGTCACGCTGGTGATGCGGTCGGTCGGCACCGACTTCAGCTGCATGGCCAGGTCGTACAGCTTCTTGACGGTGCCTATCTCCTCGGACACCGTCAGCGAGTCGGTGGCCGCCTCCGCGAGGCCCATCAGGCGCGGGGTGTCGGTGAAGACGTTCTGCCCCTTGAGCGTCCGGATCATCGAGTTCAGGTACATGTGCTGGGCGCGGGCCCGCATCAGGTCGCTGCCCCAGGCGTGCCGGGTGCGCAGCCACTGCAGGGCCTGCTTGCCCTGCACCTTGTGGGTGCCGGCGGTCAGCTTCAGCCCGGAGCCGCCGGGCACCGCCGCCGTCGGGTGGTCCGACACGTTCTGCTTGACGCACACCTCGACCCCGCCGATGGCGTCGGCCATCTTCACCACGCCGGCGAAGTCGATCGTCATCCAGTGGTCGATGTAGACGCCGGTGAGGTTCTCCCAGGTGGCCAGCGTGCACCCGGCGCCGCCGCGGGCCAGCGACTCGTTGATGATGCCGTTGGTCGCCGGGAACACCTTGCCGGTCCGCGGGTCCTTGCACTTGGGTATGTCGACGCGGGTGTCCCGCGGAATGCTCACCATCGACGCGCTCTTGCGGTCCGCGGACAGGTGGATGAGCATCTGGACGTCGCCGAGCGGCGGGTTGCCCACGTTGTCCTTGCTGCCGCCGAGCTTCACGTTCTCCGCGGAGTTACGGCTGTCGGAGCCGATCAGCAGGATGTTCATCGGCGTCTCCCCGGCCGAGTTCGGCGCGGTCCGCCGGGCCTTGGAGTCGCCGCTGCTGCGCTCGCCCTTGTGGATGTTTCCGTTCAGATGCTCGTAGTAGAGGTAACCGGCCCCGGCCGTACCGAGGACCACCAGTGACAGCGCGGCCGCCGACCAGCGCAGCACACGCCGTCCGCGGCCGCGCCCGCCGCCGCCCGGACCCGTCGGGCCCTTCGGGTCGTCCGGTCCGCCGGGGGTCCCGGATGCCCTCGGCGCGAGGGACATCGTGTCCTCGACCGCGGGCACTTCCCTCCGCACGTCGCTCTGCGTCAACTCCCAGCCCTCCCCGCCCTGCGCACTCCCGCGCACCGGCCCGTCGCCGACGCCCCCCATCGGACGCTCCACGGACCACACGGGTCCGCCCCGCGCCCGGTTAGACGCGCGACGGACCCATAGGGTTACCTGCTTATTTGCTGTGACTTGGTGTCATCGGGGAGCGACTCCCCGCAATGGGCAGCCGTATGCCGCTACTTGGCGCAGGTCACCTTGTCCGCGGTGGTCTTGCTGTCCACTTCCGGCGCCTTTGTCGGAGTGGTGAGGGACACCCCCGCCCCCTGGAAGTCCTTGCCCAGCGTCAAGGTCATCGCGGGCACTCCCTGGGAGTTGGTCACGCTCTTGCCGGGCTTGAGCGCCGCGCCGGACAGCCCCATGAGCGAGGCCAGTTCGCGTGCCTGGGGGGCCTGGTCCGGGGCGTACTCCAGCGTGGTCCTGGCGAGCGGGGCGGGCGCGTTGCCGGCGTTCTCCGACTTGAGGACGCCCTGCTGGTTCTGCAGCCAGCTGAGGGTCTCCTGGGCGCTGCCGGCCGGCGCCCCGCCGTTGAGGATCCGCACCCGCACCGCGGAGGCCTCCGACTTGGAGCCCTCCAGACGGGCGGCCGCCGCGTCCTTGCTGGCCCGCGCCTGCTTCTTCTTGACCGCGGTGAAGGAGACGTCGTCCTTGATGGCCTGGAAGACCGGCGGTGCCTTGGTGTCGTTGAGCACGACGGTCGCCTTGACCTTCTCGGCCGGGTTGTCGATGACCGGGACGGTGGTGAAGGTCAGGTTCTTCGGGTTGAGCTTGCCGAGCTCCAGACCCAGGTCCTTCAGCTTGCCGATGCTGTCCAGCTGGGAGTCGACGGTCAGCGCCTTGGTGCCGACCTCGGCCAGCTTCAGCAGCTTGCCCGGGCTGGAGAGCGTCGAGTTGGAGCTGAGCTTGCGCATCAGCGCGCTGAGGAACTGCTGCTGGAGCTGGATCCGGCTGAGGTCGCCGCCGAAGCCGACCGAGTGCCGGGTGCGCACGAAGGCCAGCGCGGTCTCGCCGGAGATGGAGTGGGTGCCCTTGGACAGCTTCAGGTGCGAGTCGGAGTCGTCGATGTCCTTGGCCAGGCACACGTCGACCCCGCCGACCGCGTCGGTCAGCGTCTTGACCGCGTTGAAGTCGGCCACCATGAAGTTGTCCGGCGTGATCCCGGTCAGCTCCGTCACCGTGCGCACGGTGCAGCTGGCCGTACGGCCGTCCTGGCCGAGGCTGGTGTTGAACCGGACGTCGGTGGTGCCCGGGATGACCTTCTGGCTGCCGTCGGCCTGTTCGGTCGGGCAGTCCGGGACGTCCACGATCAGGTCGCGCGGGATGCTCAACGCGGTCGCGTTCGACCGGTCCTTGGAGATGTGCAGCAGGATGTTGGTGTCGGCGTGCCCGACGCTGCCCGCGTCGCCGTACCCCTCGTTGCCCTTGCCGGTGCGCTTGTCGGTGCCGATCACCAGCAGGTTGATCGCCTTGTCCTTGCTGAAGCCACCGGTGCTCGCGCCGTCGTCGGAGACGGACGTGATGTTGTCGTTGAGGTGCTTCACGTACAGGTAGCCGGCGGCCGAGGCGACGACCAGGACGAAGGCCATCGAACCGCCGGTCCACAGCAGTACCTTCTTGGCCTTCGACTTCTTCTTCACCGGCCGCCGCGAGCGCCGCCCGGCCGGCGGCTCGGGCTCGCCGCGCCGCCTGCGCTGTCCCGGGACCTGCGCCGTGGCCTCGCGGCCCGCCGTGTCGCGGCCCGCGGTCTCCCGTGGCGCGTCCGCGTCGGCACGCGGCGCCCGCGGCCGGCGCGGTCCGGGAACCGACGACTGCGGAGCGGAAGCTGTCAGTCGCAGTTCGTATTCACCGGTGTTCGGATTGAGTACCCACTGGTCTGCGGGATCGATGTCGTCCGCCCGCCCACGGCCTTGCGCGTCCACGGTTGTCCGAATCCTCCGTCGGGGCCACGCGGCGCCCTCCCCCCATCAGGGCGCTCGGTCACGGTTAACAGTGCACGACCCCAGGACGGACCTCGCGGCCGGGTGCACCGGAGGGCACACACTATCCGTCCAGTTCAGCGTCGAGTGACGCCAGTGACAAATTCGTCGTTCCCACACCTGGGCAATCCGCCTCATTTAACTGACAACGAACGACGCCGAAGTTCGCCGCCTTGGCTGGTGCCTCACCCGCAACTGTCCTCGGCGGCGGTGTTCCCGCGAAACCCGGCCGACTCGGAGCTGCTGCTCTTCTTGGTGACCGGCACGGGTTTGTCGGCCCGCAGCAGCCCGAAGAGCGAGTCAGCCCTGCCCGCCACGAGCTGGTCGCGGTTGGAGTCGTAGACGTACGGCTCGCGCGGAACGGTGAGGAACTGCACCTGCTCGGTGGGGATGTCGCGCAGCCCGCGCACGAGCTGGTACAAACCGCGCAGACTGGCCAGTTCCGGGTCGGTGGTGAGCGCGGAGGTCGCCGCGTCCAGCAGCGGATAGAGCTTCGCCGGGTTCAGCAGTACGTCACCGCCCCGCACCTTGTTGACGAGCGCCCCCAGGAACAGCTGCTGGCGCTCCATGCGCTCGGTGTCGCTGCCGTTGCCGAGCGACTTGCGCGCCCGTACGTAGCCCAGCGCCTGCTCCCCGTCGAGGGTGACCCGGCCGGCGGGCAGCCGCAGTTTGGCCGCCTTGTCGTCGATCGGCTCCTTCAGGCAGACCTGCACCCCGTCGACCGAGTCGACCATGTTCTTGAACCCGTTGAAGTCGACGACGACGTGATGGTCGATCCGGATGTCGGTGAGCTTCTCGACGGTACGGATGGTGCAGGCCGAACCCCCGACCTCGAACGCGGAGTTGAACAGCGTGAACGAGGGCTCGCTGCGGTGGCCGTCGCCCTGCAGGCAGCTCGGCACGTGCACCATCAGGTCCCGGGGCAGGGAGACGGCGGTGGCGCTGCGCCGGTCGGCGGCGAGGTGCAGCAGGATCGTGGTGTCGGACCGCTCGGTGCCCATGTCCTTGCCGTACCGGCCGTTCCCGGCCCCGGCGCGGGTGTCCGACCCGATGAGGAGGATGTTCTGCGCGCCGCTGACCAGTGCGGTGGGGCGCTCCCGCTCGTAGCGGGCGAGTTCGGCGGCGGCCGCCTCGTCGGGCGTGATGTTGGCGCTGAGCCGGTCGTAGAGCACCCAGCCGCAGGCGAGGGCGGAGGAGGCGAGCAGCCCGGCTGCCACGGCCGCACCCGTCAGCCAGCGCCGCCGCCGACGCCGGGCAATGCCGTCCCCGGTCGCGGTAACCCCTCCGGCATCGCTCACCCCTCCAGGGTGCCCGCCCCCACCCTCAGGGACCCCCACCAACTACTCCACCAGAGTGACCCCCCAGGGCACGCACACCCACCCACCCCCAGGGGCGCGGGGAACCGCGCGATCAACCCCCACCCACCCGCACCGTCGGGGGCGCGGGGAACTGCGCGATCAGCCCCCACCCACCCCCACCCGAAACTCACGGCCGAGCCACCCCCTTCAGGGGCGCGGGGAACTGCGCGACAAGCCCCCACTCACCCGCACCCGGCGAACAACGTCACCCCCCCGCCGGAGGCCCCGTCAACGGACCGAAGCCGTCACCCGCTCACTCTCGATCCGCTTCGCGACCCCTTCTTCCCCCAGCTCCCCCAGATGCCGGCAAAGCACCACCGACCCCCCGACCGCGAGCGGCGCGTACAGCCCCGCGCTCAACCCCTCCCACGTGTCGAACCCCCGCCCGGACAGCAGCCGCGCCCCCGGCCCGGTCAGATCCAGCCCCGGCGCGTCCCCGAGCGCCCGCTCCACCACCTCGGCCCCGCTCAGCTCCGCACCGGCCACGATCAGCGCCGGCGCCTGCGGATCGACGGGCGCGAACGGCGCGAACCGGTCGCCCTGGCTCGGCACCTCCACCGCGTAGTCCGCGAACCCGTCCGGGACCACCGGGAAGCGTCCGCCCAGCGGCCGCAGCGCGAGCGCGACCCGCTCCCCGCGGCAGGCGCGCGCCGCCTCCAGCGAGTCCGGGCCGCTCACCACCACGTCGGCGGCCGCCGGATCCCCGCTCACGTCGGCCACCGCGCCCACCGACGCACAGGCGAGCAGCCAGACCGCCGTCTGCCAGTGCGCGGGCAGCAGCAGGGCCACCCGGTCACCGGGCCCGGCCGCGAGGTCGCCCTGGAGCAGGTTCGCCGTCTTGGCCACCCAATTGGCGAAGGTGGCCACGGACAATTCGACGCGTTCGCCCGTGGCGTCGTCGTAGAAGGTCACCAGGGGGCGTCCGGGATCCGCGGCGAGCGCGGAACGCAGCAGGTCGGCAGGGGTGCGATCGGTGGCGTTCACCCGGGCAAGCGTACGCGGCGCCCGGCGCCCGCACCGGCCGGCGGGGCCACCGGTTCGGCGCAATCGCTTCCGACGGACCGTCAGGCCCGCAATGGACATATATGTCTGACTCTGTTCAAGATCAGGGGCATGCGTGGATTCCTGACTTCCTCGATCGGCGTCACCTGCGCGGCGGCCCTCACCCTCCCCGCGGTCGCGCTGACCATGCCGTCCGCGGCCGCCGCACCGGCGGAGCGGGCCACGACGAGCACCGGCCGGCCGGGCGGCAGCACCCGGTCGCTGCCCCTCACCCCCCGCACCGGCGAGCGCGTCCTCGGCCAGGCCGTCGAACAGGGCCTGTACCGCGACGACCTGGAGCACTTCTCCCTCGTCGGCGTCAGCTGGGCCAACCCCGGAACCGCACTGCACGGCCTGGTCCAGGTCCGCGCCCGGTCCGTCGCCACCGGCCGCTGGTCGGGCTGGCAGGACGTCGACACGGACAACGCCGACCACGGCGCCGACCCGGACACGGCGGAGGCCGACTCGGGCCGGGTGCACGGCGGCACCGCGCCGCTGTGGGTGGGCGACTCGAACGGTGTCGACGTACGGGTGCGCGCCGAACTCGGCACGGACCCCGGCCCGCGGGACACTCCCACCGGCGGGCACGACCTGCTCCCGGCCGGCCTGCGCCTCGAACTCGTCGACCCCGGCGAGGGGTCCCAGGCCTCCCTGGACGACGTCGCGCGCACCGAGGCCGACGCGTCGGCGGCGGTCAACACCGAGCTCGCGCCCTTCGGCGCCACCGAGATCCCGGCCCTGGACCGGCGGGACACCGAGGACGAACTGGCGGCGCTGACCGGCGTCACCCGCGTGAAGCCGTACATCGGACCCCGCCCGAAGATCGTCACCCGCCGCGGCTGGGGCGCCGACGAGTCACTGCGCGAGAAGGGCTTCGTCTACACCGGGAAGATCAAGGCGGCCTTCGTCCACCACACCGACTCCGGCAACGGCTACAAGTGCTCCCAGGCCTCGTCGGTCATCCGCAGCATCTACCGCTACCACGTGGTGAGCATGGGCTGGCGGGACATCGGCTACAACTTCCTCGTCGACAAGTGCGGCGGCATCTACGAGGGCCGCGCCGGCGGAGTGGCGAAGGCCGTCCGGGGCGCCCACACCCTGGGCTTCAACAGCAACAGCATGGGCATCGCGGTCATCGGTTCGTTCAAGTCGCACAAGCCGCCCACCGCCGTCGTCACGGCCCTCGCCAAGGTCACCGCCTGGAAGCTCGGGGTCTTCGGGGCGAATCCGAAGGGAAAGACATATCTGAAGTCCGGCGGTGGCAATCTCTACCCAAAGGGGAAGAACGTACGACTGAACGTGATCTCCGGACACAGGGACGGGTACGCCACCGAGTGCCCCGGCGCGAAGCTCTACGCCAAGCTCGGCTCGGCCCGGACCAGCTCCGCGCGCCTCCAGGGACGCTGAGCCGAGGGGCGCGTTCACCGCCGTCGGGGGGAAGTCCGGGGGAAACCGCACACCCGTGCCGCGTGGCACCGCGCGGCCGTCGAGGGCGCCGTCGCACGGTCTGCATACACTGGCCGGCCGACAGAGAGTTCGGCCGGTCCCGGCAGGAAGAGACGACAGGTGACAGAAGCGATCCTCCTGGTCGGCGGCAAAGGCACCCGGCTGCGCCCGCTCACGGTCCACACGCCCAAGCCCATGGTCCCGGCCGCGGGTGTGCCGTTCCTCACGCACCAGCTGGCCAGAGCCAGAGCGGCGGGCGTCGAGCACATCGTCCTGGCGACGAGCTATCTGGCGGAGGTCTTCGAGCCGTACTTCGGCGACGGAGCGGCGCTCGGCCTGCACATCGAGTACGTCACCGAGGAGGAACCGCTCGGCACCGGCGGCGCCATCCGCAACGTGGCCGCCCGGCTGCACTCCGGCCCCGACGACCCGGTGCTCATCTTCAACGGCGACATCCTGACCGGCCTGGACATCAGGGCGCTCGTCGCGATGCACGAGAGCACCGATGCCGACGTGTCCCTGCACCTCACCAAGGTCACCGACCCGCGCGCCTACGGTCTGGTCCCCACCGACGAGACGGGCAGGGTCCTCGCCTTCCTGGAGAAGCCGCAGACGCCCGAGGAGATCGTCACCGACCAGATCAACGCGGGGGCGTACGTCTTCCGCCGCTCGGTCATCGACGCGATCCCGCAGGGCCGCCCGGTGTCGGTGGAACGGGAGACCTTCCCCGAACTGCTGTCGGCCGGTGCCCACCTCCAGGGCATGGTGGACTCCACCTACTGGCTGGACCTCGGCACCCCGGCGGCCTTCGTCCGCGGCTCGGCCGACCTGGTCCTGGGCCGCGCCCCGTCCCCGGCCGTCCCCGGCCGCTGCGGCGACCGCCTGGTCCTGCCCACCGCCCGGGTCGCGGCCGACGCGAAGCTGACGGGCGGCACGGTGGTCGGCGAGGGCGCGTTCGTGGCCGAGGGCGCGCGGGTCTTCGGCTCCACGATCCTGCCGGGCGCCGTGATCGAACCCGGCGCGGTCATCACCGACTCCCTGATCGGCAACCGGGCGCGGGTCGGCGAGCGCGCGATCCTCACCGGCACGGTGATCGGCGACGGCGCGACCGTCGGCGCCGACAACGAGCTGCGGGAGGGCGCGCGGGTGTGGTGCGACGCGATGATCCCGGCGGGCGCGGTGCGGTTCTCCTCGGACCAGTAGCGGCGGCCTCGGGCGGTTCGGCCACGGGCGCGTGCGCGCTGCCCGCCCGCGCCGGCCCTCGGGGGCGCCGCGCCCCTGAGGGCACGCCGCGCCGGCCGCCGTCACAGCCGCCCGATGTCTCCTCGCGGCATCCGCGGCGCCCGCCGCTTCGGCACCTGACCGCTCAGCATGATCAGCCGGGCCGCCCGGTGCCGCTGCCCGGCGTACGGCTCCAGCAGCCGCAGCATCGCCTCGTCGTCGGCATGCCGGTCACCGGCCAGCGCGAACCCGACGATCCCCGGCAGGTGCAGATCCCCGACCGTGACCGCGTCCGCCGCGCCGTGACTGCGCTGCACGGTCTCCGCGGACGTCCACGGCCCCACACCCGGTACCACCTCCAGCCGGGCCTGCGCGGCCTCCGCCGTCATCCCCACCGCCTGCTCCATCCGCGCGGCCACCCGCACCGCCCGCAGGATCGTCGATGCGCGCTTGTCGTCGACACCGGCCTTGTGCCACTCCCAGGAGGGGATCAGCGACCAGGTCCGCGGCGCCGGCATCACCCACATCGGCCGCTCGCCGACTCCCGCCGGGCCGGGCGCAGGCTCACCGAACCGCCGTACCAGCAACCGCCAGGCCCGGTACGCCTCGTCGGTGGTGACCTTCTGCTCCAGGACCGAGGGGATCAGCGACTCCAGCACCAGCCCGGTCCGGGTCAGCCGCAACCCCGGCCGACGGTGCCGGGCGGAGGCGAGCACCCGGTGCCGGGGCACGAACAGGGACGGGTCGTCGGCGGAGCCGAGCAGCTCGGGCAGCCGCTCCAGCAGCCAGTCGGCACCGGCCCCCCAGGCCTCACCGCGCACCTCGCCGCCGTACACGGCGACCCGTAGCGTCCCGGGACCGGCGGGCGTCAGACTGGCCCGCCACACGGACCCGTCGCGCGTGGCCCGGAAGGTCGGATCGCCGGGCCCGCGCCGCAGCGGCCCGAGCACGAGCCCGAGATCCAGATCGCCCTCGGGCTTCCAGATCCGGACGCGTCCGGGCGCGGCCGCCTGCCGGGGCACCGCGGCGGGCACGACGACCTGCCCACCCCGCACGCTCACCCGGGTGGGTTTCGGAGCAAACCGACCAGCCACGCAAAGGATCCTAGGCCCCAGGCGCCCCGGAAGGGACGCGGGACGGCGCCCGGCCGCCGCCGCGCGGGCGCGAGCGCCCCCGCGGCGGGCGGTCGCCGGTTCCGTACCGGTGGCGGCGCGGGCTCACCGCACCTCGATGAAGCCCTCGGGATCCCGCTCGGCCCTGGCCCGCGGCTCCTGTGCCGCCCTCCCCACGGCCACCGCCCCCATCGGGTCCCAGTCCGACGGCAGCGCCAGCACCTCGCGCACCACGTCCCGGCAGAACATCGTGGACGACACCCACGCCGATCCCAACTGCTCCCCGGCCAGCGCGACCAGGAAGTTCTGCACGCCCGCGCCGGCCGCGACCACGAACATCTCCCGCTCGGCCGCGTCCCGCCGCGCGTCCCCGTAGGTGTGCGAGCCGTCCGTCACCAGGCAGGGCACCACCAGATACGGCGCGTCGCGCAGCACGTCACCGCGCCGCACCCGCTTGGCGATGGACTCCTCGGACTTCCCGTCCTTCCTGAGGTCGGCGATCCACGCCTCCCGCATCGCGTCCAGCAGGCGCACGCGCGACTCCTCCGACTCCAGCAGCACGAACCGCCACGGGGTCGTGTGGTGCGGCGCGGGTGCCGTCACGGCGGCGGCGACCGCCCGGCGTACGGCCCCGGGGTCGACGGGTTCGCCGGTGAACGCCCGCACCGTCCGCCGCAGGGTCACCGCCTCCCGGACCGCCTCGGACGTGCCGAGCCGGAACATGTCGTCGGCCGCGTCCCGGACCAGTGCCCGCGCGCTCCCGCCGTCGTCCGCCGCCCCGGCCACCACGTGACCGAGCCCGCGCACCACGGCCACCGGCAGACCGGCCGCCTTGCCCTTGACCAGGTCACCGGCGGCGGCCAGCTCGTCGGCGGTGGCGACGACCGTCGCGACCAGCGGATTGCCGTGCGCGTCCACGCCGCCGCGCAGGTCGTCCAGTACCCGCACGCCGGCGGCGCCGATGGTCACGTCCGTGAGCCCCGCGCGCCAGGGACGCCCGAAGGTGTCGGTGACGACGACCCCGACGTTGACGCCGAGCGCGTCGCGCAGCCCGGCGCGGATCGCGCGGGCCGAGGCGTCCGGATCCTCGGGCAGCAACAGCACCGTCCCGGCGGGGGTGTTGGAGGCGTCCACCCCGGCCGCCGCCATGACCAGCCCCTGCCGGTTCTCCACGATCCGCAGGCTCCCGCGCCGGGCGACCACCCGCACGGTCTCGGCGTCGATCGCGGCCTCCCGGTCGGCGGCCTCGACGAGCCGTCCCTCCGCCTTGGAGACGATCTTCGACGTGACGATCACCACGTCCCCGTCGGCCAGCCCCGGCCCGGCGGCGGCGATCAGTTTGGCCAGGTCGTCGCCCTGCTGGACCTCCGGCAGCCCGGCCAGGGCCCACACCCGGTACTCGGGCACCGCGTTCCCGGCCGTGTCCGCCGCGCGGGCCGTCCCGGTCGCTCCGGTCGTGTCGTCGGTCGCGCCGGTCATGTCGCGCGCACCTCCTCGGCGAGCGCCAGCGCCTCCCGCGCCATCTGCGCGGACGCCTCCAGGTCGGTCATCATCAGCGGTACGGCCCGGCAGCGGATGCCGGCCTCCTCGACGCGCGCCACGCTGCCCGCGTCCACGGTGTCGACGAGCCAGCCGTCCAGCAGCCCCGAGCCGTAGTGCTCCGCGACCGCGGCGGCCGTCGACTCCACGCCGACCGCCGCGAGCACCTTGTCGGCCATCCCGCGCACCGGCGCGTCACCGACGATGGGGGAGAGGCCCACCACCGGCACCCCGGCGCCCGCGATCGCCTCCCGGACGCCGGGCACCGCGAGGATGGTGCCGACGGAGACCACCGGGTTGGACGGCGGGAAGAGGATCACGTCCGCCTCGGCGATGGCCTCCAGGACGCCCGGGGCCGGCTTGGACTGCTCGGCGCCCACCGGCACCACCGCCTCGGCGGGCACCGACGCGCGCAGCCGCACCCAGTACTCCTGGAAGTGCACCGCCTTGCGCTCGCCGTCGACCTCGACGGCGACATGGGTCTCCACCCGGTCGTCGGTCATCGGGATGAGCCGCACGCCCGGCTTCCAGCGGTCGCACAGTGCCTCGGTCACCGCGCTCAGCGGATAGCCGGCGCCCAGCATCTGGGTGCGCACGATGTGCGTCGCGAAATCCCGGTCGCCCAGGCCGAACCAGTCAGGTCCCACCCCGTAGGCGCCGAGTTCCTCCTTGAGGTGGAAGGTCTCGTCGGCCCGCCCCCAGCCCTGTTCCTCGTTGATGCCGCCGCCGAGGGTGTACATCACCGTGTCGAGGTCCGGGCAGACCTTCAGCCCGAAGAGGTGGATGTCGTCCCCCGTGTTGCCGATGACGGTCACCTCGGCGTCCGGCACGGCCTGCTTGAGACCGCGCAGGAACCGGGCACCGCCGATACCGCCTGCCAGAACCACAATGCGCATGCGCCAAGTCTGGCAGGCGGGTCCGGCAGCGTGTCACGCAGTCACGGGTCGCGCCTCGCAGCTCTGCGCCGTGTGCATCGGCATCTCGGTCAGGCCCGGGTAGTAGACGTGCAGGCTCACCGCCGGCTCCAGCGCGTCGTTGACCACCTCGTGGACGTACCCCGGCGCGAAGACCCGCTGCGCGCCCGCGGACAGGGCGCGCGTGCCGCGCGCGGTGCGTTCGGTGAGCGCGCCCTCCAGGACGGTCAGCACCCCGGAGGAACGGCCGTGGTCGTGGGAGCCGCTGCCCTGGCCGGGCACCCAGGACAGCAGCCACACCTCGTAGCCGGGGCCGGTGTGCAGCCGGTGGTACCAGCGGGTGGTCGCGTCGTACCGCACGAGGTCCGCCCACTGGGCGCGGTCGGCGGCGATCGCGCGTGCCAGACCGGCGAACTCGGCCACGGTGAGCGGGTGCTCGCGGGGCGGCTGCAGCAGGTGGGGGACCTCGAGGATGTCGCCGGCGATCTGGAGGTCGTTGTCGCTGTTCATGGGGTGCGGTGGTTCCTCAGTGAAGAAGGTCAGCGGGGAACGAGATGCGAAGACCGAGTCCTCCGGGGACCCGGCCGGCAGCTGGAGCGGTGGTTTCGGCTACGGCTCAACAGCTGGAACAGCAACAGCGAGCACGGGCAGCACCGTGGGACCCGGCGGTGCGGGTCGAGGTGAATGCCAAGTTCGCGAGCATGCCCACTAGGACACCGGTTCACACCGACGGTGTCAACTCGGCGCCCGGTATGTGGGACATGTTTCACCTCATCCGGTTCATCTGGCTGCCGAAAGGTTTGTTCATGCGGTACCCGGGACACATGGCGCACAACTGGGCGCGCGTGCCGCTGCGGAACGCGATCGAACATCTGGGCGTCCTTCTCCGTACAAGCTCTGTATGGGGTCGGGGGCTCCGATGGGCCTCGTCTGCATGTCAAGGTTTATGGCGATTTGAACACTTTCCGCACCGCCTTGGTTCCGCAGAGTGAATAACGGGCCCAATAGCAGATCTCGGCTTGACTCGCCCGGAGCAGCACACTTGTAATTTCACTCGTGTCGTTCAGCCGAAATCGGTAACGGCCAGGCACGGGGACGTGAAAGACAGACGAGGGGCGCACATGACCGAGCTGGTGCAGCAACTGCTGGTCGACGACGCGGACGAGGAACTCGGCTGGCAGGAGCGCGCGCTGTGCGCCCAGACCGACCCCGAGTCCTTCTTCCCCGAGAAGGGCGGCTCCACCAGAGAGGCCAAGAAGGTCTGCCTCGCCTGCGAGGTGCGCTCCGAATGCCTTGAGTACGCCCTCGCCAACGACGAGCGGTTCGGCATCTGGGGCGGACTGTCCGAGCGCGAGCGGCGCCGTCTCAAGAAGGCCGCCGTCTGAACCGGGCAGCCACCGGACGCACACGACTGAGCTGCGCGAACGGCCCGTACCCCCTGGGTTGTCCACAGGGGGCGGGCCGTTGCCATGCCCAGCCGATAGTGTGGGCGCTCGTCCGAGACGCCTCGCCGCACCCAGCGGGCGCAGGAGTCCACCGCAGTCCATCGAACCGGGGCCCGTACCTCGATGTCCCTCCACAGTCATCAGGCAGCCGACCCAACGGCCGCCACAGCGGGGTTCGACCCGGCCCCTTCGGCGGGGTTCGACCCGAACCGCCCGCCCGAGTTCCCGCGTCACGTGGTGACCGCGGTCCTCGTCTCCCACGACGGCGCCCGCTGGCTGCCCGACGCGCTCGCCGGGCTGCTCGGCCAGGAACGCCCCGTCCAGTACGCGGTGGCGGCCGACACCGGCAGCGCCGACGACTCCGCGCGGCTGCTCACCGAGTCCCTCGGTGACGCCAACGTCCTGCACCTCGCCCGCCGCACCGGCTTCGGCCAGGCCGTCGAGGAGGCGAGCCGCACCGCGCCCGTCCTCACCCCGGACGAGCTGCCGTACCTGAAGCGGCCCAGCGGCTGGGACCCCGTCACCCGCCAGTGGCGCGACGACGCCTACGACATGCCCGAGCTGCCGCACGGCGAACCCGTCCAGTGGCTCTGGCTGCTGCACGACGACTGCGCCCCGGAACCCGAAGCCCTGGCCCAGCTGCTCCGGGTCGTCGACAACGAGATGGAACTGGGCCGCGACGACGTGGCGGTCGTCGGCCCCAAGCTCCGCGGCTGGTACGACCGCAGGCAGCTGCTGGAGGTCGGCGTCACCATCGCCAACTCCGGCCGCCGCTGGACCGGCCTGGACCGCCGTGAGCAGGACCAGGGACAGCACGACCACGTCCGGCCCGTGCTCTCCGTCTCCACCGCCGGCATGCTCGTCCGCCGCGACGTCTTCGAGGAACTCGGCGGCTTCGACCGCCGGCTGCCCCTCATGCGCGACGACGTCGACCTGTGCTGGCGCGCGCACAACGCGGGACACCGCGTCCTGGTCGCCCCCGAGGCCGTCGTCCGGCACGCGGAGGCCGCCTCCCGCGAGCGCCGCGCCGTCGACTGCGCCGGCCGCACCACGGCCTCGCCGCACAAGGTCGACAAGGCCGGCGCCGTCTACACCCTGCTCGTCAACACCCGCACGGCCGCGCTGCCCTGGACCCTGCTCCGGCTGGTCCTCGGCACGCTGCTGCGCACGGTCGCCAACCTCGTCGGCAAGGTCCCCGGACAGGCCCTCGACGAGATCCGCGGCCTGCTGGGCACCCTGCTGCGCCCCGAGCGGATCATCGCCGGACGGCGCAGGCGCGGCCCCTCCCGGCTCGACAAGGGCGAACTGCGCCCGCTGTTCCCGCCGCCCGGCGCGACCGTACGGGCCACCGTCGAACAGGTCGCGGGCAACTTCTTCGGCGCCGACGACGAACTGTCCGCGGCCGGCCGGCACGGCGGCGGCGTCGAGTCCGGACCCGGCGGCGACGACGCCGACTTCCTGGAGATCGAGCAGTTCGCCCGCGTCAAGCGCATCGCCCGCAAGCCCGGCCCGGTGCTCTTCCTGGTGCTGCTGCTGTTCTCGCTGGTCGCCTGCCGCGCGCTGCTCGGCGGTGGCGCCCTCGCGGGCGGCGCCCTGCTGCCCGCCCCTGGCACCGCCGGCGAGCTGTGGTCGCGCTACCTCGACGCCTGGCACGCGGTCGGCGCCGGGGGCACCCCGGCCGCCCCGCCGTACCTCGCGATCGTCGCCTCGCTGGCCTCCCTGCTGTTCGGCTCGGCCGGGCTCGCGGTGACCCTGCTGCTCGTCGCCTCCGTGCCGCTGGCCGGTTTCACCGCCTACTTCGCCTCCCGGCCGCTGGTCACCTCGCGCCTGCTGCGCGCCTGGGCCGCCATCGCCTACGCCTTCCTGCCCGCCGCCACCGGCTCGCTCGCGGGCGGCCGCATCGGCACCGCCGTGCTCGCCGTCCTGCTGCCGCTGATCGCCCGCGCCGGCATCGCCGCCAGCGGCCTCACCCACCCCTCGGGCGGGCGCGGCAGCTGGCGTGCCACCTGGGCGTACGCGCTGCTGCTGACCATCACCACGGCCTTCACGCCGATCGTCTGGCCGATCGCGCTGGTCCTCGGCGTCGCCGTGCTCGCCGTCCGCCGCTCCGACCTGGTCGCCTCCGGCCTGCGCCTGCTCACCCAGCTCGGCACCCCGCTGCTGGTCCTGGCGCCCTGGTCGCTGACCCTGCTGCCGTCCGGGTTCTTCAAGGAAGCCGGCCTGGAGTACGGCGCCTCGGCCGCCTCCGCCCTCGACCTGCTCGGCGCCAGCCCCGGCGGCCCCGGCACGCTCGACGGGCTGATGCTCATCGGCATCGTGCTGGCCGCACTGGCGGCCCTGCTGCGCTCCGAGCGGCAGTCCGCCGTCCGGTCCGCCTGGGCGGTCGCCCTGGTCGGCCTGGTCTTCGCGGTCCTGTCCGACAAGTCGGCCTGGGCGGGCCCCGCGACCCTCGTCTACGGCATCGCGATCGTCTCCGCCGCCGCGCTCGGCGCCGACGGAGCACGCTCCCGGGTGGCCGAGCAGAGCTTCGGCTGGCGCCAGCCGGTCGCCGCCCTGATCGCCTTCGCCTCGGCCGCCGGCCCGCTGCTGCTGGCCGCCGGCTGGATGATCGCCGGCGCCGACGGCCCGGTCGAACGGCGCGACGCCACCCAGGTGCCCGCGTTCGTCGCCGAGGACAGCTCCACCTCCGACCAGGTCCGCACCCTCGTCCTCGACAGCGACAGCCCCGCGCACGTGGACTACATGCTGGTCCGCGGCTCGGGCGCCCGCATGGGAGACGCCGAGGTGACCGCGGCCGACGGCGAGAACGGCAAGCTCGACAAGGTCGTCGCCAACCTGGTGGCCGGCTCCGGCGCGGACCAGGCCGACCAGCTCGGCGGGTTCGCGGTGCGCTACGTCCTCGTCCACAAGGGCGCGCCGCGTGACATCACGCGCGTACTCGACGCCACCCCGGGCCTGTCCCGGCTCAGCCAGCAGGACGGCAGCGCCCTGTGGCGCGTCGACCAGCAGGTCTCCCGCGCGGCGATCGTCTCCGCGAACGGCTCCGGCACCCCCGACGCCGTCCCCGCCGGACCCGTCGACGTCCACACCACGATCCCGACCGGCGCCGAGGGCCGCGTCCTGCGCCTGGCCGACTCGGCCGCGCCCGGCTGGACGGCCACCCTCGACGGCAGGCCGCTCACCCGCACCACGGTCGACGGCTGGGCCCAGGGCTTCGAACTCCCCTCCTCCGGAGGGAAGCTGGACGTCACCTACGACACCCCGTTCACCCACACCGTCTGGCTGTTCGTCCAGGGCGCGCTCGCCGTCGTCCTGGTCGTCCTCGCCCTCCCCGGCCGCCGCCGCGACGTCGACGACGACCTCCCCGAGGAGGAGACGGTCCCCGCCCAGCCCGTCGAGGGCGAGGGCCGCCGCGCCCGCCGCCTGCGCGCCCAGGCGGAGGCCGAGGAACCCGCGGCCGCCGAGGAGGCCGAGGAGTTCCCGGCCGCCGCGGAGTTCCCGCCCACGGAGGAGGAGCAGCCGCAGGCCCCGATCCCGCAGCAGCCGTCCTACGACGAGTGGGACCCGGCCTCCTACCCCGCGGGCGACGGCTACCAGCAGGGCTACGCCGACCAGTACCAGGCCACCGGCGCCGGCCAGTACCAGGACACCGGCGCCGGCCAGTACCAGGACACCGGCGCGGGCCAGTACCAGCAGGGCTACGACCAGCAGACGTACGACCCGTACCAGAGCGGCCAGTACGACCCGTACGCCTACGGCGGCCAGCAGGGCCAGCACGGGCAGCAGCCGTACGACCCGACGTACCAGCAGGGCTACGACCCCGCCTATGACCCGGCCGCCCAGCGCCGGCACGGCACCGGCGGCGAGCACCACGACGGGAGCCAGCAGTGAACCGCACGACCCTGTCCCTGCTCGCCGGAACGGCCGCCCTCGCGGCCGTCACCGGGTTCGCCGCGCTCGACCCGCCGGCCGCCGCACCCGCGCACGCCGCCCAGGCGGCCGCCCAGCTGCCCGTGGAGCGCACCACCCTGCTGTGCCCGGCGCCGAGCCTGTCCGACATCGCCGACACCTCGTACACGTCGTTCACGCCCGTCACCCAGGGCACCGCGAGCGACGGCAAGGCCCAACTCCAGGCGGCCTCCGAGCAGTCGGCGGACGGGACGAGCGGCAAGAAGAAGAAGCCGTCCAAGCCCGTCCTCACCCCGAAGGCGCCCGGCACCCCGGCCACCGGCGACACCTCCGGCGCCGACGGACCCGCCTACGTCGGCACCGCCGAGGGCAGGTACGCGCCGGGCTGGACGGTCCAGGCCACCACCGAGGTCGCCGCGGGCACCGGGCGCGGCCTCCAGGGCGTCACCTGCACGCCGGCCGACACCGACTTCTGGTTCCCCGGTGCCAGCACCGCGGCCGGCCGCACCGACTACGTCCATGTCACCAACCCCGACGACAGCGCCGCCGTGGTCGACGTCGAGCTGTACGGCAAGGACGGCCGGCTCAAGTCCTCGGTGGGGGAGGGCATCACGGTCCCGCCGCACGCCAGTGAACCGGTCCTGCTGTCGACGCTCTCCGAGGAGAAGCAGACCGACCTGACCGTCCACGTGAACGTGCGCAGCGGGCGGGTCGGCGCGAGCGTGCAGGCCCTGGACGACAAGACCGGCGGCGACTGGCTGGCCGCCTCCGCCGACCCGTCGGGCAGCCTGGTGCTGCCGGGCATCCCCAAGGACGCCACGGACGTCCGGCTGATCGCCTTCACCGACGGGGACACCGACGCCGACCTGAAGGTCCGCCTCGCCTCCCCGGACGGCCTGATCACCCCGGCGGGCAACGAGACGCTGCACGTGAAGGCGGGCATGACCACCGCCACCGACCTCGGTGACGTCACCCGCGGCGAGGCCGGTTCACTGGTCCTGACCCCCACCGACCGGTCGGTCCCGGTGGTGGCGGCACTGCGCGTCACCCGCGGCAAGAACGGCAAGCAGGAGACCGCCTACATCCCGGCGACCGCGCCGGTCGGCACCCGCGCCACGTCCGCCGACAACAGCGGCAAGGGCACCACCCTCTCCCTGACCGCTCCCACCGGCACCGCCAAGGTCAAGGTCACGGCGTCGGCGGGCAGCGAGGGCGGCACGGCGGTGTCCAAGACGTTCACGATCAAGTCGGGGACCACGCAGGACGTAGAGGCGCCGGTCCCGTCCGGCCTCAAGGGCACCTACGCGCTGACCGTGGAGCCGGTCTCCGGCGCCCCGGTCTACGGCTCGCGCACCCTCTCGGCCACGGAGGACGGCATCCCCGGCTTCACGATCCAGACCCTTCCCGACGACCGCGGCACGGTGGCCGTGCCGGAAGCCGACCAGGACGTGTCGGTGCTGCAGAGGTAGGACCCGGACCAGGACCCCCGCTCACTCCTCGCCGTAGCGGGGGTCCACCGTCTCCGGAGTGAGTCCGAGCAGCTCGGCGACCTGCTCCACCACGACCTCGTGCACCAGCGCGGCCCGCTCGTCGCGGCCCTTGGTGCGGATCTCGACCGGCCGCCGGTACACGACCACCCGCGCCCGGCGTCCCTCGCGCGCGGGAATGATCCCGCCCAGCGGCACCGCCTCGTCGCTCCAGCTCTCGTCGTGCCGGTCCTGGAGCCGGGGCACCTCGAGCACCAGGAAATCGATGTCGGCGAGCTGCGGCCAGCGCCGCTCCAGGCGCTCCACGGAGTCCTGCACCAGGTCCGCGAACACGTCCGCGCGGCTCGCGGCCAGCGGCACCTGAGGCGGCGCGATCGGTCCGCGCATGCCCCGACCGTGGCGATCACGTCGACGAGGCCCGGGGCCGGCGGCACGGGGCGGTACACGGTTGTCCATCACTGGTGAAGCGTAGTCCTCAGGGACTTCCGGCGCGCCGCCTCACGCCTCGACACCTTCTGGGGTGACATGTCGGAGGATGACCATTCCGGCCACGGTTGGGCTCGTTTCCGTATCTCCACAAGACCGACGAGCTCAAGCCAATTGACGGTGTTTGTGCCGACTCATGACCGGATGCGGTACCGTCCGGGAGTCCGGACCGGGTTCGTCCGCGCAGGTCAGCGAGGCGTGTCCAAAAGGGAGTGTGGGGCGTTTCACAGCACGACACGGTGGGGTGACCTGGGGCAGAGTCGTCGCGGCCCGCTCAAGAGTGCGGTACCGTCCAACGTCGTGAGCCCTGTACGTCGCTGTTCGCGCACCGCCTGCGGCCGACCCGCCGTCGCGACGCTGACGTACGTCTACGCCGACTCGACCGCGGTCCTCGGCCCGCTCGCCACCTACGCCGAACCCCACTGCTACGACCTGTGCGCCGAGCACTCCGAGCGCCTCACCGCGCCGCGCGGCTGGGAGGTCGTCCGCCTCATCGACGGCTCCGCCCCGGCCCGTCCCAGCGGGGACGACCTGGAAGCGCTCGCCAACGCGGTGCGCGAGGCGGCCCGCCCCCAGGAGCGGGCGGCCGAGGCCGGCGGCGGCCGCGGCGCGGACCCCATGGAGGTCGCACGCCGCGGCCACCTGCGGATCCTGCGGTCACCGGACAACTGAGCCGAATCCTTCCCGCGCGCCGCTCCCTGCACCGCACGGCACCGCACGGCACCGCACGTGACGGTTCGCCGGCTCAGGCTTCGCTTCCCCGACGTGCCTGCCGAACCCCTTGCGCTGCGCGACCCGGCCGAAAAGGCACCCCGCGCTCCTGACGGCCCGTCTGACGGCCGCACACGCCTCCCGCCCCGCACCGGGCGGACCAAACGGCCGGACGCCCTCCAGCGCCTTCCAGGCGCCGTGTTCGGCCCGTTCCGCGCCCCCCGGACCACGGCCGCCGCCCGGCGGCGCGGCGCGGCGCCCGTCCGGACCGGCCATCTCGACGCTCCGCACCCCCCGTTCGGGCGACCGCCCGCCGACGAAGGCGCCCGCGCGGCCGCCCGCGCCGGCCTTCTCGGCCCGGCCCCGTCCAGTCGTCCCGGCCGCAGCGCCACGCGCGCGCGTGCCCGCCGCAAGGGTCCCCGCCCGGCCCCACCCGGACGCGGCCGGCCCGAACGTCCGGGCGGGAGACGGGAGTCCCGCCCGGCGGCCGAGGGGCCACCGCCGCCGTGACCCGCCGTCAGGGACGGCCCTGCGCGCGTCCCCGTACCCGCGCGTCCCCGGTCCGCACACGAAGGGATCGTCACGCGAGGCGATCCTCCGGGAACGCCGCAGATCACGGCCGGGCCGCCGACAGACGGACGCCTGCGGGTCCGCCGGGGAACCGCGGGCCCGTGCGGTGCCCGGGACGGGTAGTTTGGGGCGACCGATAGGACCTCAGGAGGGTTGGCCAGTGACTGCTGATCTGTCGCAGATCGTCAAGGCGTACGACGTGCGCGGAGTGGTCCCGGACCAGTGGGACGAGGCGATCGCCGAGCTGTTCGGCGCCGCCTTCGTCCAGGTGACCGGCGCTGCCGCGATCGTCGTCGGCCACGACATGCGGCCCTCCTCGCCCCGCCTGTCCCGCGCCTTCGCGCGCGGCGCGGCGGCCCGCGGCGTCGACGTCACCGAGATCGGCCTGTGCTCGACGGACCAGCTGTACTACGCCTCGGGCGCGTTCGGCCTGCCCGGCGCGATGTTCACCGCCTCGCACAACCCGGCCCGGTACAACGGCATCAAGATGTGCCGCGCCGGAGCCGCACCGGTGGGCCAGGACACGGGCCTCACCGAGATCCGGGAGCTGGCCGAGCGCTGGTCGCGGGAGGGCGCGCCGGAGCCGGCCGCCACGCCCGGAACGATCACCTCGCGCGAGACGCTGCCCGACTACGCGGCCCACCTGCGCTCGCTCGTGGACCTCACCTCCGTCCGCCCCCTGAAGGTCGTGGTCGACGCGGGCAACGGCATGGGCGGCCACACCGTCCCGACGGTCTTCGAGGGCCTGCCCCTGACCCTCGTCCCGATGTACTTCGAGCTGGACGGCACCTTCCCGAACCACGAGGCCAACCCGCTGGACCCGGCCAACATCGTGGACCTCCAGCAGCGCGTCCGCGCGGAGTCGGCCGACCTCGGCCTGGCCTTCGACGGCGACGCCGACCGCTGCTTCGTCGTGGACGAGCGCGGCGAACCGGTCTCACCGTCGGCGATCACCGCCCTCGTCGCCGCCCGCGAACTGGCCCGCAACGGCGGCAGCGGCACGGTCATCCACAACCTGATCACGTCCTGGACGGTCCCCGAGGTGGTCCGGGAGAACGGCGGCACGCCCGTCCGCACCCGCGTCGGCCACTCGTTCATCAAGGCCGAGATGGCCCGCTCCGGCGCGATCTTCGGCGGCGAGCACTCGGCCCACTACTACTTCAAGGACTTCTGGAACGCCGACACGGGCATGCTCGCCGCCCTGCACGTCCTCGCCGCGCTCGGCGGCCAGTCCGGCCCGCTGTCCGCCCTCGTCGCCCAGTACGACCGCTACGCCGGCTCCGGCGAGATCAACTCCACGGTCGCCGACCAGCGGGCCAGCCTCGCCCGGATCCGCGCCGCCTACGGGGACCGCGACGACCTCACCCTGGACGACCTGGACGGGCTCACCGTCGCCGCCGCCGACTGGTGGTTCAACGTCCGCCCGTCCAACACCGAACCGCTGCTGCGCCTGAACGCGGAGGCCAGGGACGAGGCGACGATGACGAAGGTGCGGGACGAGGTACTGGCGATCATCAGGGGCTGAGGTCGGCCCCGCCCGGCCCGGCGGCGGTAACCTGACCGCACGCGACCATTCGCCCCGAGACCCCGAAGGGACACCCCATGCCGCTCGAAGCCGGCCTTCTGGAGATCCTCGCCTGCCCGGCCTGCCACGCACCCGTCAAGGAGCAGGACGCCGAGCTGATCTGCACCGGCCAGGACTGCGGCCTGGCGTACCCCGTGCGCGACGGCATCCCCGTCCTCCTCGTCGACGAGGCCCGCCGCCCCGCCTGAGCACCCGCCCGATCGCGGCCGCGCGGCAACCGCGACCGCAGCACCACCGCATCCCGGCGACCGGAGGCCGCTCCCATGCTCGACGAATCGCTGCTCGACACGCCGGAGGGCCTCGCCGAGGCCGACCGACGAGGTCTGCTGCGCGGCGCGGCCGAGGCCGGCGCCCGCATCCGTATGGCGGCGCGTCTCGCCGTCGAGGCCGGCGTCAAGGAGCTGAAGCCGGACGGCCGCCCGCGCGCCGTCCTGATCGCGGGCCCCGGCGTCGCCGCCACCCACGCGGCGGACCTCCTCGGCACGCTGGCCGGCCCCGGCAGCCCCGTCATCCGGCTGGCGCCCACCGGCGTCGCCCCGGCATCCGGCGCCCTGCGCTGGGAGCTGCCCGGCTGGGCGGGCTCCGTCGACCTGCTGCTGATCGCCACCCCGGACGGCACCGAACCCAGCCTGTCCCTCCTCGCCGACCAGGCCTACCGGCGCGGCTGCTCGGTCGCCGCCGTCGCCCCCGCCGAGACCCCGCTCACCGAGGCGGTGGCCGGCGCGCACGGCCTGTTCGTGCCGATGGCGACGGCACCCTACGACCACGGCGAGCCGCTCGCCGGCTCCTCGCCGGGCGTCCTGTGGGCCCTGCTCACCCCGCTGCTGCTGCTGCTCGACCGCGTCGGCCTGGTCACCGCCCCGCCGGAGGACCTGGAGAAGGCCGCCGACCGTCTGGACCGGATCGCCGAGCGCTGCGGCCCGGCCATCGTGACCTACAGCAACCCGGCCAAGACCCTCGCCTCGGACCTGGCCGACGCCCTCCCGGTGATCTGGACGGAGGGCGTCTCCGCGGGCCCGGCAGGCCGCCGCTTCGCCGCCGCCCTCGCCGAACTGGCCGGCCGCCCCGCCCTGGTCGCCGAACTCCCCGAGGCCCTGGCGGCCCACCAGGCGCTGCTCGCCGGGCCGCTCGCCGCCAGCGCCGACCCCGACGACTTCTTCCGCGACCGCGTCGAGGAGGCACCCGCGCTGCACGCGCACGTGGTGCTGCTGCGCGACCGCCCCCTCGGCGGCCTCACCGCCGCGCCCGCCGCCCGTGAACTGGCCCTCGGCCACGACACCCCGGTCAGCGAGCTGGAGCCGGAGGAGGGCGACGAACTGGAGACCCTCGCGGAACTGATCGCCGTCACGGATTTCGCCGCCGTTTACCTGGCGCTCGCTTCGGGGGCCTGAGGTGGACACCGACACCGGGCCCGCCGTACGAAGGACGCCCTGAGGGGCGTACCGGAGGCGGACCGGCGGGGGGACACGCGGTGAACACGGCCGCCGCGCACCGGCGTACGACGGACGCGCCCGCGTCCCCACGCGACCCCGGTCGCCCCGTACGCAGAGAGAACCGGCAGAGAGAAACCATGGACCGCCTCGACAACACCGTCCGCCCCTACGCCTGGGGTTCCCCGACCGCCATCCCGAAGCTGCTCGGGATCGAGCCGAGCGGCGAGCCGCAGGCGGAGATGTGGATGGGCGCCCACCCGGGCGCCCCCTCCCGCACCGGACGGGGCACCCTCGTCGAGGTCATCGACGCGGACCCGAAGTCCGAGCTGGGCGAGGCGGCGGTGGCCAGGTTCGGCCCGCGGCTGCCCTTCCTGCTGAAGATCCTCGCGGCCGGCGCCCCGCTCTCCCTCCAGGTGCACCCCGACCTGGAGCAGGCCCGCGCGGGCTACGAGGACGAGGAACGGCGCGGGATCCCGGTGGACGCCCCCGACCGCAACTACAAGGACGCCAACCACAAGCCCGAACTGATCTGCGCGCTCACCGAGTTCGACGGCCTGTGCGGCTTCCGGACGCCGGAGCGGGCCGCCGAGCTCCTCGAAGCCCTCGCCGTCGACTCCCTCAAGCCGTACGTCGACCTGCTGCGCGCCCACCCCGAGGAAGCGGCCCTGCGCGAGGTCCTCACCGCCGTCCTCACCGCCGACCGCGAGGAGATGGCCCACACGGTCGCCGAGGCCGCCGCGGCCTGCGCCCGCCTCGGCGGCGACCACGCGCCCTACGCCGGCCTCGCCCACCACTACCCGGGCGACCCCGGCGTGATCGCCGCGATGCTCCTCAACCACGTCCGCCTCCAGCCCGGCGAGGCGCTCTTCCTCGGCGCCGGCATCCCGCACGCCTACCTCGCCGGCCTGGGCGTCGAGATCATGGCCAACTCCGACAACGTGCTGCGCTGCGGCCTGACCCCCAAGCACGTGGACGTCCCCGAACTCCTGCGCGTCGTCCGCTTCGAGGCCCGCGACGCGGGCGTGCTGCGTCCCGAGGCCGCCCCGGACGGCGAGGAGGTCTACGAGACGCCGATCGACGAGTTCCGGCTCTCCCGGTACGTCCTGCCCGAGGGCACCACGGCCCACGACCTGACCCTGCCGACCCCGCAGATCCTGCTCTGCACGGCCGGTGCGGTCCGGGCCGGCGAGGAGGACCTGACCCCCGGTCAGTCGGTGTTCGTCCCCGCGAGCGAAAAGACGGAGGTCTCGGGCGCGGGCACGGTCTTCCGTGCCACGGTGATCGTCTGAGGGGTCGTCGGTTCCGGCTGGGTCGGATTGTCTTACCGGGATTGTGGATACCTGACGAACCACCCCCGGACACGGCTGCAAGAATGACCCGTCCGGCAAAGCACGTGCAAAGACGAGCACACGCCGGGACGGCGTAGACGGACGACGGCGAGAAGGGACATCGCGGACACATGAGCGCGTCAGGCGGCAACAAGGCGATCGTGGCGGCACTCGGCGCCAACCTCGCGATCGCGGCATCGAAGTTCGTGGCCTTCGCGTTCAGCGGCTCCTCGTCGATGCTCGCCGAGGGCGTGCACTCGGTCGCCGACTCCGGCAACCAGTTCCTGCTGCTCATCGGCGGCAAGAAGGCCCAGCGCGAGGCGACCCCGCAACACCCCTTCGGCTACGGCCGCGAGCGGTACATCTACGCCTTCCTCGTCTCCATCGTCCTCTTCTCGGTCGGCGGCATGTTCGCCATCTACGAGGGCTACGAGAAGATCAGCCACCCCCACCAGGTCGAACACTGGTACTGGCCGGTGGGCGTCCTGATCTTCGCGATCCTCGCCGAGGGCTTCTCGTTCCGTACGGCCATCAAGGAGTCCAACGAGCTGCGGGGCAAGCTGTCCTGGTCGCAGTTCATCCGCCGGGCCAAGGCACCCGAGCTGCCGGTCGTCCTCCTGGAGGACTTCGGCGCCCTCATCGGCCTGGTCCTCGCCCTCGGCGGCGTCGGCCTCGCCCTGCTCACCGGCGACGGCGTCTGGGACGGCATCGGCACGGTCTGCATCGGTGTCCTGCTCGTCCTGATCGCCCTCGTCCTCGCCGCCGAGACCAAGTCCCTCCTGCTCGGCGAGGCCGCGGGCCTCGAAGAGGTCAAGAAGATCGAGGCCGCGATCGTCGACGGCGACACGGTCACCGGCATCATCCACATGCGCACGCTCCACCTCGGTCCCGAGGAACTGCTGGTCGCCGCCAAGATCGCCGTCCAGCACGACGACACGGCGACCGAGGTCGCGAACGCCATCAACGCCGCCGAGGCCCGCATCCGCACCGCGGTCCCCATCGCCCGCGTGATCTACCTCGAACCCGACATCTACAGCGAGGCCGAGGCGGCCAAGGGCCCCGACCCGGAGGCCACCCCGGGCGGCCCGAACCCGCACCCCACCGGCCACTGAGCAGCCGCCGCGGCACCTGCTCCTGCCAGGAGCGAGTCCGGCGCGCGCAGGACACGGGCCCGCTTCCCCGCAGTACGGGGAAGCGGGCCCGCGGTCATCCGGTCACCCGGCCTCGGTGAGCGCGTCCAGCAGCGCCCGTTCGTCCGGCGCCGTCAGCAGCCGCCCCGGAACCCGGCGTCCGTCAGCCTCCGGGACAGCAGCGCGAGGATCCGCAGATGCTCGTCGGCCGCGGCCGCCTCCGGCACGGCGATCATGACGACCAGCCGCGCCCTCGTCCCGTCCGGCGCGTCCCGATCCCGCGGCTCCGGGCGGCCTGCGCGAGCTTCTCCGCGGCCGCGCAGGTGTGCGCGATACCCGTGGGGTACGCGGTCACCGCCGGCAGCCGCACCTTCTTCGGCTCGTCGCGCTGGCCGCCCGTGGGGGGAGGGCCTGCCGGACTGATCACGTCGATCTCCTCACGCCTTCGTCACACCGGACGCCGTCCCGGACGTCCCGTGCGCCCGAGCGGAGGCTCCGATCTCCCCGCCTCCCGCAACACCCGCACGGCGGCTCAAGGGCGCGAAAGCCCCGGTCCGCCCCCGGCCGCCGCTCCTGCGCACCCCCTCGCCGAGACCCTCATCACCTCTTCACATCCCGGCCCGCCGGCCGCGCCGACCCCCTCGAACGGCGTGAAGTGTCCGGAGGCGGACTGGGGACCCACGGCCCACCGGTGTAGCTTGGGACGGAGCCAGACGTCGCTGCTGATGGCGGTCGGGCGGTCCCCTACGGACCGGCCGAGGGAGAGAGGGCCTCCGACGGACTGCGCTGCGCGTACGTGGGCATGCCTGTGTCCTCTTCCCGGGCACCCCTGTGTCCGCCGCCGCGCAGACCAGCCGTACCCACCCTCGACCCGATACGAGGAGCAGCTCGCAATGACGACTGTCGACAACCGACAGGACTTCAAGGTCGCCGACCTCTCCCTGGCCGAATTCGGCCGCAAGGAGATCACCCTCGCCGAGCACGAGATGCCCGGCCTGATGGCGATCCGCAAGGAGTACGCCGACGCGCAGCCGCTGGCCGGCGCCCGCGTCACCGGCTCCCTGCACATGACCGTGCAGACCGCCGTCCTGATCGAGACCCTGGTCGCCCTCGGCGCCGAGGTCCGCTGGGCGTCCTGCAACATCTTCTCCACCCAGGACCACGCGGCCGCCGCCATCGCCGTCGGCCCGAACGGCACCCCGGACAACCCGCAGGGCGTCCCCGTCTTCGCCTGGAAGGGCGAGACGCTGGAGGAGTACTGGTGGTGCACGGAGCAGGCGCTGACCTGGCCGAACACCCCCACCGGCGGCCCGAACATGATCCTGGACGACGGCGGTGACGCCACCCTCCTCGTCCACAAGGGCGTCGAGTACGAGAAGGACGGCAAGGTGCCGTCCGTCGACACCGCCGAGTCCGACGAGCACCGCGTCATCCTCGAACTCCTGCACCGCACCATCACGGACGGCTCGCAGAAGTGGACCCAGCTGGCCTCCGAGATCCGCGGCGTGACCGAGGAGACCACGACCGGCGTCCACCGCCTGTACGAGATGCAGCGTGACGGCGAGCTCCTGTTCCCGGCGATCAACGTCAACGACGCCGTCACCAAGTCGAAGTTCGACAACAAGTACGGCTGCCGCCACTCCCTGATCGACGGCATCAACCGCGCCACCGACGTCCTGATCGGCGGCAAGACCGCGGTCGTCTGCGGCTACGGCGACGTGGGCAAGGGCTGCGCGGAGTCCCTGCGCGGCCAGGGCGCCCGCGTGATCATCACCGAGATCGACCCGATCTGCGCCCTGCAGGCGGCGATGGACGGCTACCAGGTCACGACCCTCGACGAGGTCGTCGACAAGGCCGACATCTTCGTCACCACGACCGGCAACAAGGACATCATCATGGCCTCGGACATGGCCAAGATGAAGCACCAGGCCATCGTGGGCAACATCGGCCACTTCGACAACGAGATCGACATGGCCGGCCTCGCCAAGATCCCCGGCATCGTCAAGGACGAGGTCAAGCCGCAGGTCCACACCTGGAAGTTCCCCGACGGCAAGGTGATCATCGTCCTCTCCGAGGGCCGCCTGCTGAACCTGGGCAACGCCACCGGCCACCCGTCGTTCGTGATGTCCAACTCTTTCGCGGACCAGACCCTGGCCCAGATCGAGCTGTTCACCAAGCCCGACGAGTACCCGATCGGCGTCTACACGCTGCCCAAGCACCTCGACGAGAAGGTCGCCCGCCTGCACCTGGACGCGCTCGGCGTGAAGCTCACGACGCTCCGCCCCGAGCAGGCCTCGTACATCGGCGTCAAGGTCGAGGGTCCCTACAAGTCGGACCACTACCGCTACTGAGGTAGCGCTGCCGAGGCACCATCACGGAGTCCCACCACCGCGGTGTCTCAGCAGGGTCACCGGACCATCGAGGCAGGCCCCCGCACCCCCGTGTCGGGGGCCTGCCCCTTTGACCGCCGGCCCGGCCCGTGACCCGCCGGCCTATCCGAGCGGCCGTACCGCAGGACCGGACACCGGACCGGCGGCCCGCCAAGACCCAGGACCCCCATGCCCCGCGGCCGTTATTCGCTCCACGATCCGCACGATCACACCCCCCTCGGTGAAGAGCACTTCCAGTGCGCCCCCGGCCCCTCCGGCTGGCGCTACGTCTCCCGGCTGACCACCCCCGCCGGAGACCAGCGCGGCTCGGTCGATCTCGCCCTCGACGACCTCGGCCGCCCCATCCGCCTCGAACTCCACGCCGGGAGCTGGCAGGTGCGCGGCGCCGCCCTCGACGGCGTCACCTGGGTCCGCACGGACCCCACCGGCACTCATGCCACCGAAGGCCATGTGCGCGCCCACGCCTTCACCGGCACGTCCCCCGCGTTCATGGTCGCCACCGCCCGTCTCCTGCGCCTCACCCCTTCCGCCGCCGCGACCCGCGTACGCCTCGTGGCCTTCACGGACCCGGTCCTCGCCCCGCGCACCGTGGACCAGTCCTGGGCCTTGGTGAAAAGCGAAGCACACGCCACTGACAACGGCCCCCTGACCGTGGACGAATACCAGGTCACAGCGCTGGACACGGGAGAGCAGCACACCGTGCACCTCGCCGGCGACGTGGTCCTGGCGGGCCCGGGAGTCGAGCTGGAGGATCTGCAGTCCCCGCCGTCCGTCTTCCACGACTGACGCGTCGCACCACCGCGCCAAAGGGTCGGGAGGTCCCGCGACTCCGGGCGGGCCGAGGCGGTTCTAGGCCGGCGGCACGAACCCGGTGGAGGGCCGTTCGGCCACGGGAGGAGTCCCGGACGGGGCGGCCGCGGGCTGCTGCGGCGGCGCGGAGCGGCCGTCCGGCGCACCGGCCACGGGAGGGGCGTAGCCGTAGGGAGGGTTCGGCACGGGAGGGGCGTAGCCGTGCGCCGTCGGCGCCGTCGCCGGAGGCACCGGTGGGGCGTATCCGTGGGGCGCGCCCGGCGCCGTGGGGGCGCCGTATCCGTGGGGAGCGGTCGGCGGCTGCGGGGCGTACGCGTTTTGCACCCCGGTTGCCGAAGGGTTCTGACCGGCGAAGGCCCGCCGGGCGTCGCGTGCCTGCCGCTCCTGCATCACGGCCGCTAGATACGCCGCCGGCGGGATGTCCCGCGGCGCCGGTGTCCCCGTCCGGGCCGCCAGATCGGTGGCGAGCTGCTCGGCCATCGTCCACGAGACCTGCGGGTCGAGCTGCTGCATCCGCGTCAGGTACTGCCGCACGGCGAGCCACAGTCCGTCAGGAACGGCCGACAGATCCAGCTCGGAGAAACGCCCCGCCAGCCAGGGCGGAGGCGGCGGAACGAACCGGGTCTGCCCGACGGGCACCCGCTCCCGTACCACCAGGGTCCCCGCGAACACGTCTCCCAGCCGCCGGCCACGCGCCGAGACCAGCGAGGCGATGCAGGCGACCACCCCGAACGTCAGCAGGATCTCCACCACGCCGAGGGCACCACGCACCAGCGCGTGCCGGAACCGGATCGGGCCGCCGTCGTCGCGCACCACCCGCAGCCCGCACGCCAGCTTCCCGAGCGAACGCCCATGGCTCAGCGTCTCCACCGCGATCGGTCCGCCCACCAGCAACAGCAGAAAGGCCGCTATGGACAGGGCCGCCTGTGCGGCGTCGTCCAGCGAGGCCGTGCCCGCCACCAGACCTATGGACACACCGATGTAGACGGTCATGGCCACCACCAGGTCGAGCAGGATGGCCAGCGCCCTGCTGGGCAGCCTCGCGGGACGCAGTTCGAGGGCCACCGCCT
Source organism: Streptomyces sp. NPDC101237 (assembly GCF_044767465.1). NCBI lineage: Bacteria > Bacillati > Actinomycetota > Actinomycetes > Kitasatosporales > Streptomycetaceae > Streptomyces > Streptomyces sp. NPDC101237. The sequence continues at coordinate 1,790 of NZ_JBIWNY010000008.1, read as the reverse complement.
CACCCGTCACCAGCTCACTCACGCCCGCCCGCCTTCCCCTGGTCTGCCCTGTACAGCGCAAGTCTGCCAAGCTGAGAGCGCATCGCGCCGCAGTACGACAAGCTGACAGCTAAGACAGGCAGTCGACGACCAGCCGAGGAGCAGGCAGACCCGATGGACCTCGACGTCTTCGTCTCAGCGCACCGAGCCGAATGGGACCGTCTCGACGCGCTCCTGCGGCGACAGCGGCGCCTCAACGGAGCCGAGGCCGACGAACTCGTCGCCCTCTACCAGCGCACGGCCACCCACCTCTCGCTGATCCAGTCCAGTGCTCCCGACCCTCAGCTCGTCGGCCGCCTCAGCCAGCTCGTGGCACGGGCGCGCAGCGCCGTGACCGGGACGCGCCGAGCGTCCTGGCGCGATGTCGTCCGCTTCCTGACGCAGGGATTCCCGGCCGCCGTCTACCGGTCCCGGCACTGGTGGGTGCCCACCGCGCTCATATCCACCGCCCTCGCGGTCCTTCTCGGGTGGTGGATCGGCACGCATCCCGACGTGCAGTCGACCATCGCGGCCCCCGGCCAGCTCCGCGAGCTGACCCGGCCCGGCGGCGAGTACGAGACCTACTACTCCAGTCACCCCGCGGCTTCGTTCGCCGCCCAGGTGTGGACGAACAACGCCGAGGCCGCCGCGATGTGCCTGGTCCTCGGGGTGTTTCTCGGCCTTCCGGTCCTCTACATCCTGCTGGAGAACATGCTCAACCTCGGGGTCGGCTTCGGCCTCATGTCCTCGGCGGGCCGGCTCGACACCTTCCTCGGCCTGGTCCTCCCGCACGGGCTCCTCGAACTCACGGCGGTCTTCGTCGCCGCAGGTACGGGGCTCCGTCTCGGCTGGACGGTCATCGACCCGGGTCCGCGCAGTCGCCGCAACGCCCTCGCCGAAGAGGGCCGCGCCGCGGTGGGCATGGCGATCGGACTGGCGCTGGTCCTGTTCGTCTCGGGCGCCATCGAAGGCTTCGTCACCCCGTCCGGCCTGCCCACCTGGGCCCGCATCGGCATAGGTGTCGTCGCCGAGCTGGCCTTCCTCACCTACGTGTTCGTCCTCGGTGGCCGGGCCGCTCGCACCGGCGAGACGGGTGACCTGGAGGAGGCCGAACGCAGTGCGTTCGTGCCGACGGCCGCGTGATGTGCGGAGACCCGCTGTGAGCTGCTAGTCTCCTCTTCGCCCCGGAAGACCCGTTGACACGGGTCGGTCGGGGAGGTAGATTCAAACAGTTGCCTAGAACTGGACAGGTTCAGGGCCGATCGTTAGAATCCATCTGCTTCATCACGGAGAATCTTCTCCGTACATCGAAGCCACCCTCCGATTTACTCAGAAATGAGTGGCCGGTCAGACCGGCCAAGAACTTCTGATAAAGTTGGAAACGCCGAAAGAGAGCCGAAAGGCAATCAAATAGGCAAAGGCCCTCCAACGGCCACCGGAAATGAATTCCGACCGGAAACGGAACGGAAAACGGATCTGGTAGGGTTGGAAACACCGAAGGGAAGCCCGGAGGAAAGCCCGAGAGGGTGAGTACAAAGGAAGCGACCGTTCCTTGAGAACTCAACAGCGTGCCAAAAGTCAACGCCAGATATGTTGATTACCCCGTCTCCGACCGGTCTCCGGTTGGGGCGAGGTTCCTTTGAAAAAACACAGCGAGGACGCTGTGAACCACTGGACTATTCCTCCGGTGGTTCCGCTCTCGTGTGTGTCGTCCCGATTACGGGAAAACATTCACGGAGAGTTTGATCCTGGCTCAGGACGAACGCTGGCGG
>NZ_JBIWNY010000007.1:331381-337658 GCF_044767465.1 Streptomyces sp. NPDC101237 | reverse complement strand
ACCGCTGGGGGCGCCGGGCCGGTTTTACCCCCCCCCCCCTTTACCCCCCCCCCCGCGGGGCCCCCCCTGGCCGGCCCGCCCGCGCCGCCCGCCGGGCCGGCCCGTCACTCCCGCACAGGTCCTCGCCGCCGAGGACTTGAGAAAAGGAGCACCCATGGCCGAGCTGACCCGTCGCCGAATTCTGGGTTCCGCCGCCGGCGCGCTCGGCGGTGCCGCCGCCCTCTCCCTGCTGCCGCCCAGCGTCCAGCAGGCCGTCGCCGCCGGTCCGCCGAAGCACGGCTCCCTGCGCGACATCGAACACGTCGTCATGCTGATGCAGGAGAACCGGTCCTTCGACCACTACTTCGGCACCCTCTCCGGTGTCCGCGGGTTCGCCGACCCGCACGCGCTGAAGCTGGACAACGGCCGGTCCGTCTTCTACCAGCCCGACACCGTCAACCCGAAGGGCTACCTGCTGCCCTTCCACCTCGACACGCACACGTCGAGCGCCCAGGCCATCCCCTCCACCAGCCACGCCTGGTCCGTGCAGCACCAGGCCTGGAACAACGGCAGGATGGACCAGTGGCTGCCGGCCCATCGCAAGGCCGACGGCGTGAACGGCCCGTACGTGATGGGCTACTACACCCGCAAGGACATCCCCTTCCACTTCGCCCTCGCGGAGACCTTCACCGTCTGCGACAACTACTTCTGCTCCGTCTTCGGCCCCACCTGGCCGAACCGGCTGATGTGGATGACCGGCAGCATCGACCCGGGCGGCACCCTGGGCGGCCCCGTCATCAGCAACGCCGCGCCGACTCCGTACCGCTGGACCACCTACGCCGAGCGCCTCCAGGCGGCCGGCGTGAGCTGGAAGGTGTACCAGGAGGAGGACGACTACGGCACCAACCTGCTGGAGCAGTTCGCGTCGTTCAAGAACGCGCAGCCCGGCTCCGACCTGTACGAGCGCGGCGTACGACCGCAGCCCCAGGGCACCTTCGAGGACGACGCCCGCAACGACCGACTGCCGACGGTGTCCTGGATCTGCCCCACCAGCTACCAGTCGGAGCACCCGAACTACCTCCCGGCCGCGGGCGCCGACTACGTGGCCGCCAAGATCGAGGCGATCGCGTCCGACCCCAAGGTGTGGCGCAAGACCGCGTTCGTCCTCACCTACGACGAGAACGACGGCCTGTTCGACCACGTGCCGCCGCCCACGCCGCCCGCGGGGACGAAGGACGAGTTCATCCAGGGCCTGCCGATCGGCGGCGGCTTCCGGGTCCCGGCCATCATCGTCTCGCCCTGGACGGTGGGCGGCTGGGTCGCCACGGAGGCCTTCGACCACACCTCCGCCCTGCAGTTCCTGGAACGCTTCACGGGCGTCGAGGAACCGAACGTCACCGACTGGCGCCGCCGGACCTTCGGCGATCTCACCAGCGCCTTCCGGTTCCGCGAGGGCCGTCCGCGCCCGCCGCGCCTGCCGCACGACACCGCCGCGCGGCTGGAGAAGGCCAAGGAGGAGGTCGCCACCCTGCCCAAGCCCACGCTCCCGCAGGCCGACCAGAGCTACCCGCACCAGGAGAAGGGCCACCGCCCGCGCACCTGAGCACCGTGCCCCCGTCGCCGCGGGAGCGGCGGCGGGGTGCCGGGCGGACGCACGTCCTACGGGTTGGCCGCCGGCTCCAGCGCGCCCACCGCGGCGGCGGCCGCGGACGAGTCCTCGCCGTAGAAGATGTCGATGTCGACCTCTTCACCGCCCATGGTCAGGGTGTCCCACGCGCCGCTGAGGACGAGCATGCGCAGCGTGGCGGGCTGCAGGGTGCGCAGGCGTTCCAGGATCGCCTCGTCGTCCGGCATCCCCTCCAGCCGCAGCGCCAGCCGGGCGCGGATGGCCTGCATGCGCTCCAGCAGCGTCTTGGTGTCCGCCTCGCGGTCGGGCTCCTCGGGGATCCCGTCGATGCCGTGGCCGATGATGTCCTTGATGGCCCAGGTGACGCCCTGGTCGTCGGTGGTGACCATGGCCTTCCAGGCCCTGCTCTTGTGCCGGTACTGGAGCATCGACATGGCCGCCTCGTGGCGCAGGAAGTCGGCGTCCCGGAACGGCCGTCCGTTCCACGCCCCGTTGAGGGACCGGGCCAGCGAGATCGCGGACGCCAGACCGCTGTTCAGGCCACGGCCCGGCCAGAAGTGGATGGAGTTGGCGGCGTCGCCGAGGAGGAAGCCGTAGGTGCCGGGCGAGTTGGCGGTCGGCGGCAGCAGCTCGGCGGAGAACCGCGGGCGCTGCACCATGTCCAGCCGGAAGCTGGTGACCGCCGACAGGTCGTCGGCCTCGACGCCGAACAGCTTCAGCCCTTCGTTGACCCGCCGCCACAGCGGCGAGCCCTTGACCAGGGCGGGCAGGAACAGCGTGCCGTGGGTCGCGCACTGGAAGTCGCCGTAGTCGTCGCGGTCCATCAGGCACGGCCGGGAGGCGATGCACTCCTCGAAGACGCGGCGGACCGGGTCGAGACCGATGACCTCGGCGGCCTCGACGTCGGTGAGCCGCATGTTCAGGAAGCCCTCGCCGCGCAGCGAGTTCAGCAGGAAGCGGTTCTGGGCGACGGTCAGCAGGACCGCCATCGGGTCGCTGAGGCCGGATTTGACGCGCAGGCCGAGGACGACGTCCTGGAGGTGGCGTCCGTCCAGCGAGTAGATGGACTCGTCGGCCTTGCCGAAGCGGGCCGCGAAGCGGTCCCGGGTGCGCGAGCGGCCGCCGTCGCAGATGGCGAGCACGTGCTGGGTGGCGAGCGCCTCCTGCTGTTCCTCCGCGTCGAACCGGGCGGGTATGAGGCGGATCCGGTCCCGCTTCTCGTTCGCCAGCTCCAGCAGCCGGTCCTCGATGTAGGCGATGCGCATGTTGCGCGGGTGGTTGTCGCCGACCGAGTCCGGGCCCGAGGGCCACATCTCGGTGAAGTGCTCGGGGTCGAAGAGACGCTCGCGGACCTCCTGCGGCCAGGCGAGGTACTGGCGGCTCTGCACCGTCACCACCTGAAGCCGTCGGACGTTGCCCTCGTCCTGGCCCTTCCAGACGACGGTACGGCCCTGCTTGCGCCACCTGCCGTCGTAGACGGTGATCTGCACCTGGGGGCCGAGGAAGTGCTCCAGGAGCAGGGCGAAGGACAGGCCGACCGGTCCGCCGCCGGCCACGGTGACCCGCAGCACGGGCCCGCGTTCGCCCTCCTCGGCGCCGTGCGTCACCGAGCGCGGGAGGGAGAGCGCCATCAGCGTCTCCATGGCGTCGGCGACCTCGAAGCGGAACTCCTGGTCGCCGAGGGAGATCTCGTCACCGGGCTGCAGCAACCGGGACTCGACCTCCTCGCCGTTGACCAGGGTGCCGTTGCTGCTCTCCAGGTCCCGCAGGACGTAGCCCTTGTCCTCGTCGAAGACGATCTCCGCGTGGAAGCGGGAGACGCTGAGGCTGGAGATGACGACGGTGTTCTCCGAGTTGCGTCCGAAGGTGACGCGGGTGTCCAGGACCGGGATGCGCTCCCCCGCCAGCAGACCTTCTAGTCCGACCAGCACCGGTGCCACGGCACTTCCTTCCACAAGCTTGTCATGTTGTTGAACCGGGGGCACCGGTCTCGCGCTCTGTCCACGGATCGCCCCTTCGGCGAGCATATACTTGCTTAACCAAGTATTTCCAGTACGCGCTTCGACACAATCCCTGCCGTTCTGGCGCGAGTTCGTCGCTTTTCGGCCAGTGTGTGATCGGCGGCGGGGAGCAGTGCGGCGGGCCGGGCGGCGGCCGCCCGGCCCGCACGGGGATCAGCGGCCGTGGCCGTCGGAGCGCTTGCGGTGCAGGGTGAAGTTCTCGAAGACGGACAGGTCGCCGTTCGGCTTGTTCACGTTGTAGTAGGTGACGTGCATCCGGGTGGTGTCACCGGGGTGCCGGCCCGGGTCGACGGTGAAGGCGGCGAAGCCGTAGGGGTGTTCGGTGTCCCGGACGCCCACCCAGACGGCCTGCTCCTTCACATAGGTCGAGGTGCGCTTGCCGTTCGAGCCGGGGGCCGCCGACACGGCGGTGATCACCTTGCCGGTGCCGTCGGTGAAGAACTTCTCGTTCGTGGTGCCCGAGACACCGCCGCCGCCGAGGATCATGTGCACGGTGCCGAGACCGGCGTCGATGTCGTCGGTGGCGTGCGAGACCGGGTTCGGGGTGAGGGTCTCGCTGCCGGCCACCACGCCGTGCACGGCCAGCGAACGCTCGTAGTTGTGCTCGTGGCCGCAGAGCACCAGGTCGACGCCGTAGCGGTCGAACAGCGGGCCGTACTTCTCGCGCAGGCCGAGGTCCGCCCCGTTGGCGTCCGAGGAGCTGACCATGACCTGGTGCATGGCCACGACCACCCAGTCGACGTCCTTCGAGGAGCGCGCCGCCTTCAGCTCCCGCTCCAGGAAGGCGAGCTGGCGGCCGCCCGAGTAGCCGCTGATGTAGACGTCACCGCCGTCCTGGAGGCAGTTGTCGTCGTTCTGCAGCACGATCACCCGCACCGAGCCGGCCGTGAACGCGTACCACAGGCCCGCGAGTTCGGGGTCCGTCTCGGTGGACGGCAGGGAGAAGTAGGCCTGGTAGGCACCGAGGCCGAGCGGGCCGTTGGCCTTCTCGATCTCGTGGTTGCCGGCCGCCGGCATCCAGGGCCGGAAGCGGGCCGAACGGGTGTTGTTGGTGAAGAAGTTGTTCCACGTCCGCACCCGGTCCACGTCCAGGTTGGCGTAGCAGAGGTCGCCGTTGAGGAGGTGGAACAGCGGGGCGACCTGCTCGATCCCGGTGACGATGTCCTTCGTGGCGGGCGTGGAGTTGGCGTCCAGGGCGACGGTGCCGTCGGCCGCCCAGGTGACCTGCGGGGCGGACTGGTCGCCGAAGCTCGTGAAGGTGACCGGCCGGCGTCCCCGCGGAGCCGTGCGGAACGTACCGCTGTCGGGGGCCGCCCCCTCGTGCGCGGCGAGGTAGAGGTAGTCCGTGTCCGGGGCGAGCCCCTTCAGCGGAGCGTGGTGGACGTAGACGGTGCGGTTCGAGGTGCCGTCGACGTACGTGACGGTCGTGGCCTTCTTGCTGGAGCCGAATCCGTGCTCCAGGGTGCCGTAGCGCACGACGGGCTTGCGCACCGGACGGTCCGTGATCCACGAGACCGTCATCTGGGTGCGCGGGTCGGCCCCGAAGGTCAGGTGCAGGCCCTGGACGGGCGGTGCGCCGGAGGAGTCCGCGGTGAGGTGGAAGGCCGGGGCCGCGTTCGACGCGGCCTGCGCCGTGCCGGTGCCGAGCAGCCCGGTGGCGGCGACGCCCGCCCCCGCGGTGCCGAACAGGCCCAGCGCGTGGCGACGGCTGAACCCCTCCGCCTCGGATGCCGATCTGTCCTGTGTCGAGTCTGCCTGTGTGGTCATGACGCCCTCCCGGCGAACAGCTGAGCTGACAACGACCGCACCCTGGCCCAGCCCAACTGCCCCCACGTGAACGGCACATGGCCACACGGTCATCACCTGGCCGGCAGCACGGCGGCAGGACCGGCGCCCGCCCTCCCGCCGACCGCGGACCGCACCGGTCCCGGCCGGCCCTCGCCCTGGTCCCGGCCCGCGCCGGACGCCCGGAGCGGCGACTGAGACCCAGGTCACACGGGGCTTCCTGTCACACATCGCGTCCCGCGCCGGTCATCCGGGTGTATCCACCGCCCAGCAAGGAGACCACCGTGGAATCGCGACTCGACTACTTCGGCCACCCGCTCGCCGGAAAGGTTCTGAAGCACATCAACTCGGCCGGCAAGGCGGTCTCGGACTCGACGCTGCCGGCCACGGTCCAGGAGCTGGTGAAGATCCGCGCGAGCCAGATCAACGGCTGCGGCTTCTGCACCGACATGCACATCAAGGAGGCCTCCGTGGCCGGGGAGACCGCGCAGCGGCTGAACCTGGTCGCGGTCTGGCGCGAGGCGACGGTGTTCACCGAGGCCGAGCGCGCCGCGCTGGAGGTGGCCGAGCAGGGAACCCGGATCGCCGACGCGGCCGGTGGCGTCTCCGACGAGGCGTGGGCCGCGGCCGCCAAGCACTTCGACGAGGAGCAGCTCGTCGCCCTGATCTCGCTGCTCGCGATCATCAACGCCTACAACCGCATCAACGTCGTCAACCAGCAGCCCGCCGGCGACTACCAGCCCGGCCAGTTCGGGTGACCGACGCCCGCAGCGGCGGGCGGGGGGGGGCCCCCCCCCCGGGGGGGGGGGGGGGGGGCCGCCCCCCCCCCCCCCCCCCCGCTCGGCCTGCGGTCGTTCAGTGCGGG
>NZ_JBIWNY010000007.1:183452-331372 GCF_044767465.1 Streptomyces sp. NPDC101237 | reverse complement strand
CCGCCCCCGCGGGGCTGCTCTCCCCCCGGGGCGCCGCCGCCCCCCCCCCCCCCCGGGGGGGGGGGGGGGGGCCCCCACGGCCGCTCCGCCGTTCCGTCAGCCCGCGGCGGGCCGTGGGGCGCGCAGGTGGGCCCGCTCGGCCAGCTCGCCCTCCTCGACCAGCTCCAGCATCGGCTTGCCCGGCGCGCACATCATGGTGACCACGAACCGGGTCCTGGCGTCGGTGAGGGCGTTGCCGTCCTGGTAGTGGATCACGTCGCCGCCCGGCTCCCAGAACGTCCCGCCGGCCTCGACCACCCGCTCGGGCTCGCCCTCCAGCTCGAAGCGGACGGCGCCCTCGACGACGTACCCGAACGCGGGCCCCGAGTGGCGGTGCGGCGGGGTCCCCGGGTCCCCGGGCTCCCACTCGATCCGGACGGTCATCGCCGAGGCGCCCTCGGGAACGGTGATCGGGGCGGCCTCCTGCAACACCGTCAACGCCGTCTTCCAGCTGTCCGACATGGTCTGACACCTCCGTGGCTCCGTCGTTCCGCGGCCTCGGCCCCCGCCCCTGGCGACCGCACGCGCGGTGGATCTGTGACACGTGACGATCGGTACATACGTATCCGAGGCGGTCTGTACCGTTCTGTGCGATGACAACTTGTAGCATGATGATCCGACTTTGGAGGACATCGATGCGCGGCGGCGGGAACGAGGACTCGGCCTCCCTCGACCAGGCGACGCAGGAACTGGACCGGGCCGCGGCGGAGTTCGTCGCGGCACGCCCACAGCTCTTCGGCATCGCCTACCGGGTGACGGGCAGCACGGCGGAGGCGGAGGACGTCGTCCAGGAGGCGTGGGTGCGCTGGCAGCGGACCGACCGCTCGGGAATCAAGGAACCGGCCGCGTTCCTGGCGACGGTCACGACCCGGCTGGCCATCAACGTCGTCCAGTCCGCCCGAGTGCGCCGCGAGGCCTACGTCGGCCCCTGGCTGCCCGAGCCCGTGGACACGAGCGCCGACCCGCAGCTGGGCGCGGAACGCGCGGAGGCACTCGACCTGGCGGTTCTCCTCCTCCTGGAGAAGCTCAACCCCGTGGAACGCGCCGCCTACGTGCTGCGGGAGGCGTTCGACTACGCCTACGCGCGGATCGCGGACATCGTGGAGACCAGTGAGGCCAACGCGCGCCAGCTGGTCAGCCGGGCCCGCAGGCACCTGGCGGCGGAGCGCCGGGACCCGGTGGACTCCGCCGAGCACCGCCGCTTCCTCGAGGTGTTCCTCGCCGCCGCCCAGGACGGACGGCTCTCGGTGCTCGAAGAGGTCCTCACCGCTGACGTGGTCAGCTACGCCGACGGCGGCGGGACACGCGGCGCGTCCAGGATCCCGGTCGTCGGACTCCCGCACGTCTCCCGGTACCTGGTCGCCTTCGCGCCGCGGTTCTGGCCCGGGGCGGACGTCCGCTGGGTCGAGGCCAACGGCAGGGCCGCCGTCCTGGTCTCGGCCGACGGGAGCCCGGTGGCCCTGCTGTCGGCCGACGTGTCGGCACGCGGCATCGAGCGCCTCCTGTGGGTGCTGAACCCGGACAAGCTGGCCCGCTTCGTCGCGTCGCTGGACGGCTGAGCCCGACCGCCCGGGACCCGGCTGTCACAGGCGGAGGACCTGCCCGGTCTCCTCTGGTGCAGACACGGGAAAGAGAGAGGAATTCCGTCATGAAGATCGTCGTGATCGGTGGCACCGGGCTCATCGGCTCCAAGGTGGTCGCCGCGCTCGGAGAGCAGGGGCACGAGGCGGTCGCGGCCGCGCCGAGCACCGGGGTGAACACCCTCACCGGTGAGGGACTGGCCGAGGTCCTCCGGGGCGCGTCGGTCGTGGTCGACGTCTCCAATTCGCCCTCGTTCGAGGACAGCGCGGTCCTGGACTTCTTCCGCACCTCCACGGCCAACGTCCTGCGGGCGGAGGCCGACGCCGGCGTGCGGCACCACGTGGCACTGTCCGTGGTGGGCACCGACCGGCTCCAGGAGAGCGGCTACTTCCGGGCCAAGAAGGCCCAGGAGGACCTGATCAGGGAGTCCGGCGCCCCCTACTCCCTGGTCCACGCGACCCAGTTCTTCGAGTTCGCGAAGGGCCTGGCCGACGGGGTCACCGAGGGCGACACCGTGCGCCTGCCGGACGCCAAGATCCAGCCCCTGGTCTCCGACGACGTGGCCGCCGCCGTCGTCCGTACGGCGGTCGCCGCGCCGGTCGACGGCGTGGTGGAGGTCGGCGGGCCCGAGGCGTTCCGGCTGGAGGAGTTCATCCGGACCGCGCTGGAAGCGGTGCAGGACCCCCGGAAGGTCGTCACGGACCCGGAGGCGCGGTACTGGGGCGCCGAGCTTCGGGAGGACACGCTGCTGCCCGGCCCGGACGCGACCCTCGGCAAGGTCAGGTTCGCCGACTGGCTCGCGCGGCAGCGGTAGCGGTAGCGGCAGAAGCAGCGGTAGCGGCGGCCGGTGGCCCCACGGCGGTCCGGCCGGGGGCCACCACGCGGCGGGCTTCTGGCCGGACGGCGGTCACGGGATCACAAGGTCACAAGGTCGCGGGATCACGGGGCTACGACGCGCCCACCAGCACCACCGTGACGCACAGCGCCATCACCACGGTGATCAGGATCATCGCGGTCAGCGTCCCGCGCAGCCAGTGGCCGAAGCGGGCGCGGTGGCGCCGCTCCACGACGTCGATGCGCGCGGCGATGTGCTCCGTGACCATGCGGGCGACGTAGGTCTGTTCCGCGAGGTACCAGCGCTCGATGTCCGTCCGCTGGTTCTGCGTCAGTCCCGGCTCCCGTGCGGTGAAGTCGGCCACCCGCTGCCGTGCGGCCCGCAGGTGGGCCTGCTGGTAGAGGAATTCCTGGATGTCGTTCAGGCCACGGGAGGCCTCCCCGTTCGTGTCCATGGTGTGCTCCCCGGATGAGGCGGCGGCTGTCCGGCCGGTCGCTGTGGTGCGGGTCAGGCCGGCGAACTCGCGAACGCCGCGCAGAGAGCTGGAGCAGGCGATGTGAACAACCAGCGTCGCAACATCCGCGTGCGGCCGCAAGACCGTCGTCCCCGGCGGACTACGTCGATCGACGGAGCCGGTCCCGGCCCGGCCCTGGCGACCGGGCGGGCCGCACGGCTTCCCCGGCGTCCGGCGCGCCCTCGTCGGGGACCCGGTCGCCCGGACCGTACGCCCCGGGTGCCGTCGCCTCCTCCCGGCGCCGCACGGACCGGCAGCCGGGCACCGGCTCCCACCGGTACTCGTCGTCGCCGGGCCCGGTCAGCCGCACCTGCGCCAGTTCCCTGGCCCGGTCGAACTGGTCGAGCAGCGGTGCCGAACGGCCGGTCCCCCTGCGTCGCTCCCGCCGTGGTCCCCTGCCCGCCACGCTCGGCGGAGACCAACGGGACGCGGACGGCGGGCGCGAGGGATCTCCGTGCCGGTGGCCGCGGGCCGCGGGCTCAGCTGTCGTAGTCGACGGTCAGCTTGTCGGAGACCGGATACGTCTGGCAGGTGAGCACGTAACCGGCCTCCACCTCGGCCGGTTCCAGGGCGTAGTTGCGGCGCATGTCGGCCTCGCCGTCGGTGATCCGGGCTCGGCAGGTGCCGCAGACGCCGCCCTTGCAGGCGAAGGGAAGGTCCGGGCGGATGCGGGCCGCGGCGTCGAGCAGCGCGGTGCCGCGCGGCAGGCGGGCGGTGGTGGAGCGGCCGTCGAGGGTGACGGTGACCTCGCTGGCCGGACCGGTCGCGGGCGCCTCCTCGTGGCGGACGGGTTCGACCGGCTCGTCGGCGAAGAAGAGCTCCTGGTGGATCCGCGCGCCGGGAACGCCGAGCCCGGCCAGGACCTGGCGGGCGTCGAGCACCATGCCGTGCGGGCCGCACAGCCACCAGTGGTCGGCGGCGGGGACGTCGATCAGACCCGCGACGAGGGCGGCGAGCCGGTCGCCGTCGAGGCGGCCGGAGAGGAGTTCGGCCTCGCGGGGCTCGCGGGAGAGCACGTGGGCGAGGTGGAAGCGGGTGCGGTACTCGTCCTTGAGGTCGGCCAGTTCGTCGGCGAACATCACGGTGTCGGTGCGCCGGTTGCCGTAGAAGAGGGTCACCCGGGAGCGTTCGTCGGCGGCCAGGACGGACTCGGCGATGGACATCATGGGGGTGATGCCGGAGCCCGCGGCGATCAGCACGTGGTGGCCGGGCACGGTGAGGTCGGGCGTGAAGGCTCCGGTGGGGGCCATCACCTGGACGGTGTCCCCGGGCCGTACCTCATGGACCAGCCAGGAGGAGAAGAGTCCGCCGGGCACCTCCCGGACGCCGATGCGGGGCGCGGTGCCGGCCGGCGAGCAGATCGAGTAGGAGCGCCGCTCGTCGCGTCCGTCGATCTCACGGCGCAGGGTGAGGGACTGGCCGGGCCCGAACGCGAACTCCTCGACGAGGTCGGCGGGGACGTCGAAGGTGACGGCCACGGCGTCCTCGCACAGGCGCTGGACGGCGGCGACGCGCAGGGGATGGAAGGCTGGGCGGCGCCGGCGGGCTGTCGTCGCGGGGGCACCGGCGGGCGGTGCCGTCAGCTCTGCCATCAGATCTCCTTGACGTACTCGAACGGCTCGCGGCAGGCCAGGCACCGCCACAGCGCCTTGCAGGAGGTGGCCGCGAAGCGGGAGGTCTCCTCGGTGTCGACCGATCCGCAGCGCGGGCAGGTGACCGTGCGCCGGGTCGGTGACAGGGTGAGCGGGACGGGGCCGGCCGGGTGCCGTGGCGCGGCCGCGGGCGGTGCGATGCCGTGCTCGGTGAGCTTGCGGCGCCCTTCGGGGGTGATCCAGTCGCTGGTCCACGGCGGGTCGAGGACGGTGCGGATCTCGACGCGGTCGAAGCCCGCGGCGCGCAGCCTGGCGGCGACCTCGGCGCGCATCTCGGCCATGGCGGGGCAGCCGGAGTAGGTCGGCGTCAGGGCGGCGACCACCGTGCCGTCGGCGGCGGCCGTCACATCCCGCAGCACCCCGAGGTCGGCCAGGGTGAGCATGGGCAGTTCCGGGTCGGGGACCTGTTCGGCGAGGCGGCGGGCCCGGTGCACGTCGGGCAGGACGGTCACCATGTCGCCTCCGGGTGGGCGCGGGCCACGCTCTGCAGCTCGGCCAGGAGCGGGGCGAGGTGTCCGGTGTGTGCGCCGTGCCGGCCGTGGCCGGGCAGCGGTGCGGTGTGCGGCATCGGGAGTCCGGCGGCGTCGAGGACCTGGCGGAGGTCACCGAGGACCGTGTCGCGCACGTCCTCGGCGGCGAACAGCTCCTCCCAGTAGGGGGCCTGGGCCTCCAGGGCGGTCAGCATCCGGGCGTGCGACTCCTCGGTGCCGTCGCCGAGGCGTACGACCCATTCCGCGGCGTACTGGCGGTGGTAGGTCAGCTCCTTGACGCCCTTGGCGGCGATCGCCGCGAGCACCGGGTCGGGCGCGGAGGCCAGCGCGGTGAAGTGGGCGAGGCGCCAGCAGGCGAGGACCAGCAGCCGCAGGACGGAGAAGGCGAAGTCACCGTTGGGGAGTTCGACCAGGCGTACGTTGCGGAAGTCGCCGGCGTCGCGGAAGTAGGCGTAGGCGTCCTCCGTGCGGCCGGTGCCGTCGGTCTGGCCGCAGCGCGCGTACAGCAGCCGTGCCTGGCCCAGCAGGTCGAGCCCGATGTTGGCGAGCGCCACCTCCTCCTCCAGCTCGGGCGCCCGGGTGACCCATTCGGCGAGCCGCTGGGCCAGCACCAGGGCGTCGTCGCCGAGCACCAGGCACTCGGCGGCGAGCCGGACGGCGTCGACGCCCTCGGGCACGGCGGTGTCGACGCCGTGCAGCGGGTCCTCGAAGCCGGTGCCGAAGGCCCAGCGGGCGTCGCCGTCGTCGTGGCCCTCGGCCAGCGACAGGTAGACGTGGTCGTCGCTCATCACCGGCTCCTAGATGTGCGGGACATCGTCGGGGATGTCGTAGAAGGTCGGGTGGCGGTAGACCTTGTCGGCGCTCGGGGCGAAGAAGGGGTCCTTCTCGTCGCGCGTGGAGGCGGCGATGTGGTCCGAGCGGACGGCCCAGATGCTGACGCCCTCGTTGCGCCGGGTGTACAGGTCGCGGGCGTGGGTGAGGGCCATCTCGTCGTCCGCCGCGTGCAGCGATCCGACGTGGACGTGGTTGAGACCGCGCTTGCCGCGGACGAACACCTCGTACAGCGGCCAGTTCTCCGAGTCGCTCATGCGACGGTCTCCTTACGTGCCCGGGCGGTCTGCTTGGCGGCGTGCGCGGCGGCGGCCGCCCGCACCCAGGAGCCCTCCTCGTGGGCGTCGCGCCTGCGCCGCATCCGCTCGGCGTTGCAGGGGCCGTTGCCGCTGATGACTTCCTTGAGTTCGGCGTAGTCGGGGGTGCCGAAGTCGTGGCGGCCGCGTTCCTCGTTCCAGCGCAGGTCGGGGTCGGGCAGGGTGACGCCGAGCCTGGCCGCCTGGGGCACGGTCATGTCGACGAAACGCCGGCGCAGTTCGTCGTTGCTGTGCCGCTTGATCTTCCAGGCCATCGACTGCGCCGAGTTGGGCGAGTCGTCGTCGGGCGGACCGAACATCATCAGGGACGGCCACCACCAGCGGTCCACCGCGTCCTGCACCATCTCCCGCTGGGCGTCGGTGCCGCGCATCATGGTCATCAGCAGTTCGTAGCCCTGCCGCTGGTGGAAGGACTCCTCCTTGCAGATCCGCACCATCGCGCGGGCGTAGGGCCCGTACGAACTGCGGCACAGCGGGACCTGGTTGCAGATGGCGGCGCCGTCCACGAACCAGCCGATGACCCCGACGTCCGCGAAGCTGGGCGTGGGGTAGTTGAAGATCGACGAGTACTTCTGGCGGCCTTCGAGGAGGCGCTGGGTGAGGTCCGCCCGGTCCACCCCGAGGGTCTCGGCGGCCGAGTAGAGGTAGAGGCCGTGGCCCGCCTCGTCCTGGACCTTGGCGAAGAGGATCGCCTTGCGGCGCAGCGAGGGCGCCTTGGTGATCCACTCGCCTTCCGGCTGCATGCCGATGATCTCCGAGTGCGCGTGCTGGGCGATCTGCCGCACCAGCGTCCTGCGGTAGCCCTCCGGCATCCAGTCACGCGGTTCGATGCGCTGGTCGCGCGAGATCGTCGTCTCGAAGAGGGACTCCAGGTCGTGCTCGGCGTCCCTTCCGGCCGCTTCCGTCATCTCCACCCACTCCCTACCGACCATTCGTTCGGTTCATCATAAGGTATGCGCGCCCCGATCTGGCAAGGGCCGCACCGGATCGGTGCCCGGCGGACGAGGACCGCCCGCACCCGGCCGCGGCGCCCGGCGCTCACCAGGTGTAGAAGCCGCGGCCCGTCTTCCGTCCCAGTTCGCCGCGGGCCACCTTCTCGCGCAGCAGCCGCGGCGGTGCGAAGCGCTCGCCGAGCGTGGCGTGCAGGTGCTCGGCGATGGCGAGGCGGACGTCCAGCCCGACCAGGTCGGTCAGCCGCAGCGGGCCCATGGGGTGCCGGTAGCCGAGCCGCATCGCGTCGTCGATGGCCTCGGGCGCGGCGACGCCCTCCTCGACCATGCGGATCGCCTCCAGGCCCAGGGCCAGGCCGAGGCGGCTGCTGGCGAAGCCGGGCGAGTCCTTCACCACGACGTCCTGCTTGCCCAGCGCCCTGGTCCACTCCAGCGCGGAGCGGACGGTGTGCTCGGCGGTACCGGGCGCGACGACGATCTCGACGAGCGCGGAGGCGGGCACCGGGTTGAAGAAGTGCATCCCGAGGAACCGGTCAGGGCGCCTGAGGACGGCCGCGAGGTCGGTGACCGACAGCGAGCTGGTGTTGGTGGCCAGCACGGCGGTGTCGCCCACGGCGTCCTCCGCGGCCCGCAGCAGGCGGGCCTTGAGCGCCGCGTCCTCGGGTACGGCCTCCACGACCAGCTCGGTCCCGGGCGGCAGGGCGTCCACCGCGGGTACGACGGTCACGCGGGCGGCCACCAGCTCCGCCGGCTCGTCCAGGTGGCCGCGCTCCCCGGCCCGCCGCAGGCTGCCGGCGATCCGCTCCAGCGCCGCGGAGGCGGCCTCGGCGCCGCTCTCCACGACGGTCACCGTGGAGCCGGCGGTGGCGAAGGACTGGGCGATCCCCGCACCCATCCGGCCGCCGCCGACGACCGCCACGGCGGCGGGCGCGGACGGTGTGCGCGGCTCCTGTCGCGCGGTCTCCGAGGGGGCGCTCACACCCGCTCCACCAGCAGCGCGACCCCCTGGCCCACACCCACACAGAGAGTGGCGAGGCCGCGCCGGCCGCCCTCGCGTTCGAGGCGGCCCAGGAGGGTGAGCAGGATGCGGGCACCGGAGCAGCCGAGCGGGTGTCCGAGGGCGATGGCGCCGCCGTCCGCGTTGACCTTGTCCTCGTCGAGCTTGAGGCGGCGGGTGACCGCCAGGGCCTGCACGGCGAAGGCCTCGTTGAGCTCCACGGCGTCCAGGTCGCCGGTCTGCCAGCCGGCCCGGGCCAGCGCCTTCTCGGTGGCCGGGACCGGGCCCAGGCCCATGAGGTGGGGCTGCACCCCGGCGGAGGCCGAGGCGACGATCCGGGCCCTGGGGGTGAGGCCGTGGCGCTCCACCGCCTCGGCGCCCGCGACCACGAGGGCCGCCGCGCCGTCCGACAGCGGCGAGGAGGAGCCCGCGGTGACGACCCCGCCGTCACGGAAGACCGTGCACAGGGAGCCGAGTTTGTCCAGGGTGGTGCCGGGGCGCGGGCCCTCGTCCCGGGTCACCTCGCCGTCGCCCACGGGCACGGGGACGATCTCGCGGTCGAAGTGGCCGGCTTCCTGGGCGGCCACGGCCCGGCGGTGGCTGCGCAGCGCGAAGGCGTCCGACTCCGCGCGCGTGATGCCGTCCAGGGCCGCCACCTCCTCAGCGGTCTCCCCCATGGACAGGGTCACCTTGACCGCCTCCGGTCCGGCGCCCGCGGCCACGGCCCGGTCGGCGGCGGTGAAGCGCGGGTTGGTGAACCGCCAGCCCAGCGCCGTGTCGTACACCTGACCCGGCTTGGCCCACGGGGTTCCGGGCTTCTCCGTCACCCAGGGCGCGCGGGTCATGGACTCCACTCCCCCGGCGACCATCAGGCCGGCCTCCCCGGCGCGGATCGTCTGGGCCGCCGAGGCCACGGCCGTCAGGCCCGAGGCGCACAGGCGGTTGACGGTGTAGCCGGGCACCGTGTGCGGCAGACCGGCGAGCAGCACCGCCATGCGGGCCACGTCCCGGTTGTCCTCGCCCGCCTGGTTGGCGGCGCCGAGGACGACCTCGTCGACGGCCTCGCCGGGCACCCCGGCGCGCCGGACGGCCTCGCCGACGACGAGGGCCGCGAGGTCGTCGGGGCGTACGGTGGCCAGGGCGCCGCCGTAGCGGCCCTGCGGGGTGCGGGCCCCGTCGATCAGGTAGACGTCCGGCATCGGGCGGCCTCCTCGGCTCTGGTGGGGACGGGACGTCGCGACGGCGCGCCGGCCGGGGCCCGAGGGGGCCGGATCGGCCTGCGGAACACCTCTTGACATGCGGAGGGCTTGCTGGATTACTTGACCACACCGCACGCTAACCGAATGTTCGGTCGGTCCACAAGGTGGTGGAAATGACGACCCGGGTACCGGATACGACGCCTGGCCCCGTCGAGACGATGTTCGCCGCGGACGAGGCGTCACGAGGACTCGGCATCGAGCTTCTCGAACACGGCGAAGGGACCGCCGTGCTCCGGATGACGGTGACGGCCTCCCAGGTCAACGGGCACCGGATCGCCCACGGCGGCTACCTCTTCCTCCTCGCCGACACCGCGTTCGCCTGTGCCTGCAACAGCCACGGCCCCGTGACGGTCGCCGCCGGTGCCGACGTCGAGTTCGTCGCGCCCGCCTACGAGGGCGACGTCCTGGTGGCCACGGCGCGGGAGCGCATCCGGTTCGGCCGCAGCGGTGTGTACGACGTGAGCGTGGTGCGCGGGGACGACGTGATCGCGGAGTTCCGCGGCCGCAGCCGTACCCTCCGCGCACGGACCGAGGAGCCGTGATGAGCAGCGAAGTGATCGCGTCCGAGCCGAGGACCACCCGCCGGGGGGAGCCGCTGCCCGAGGCGCTCCTGGACGACGCCGAGCGGATGTCCCGCACGGAGCTGACGGCGCTTCAGCTCACCCGGCTGCGCGCCACGCTGCGGCACGCCTACGACAACGTGGAGCTGTACCGCCGGAAGTTCGACGCGGCGGGCGTCGGACCCGAGGACTGCCACACCCTCGCGGACCTCGCCCGCTTCCCGTTCACCACCAAGGCGGACCTGCGGGACACCTACCCGTTCGGCATGTTCGCCGTCCCGATGTCCGAGGTGCGGCGCGTGCACGCCTCCAGCGGCACCACCGGCCGCCCGACGGTGGTCGGCTACACCGAGAACGACCTGTCCATGTGGGCGGACGTCGTCGCCCGCTCCATCCGGGCCGCCGGCGGCCGGCCCGGCCACAAGGTGCACATCTCCTACGGCTACGGCCTGTTCACCGGCGGTCTGGGCGCCCACTACGGCGCGGAGCGCGCCGGCTGCACGGTGATCCCCGCCTCCGGCGGCATGACCGCGCGTCAGGTGCAGATCATCCAGGACTTCCGTCCCGAGATCATCATGGTCACGCCGTCCTACATGCTCACCCTGCTCGACGAGTTCGAGCGCCAGGGCATCGACCCGCGCTCCACCTCCCTGGAGGTCGGCATCTTCGGCGCCGAGCCGTGGACGGAGGAGATGCGCCGGGAGATCGAGGAGCGCCTGGACATCCACGCGGTCGACATCTACGGGCTGTCCGAGGTCATCGGCCCCGGTGTCGCGCAGGAGTGCGTGGACACCAAGGACGGCCTGCACGTCTGGGAGGACCATTTCCTCCCCGAGATCGTGGACCCGCTGACCGACGAGGTGCTGGCCGAAGGAGACGGCGGCGAGCTGGTCCTCACCTCGCTCACCAAGGAGGCCCTGCCGATCATCCGCTACCGCACCCGGGACCTGACGCGGCTGCTGCCCGGCACCGCGCGTCCCGGACTGCGCCGGATCGAGAAGATCACCGGCCGCTGCGACGACATGATCATCCTGCGCGGGGTGAACGTCTTCCCCAGCCAGGTGGAGGAGATCGTGCTGCGCACGCCCGGCGTGGCCCCGCACTTCCAGATCCAGCTGAGCCGGCGCGGCCGGATGGACCACATGACCGTCCGCGTGGAGGCCCGGTCCGACGCGAGCACCGCCGACCGCGAGGCCGCCGTGCGGACGATCGCCCAGGGCGTCAAGGACGGCGTCGGGGTCACGGTGGAGGTGGCCGTGGTCGATCCGGAGACCCTGGAGCGCTCGCTCGGCAAACTCCGCCGGGTCAAGGACCTGCGCGAGGCGTAAAGCGCTGGCGGACCGGCGGCCGCGGTGTCTACCGTCCTCCCCGTGCCCGAGCTGCAACCGCTCCGCTCCGACCACGCACCGGCGCTCCTCGCCTTCGAGCTGCAGAACCGGGCCTACTTCGCGGCGTCCATCCCCGACCGCGGTGACGCGTACTTCGCCCGGTTCGAGGAGCGGCACCGCGCGCTGCTCGCCGAACAGAGCGCCGGCACCTGCCGTTTCCACGTGGTGGTCGGCGAGTCGGGCGAACTGCTCGGGCGGGTCAACCTGATGGACCTGGCGGACGGCGGCGCCGACCTCGGCTACCGGATCGCCGAGCGGGCCGCGGGCTGGCGACCTGGGCGGCGCGGGAGGTCTGCGGCCTGGCCGCCACCGCCTACGGTCTGACCTTCCTGCGGGCCGCGGCCGCGCTCGACAACCAGGCGTCCCGCACGGTGCTGGCCCGGGCCGGCTTCACCGTCACCGGCGAGACCCGGCTGTCGGGGCGCCCCGCTCTGACCTTCGTGCGGCAAATGCGGTAATGCGCGGGAACATTCGGGTTCGTCCCGTCGTTGGGCCGAACCCGAATCCCGTCCCCGGCCCTGGGAGCATCGTGCCCGAATCCGCCGCCGCCACCTCCGCCGTGCTGCCCGCGATCGCCGCGGAGGGCCGCACGCCGCTGCTGCTCAGCGAGGGCATCCACTGGGTGCTGCGGCGGCCCGAGGTGCTGGAGCGCAACCACCGCTTCATGACGATCGGTTCGCGGCGGCGCACGGCGGACGGCGCCCTGGACTCCCGCACTCCGGCGGTCTGGCTCAGCAACGGCACGGGCCGGGACGGCCGGGAGCGCCGCGACGCGCCCGAGGTGGGCTGGTGCTGGGCCGGCAACCGGCACACCTGGCTGGGCTTCGCCTCGGCGACGGGCCGGGCCCTCGGCTCGGCGGACGCGTGAACCCGTAGGCGCGCTCGACGCGGGCCACGTGGAGCGCCAACGACGCTTACCACTGTGCGCGTCCCCGCGCGCGGGCCAGGGCGTGCTCCGCGTGCGCCCGCGAGGCCGCGATCGACTCCTCGTCCCTCCGGTACGACACCGTGCCCGCACGCCGACCGCACCGCGCCCGGAATCGACACCGAGGAATCCGGGCTGTTCGGCGGCGAGTTTCATCAACCGCGCGGCCGTCCCGGCGCAACCGTGGTCACCGGCGGTCCGCACGGCGGTGACCACCACGGCGCAGGAGGGCGGGGCGGGGAGCGCGGCGGGCGCACGATCGGTCACGGAGGCCTCCAGCGGACGACGGCCTCGGCATCGTCCTGAACGATCTCGCGCACCGCCCGGCCCCACGACCCCGCCGGATCGCCGTACCGGCCCGCGCGGGCGCGGCGGCGCGGGTGGCGGTCGTCTGCTCGTACCCTGTCCGACGTGTCTCGCACCCGTCTGCACCGTGTCGCCGTCCTCGTCCTGGAAGGGGCCAAGCCGCTGGACGTCGGCATCCCCGCGCAGGTGTTCACGACCCGGAGCAGCATGCCGTACGAGGTGCGGGTGTGCGGGGCGGCGCCCGGCCTGGTCGCCGGCGGCGACGGGCTGTCGTACCACGTCGCGCACGGCCTCGACGCGCTGGAGTGGGCGGAGATCGTGTTCGTCCCCGGCTACCGCTTCCCGGACCGCAACGACCCGCCGCGGGCGGTCGTCGAGGCGCTGCTCGCGGCGCACCGGCGCGGCGCCCGGGTGGCCGCCATCTCGACGGGTGCCTTCGCGCTCGCCGCGACCGGTCTGCTCGACGGCCGGCGTGCCACGACGCACTGGCACTACACCCGGTCCCTCGCGGAGCGGCATCCGCTGGTCCAGGTCGACGAGAACGTGCTCTTCGTCGACGAGGGCAGCGTGCTGACGTCGGCCGGTGCCGCCTCCGGCATCGACCTGTGCCTGCACATCCTCCGCGGCGACCTGGGCGTGGCCGCCTCGAACCACGCGGCCCGGCGGCTGGTCGCGGCGCCCTACCGCAGCGGCGGCCAGGCGCAGTACGTGCCGCGCAGTGTGCCCGAGCCGCTCGGCGAGCGGTTCGCCGCCACCCGCGAGTGGGCGCTGCACCGGCTGGCCGAGCCGCTCACCCTCGACGCGCTCGCCCGCAACGCCGGGGTCTCGGCGCGGACGTTCTCGCGGCGCTTCGTCGCGGACACCGGGTACACCCCGATGCAGTGGGTGATGCGGGCCCGGATCGACCTGGCCCGGGAGCTCCTGGAGCGCTCGGAGCGGAGCGTCGAGCAGATCGCGGGCGACGTCGGCCTCGGCACGGGTGCGAATCTGCGGCTGCACTTCCAGCGCATCCTCGGGACGACGCCCAGCGACTACCGGCGCACCTTCACCAGGGGTGAGTAGCGCGCGGCTCCCGTGACGCGGCCTGGCGGGATCCTTTTGAACCATGGCGATGTGGCCGCTGTCGGCTGCGGAGGAGGCCCGCGAACCTGGTGGCATACCGAAGGGACGCCACTCATGACTCGTATCGCCATCAACGGATTCGGCCGCATCGGACGCAACGTGCTGCGTGCCCTGCTGGAGCGCGACAGCGACCTGGAGATCGTCGCCGTCAACGACCTCACGGAGCCCACCGCGCTCGCACGGCTGCTCGCCTTCGACTCGACGGCGGGGCGGCTCGGGCGTCCGGTGAGCGTGGACGGCGACGTGCTGGTCGTGGACGGCCGTCGTATCAAGGTGCTCGCCGAGCGGGAACCCGCACAGCTGCCGTGGGCCGCGCTCGGCGTGGACATCGTGCTGGAGTCGACCGGCCGCTTCACCTCCGCCAAGGCCGCCCGCGCCCACCTCGACGCCGGTGCCCGCAAGGTCCTCGTCAGCGCGCCCTCGGACGGTGCGGACGTCACGCTCGCGTACGGCGTGAACACCGGCGCCTACGACGCGGAGCTGCACACCATCGTCTCCAACGCGTCGTGCACGACCAACGCGCTCGCGCCGCTCGCCGCCGTCCTGGACGAACTCGCCGGGATCGAGCACGGGTTCATGACGACGGTGCACGCCTACACGCAGGAGCAGAACCTCCAGGACGGCCCGCACCGCGACCCGCGTCGCGCCCGTGCCGCCGGGGTCAACATCGTGCCGACCACGACCGGCGCGGCCAAGGCGATCGGCCTGGTGCTGCCCAACCTCGACGGCCGGCTGTCCGGCGACTCGATCCGGGTGCCGGTTCCGGTGGGTTCGATCGTCGAGCTGAACACGACGGTCGCCCGTGACGTCACGCGCGAGGACGTGCTGGAGGCGTACCGTACGGCCGCGGCGGGTCCGCTCGCGGGTGTCCTGGAGTACTCGGACGACGCGCTGGTCTCCTCCGACATCACCGGCAACCCGGCGTCGGCGATCTTCGACTCGGCGCTCACCCGGGTCGACGGCCGTCACGTCAAGGTGGTCGCCTGGTACGACAACGAGTGGGGCTTCTCCAACCGGGTCATCGACACCCTCGAACTGCTCGCGCGGGGCTGACGGTTCAGCGGTGCGGCCGGCCCTCCGACGACGGCCGGCCGCACCGGCGTGCCGGTGGCGGATCGTCGCCGCGGTGCCGGCCGGCGGCCGCCGTCCTCAGTAGGTCGACCCCAGTGCCCGTGTCGTGTACGCGCACTCCGTGTAGAGGTAGCCGTCGCGCAGCTTGGCGGTGTCGGAGCCCGGCGTGGCCGTGCTGTCGGTCTTCGGCTTGTGCACGAAGTAGGTGGTGCCGGGCGGCAGGCTGATCGTGTGCTGCGGATAGTGCTTGCCGCTGTCTGCGCACGGCTCCCAGCCGGGGCTCAGCGAGGCGGTGAACGAGTACGCCTTGCAGCTTCCGCACGGGCCGAGGGTGAAGCTTCCGGTGACCGGCCCGGTGTAGAGGACGGTGATCTCGTCGGGGCTGTCGTTCTTGACGGTCACCGGGATGCCGCCGCCGGACGCCGTGGTGGGCAGCTTCCTGCCCGCGGCCGGGAGGGTCCGGGCCACCTCGGCGCCGATGGCGATCTTGCGGGCGCGGTCGCGGTTCTTGTCGTGCGGGTGGTCGGTGGCGAACTGCCGCATGGTCTCCTGCGCCTTGGCGAAGTCACCGTCCCGGTACTGGTCGATGCCGCACCTGTAGTCGCCCGAGTCGGCGTTGCGGTCGGCCCGGCCGGCGATCTCGGCCAGGCCGTCGGTTCCGCTCGGCAGTTGGCCGATCTGGGTGTTCAGCGCGCGCAGCCGCTCGACGGCCGCGCAGGGGTCCTTCCCGGCGACGGCCTTCGCCGTCCGCTTCTCGGCCGCGTCGACGGCGGGGACGACCTTGGCGGCCTGCGCGGAGTCGGGGAAGGTGTCCAGGAGGTAGCCGAACCGGGGGACCCAGTCGGCGCCGGTGCCGGTCAGGCCGTCCGCTCCGCAGGCGTACAGCGAGGTGGCCAGCCGGTCGTCGGGCCAGTGGGTGAGCGTGCCGAGCTGGTCCCTGGGCAGGGAGTCGGGCACCGTCCGCAGGTACTTCAGCGGTTCGATTGCCGTGCAGTAGTCCTGGTCCGCGTAGGCGGCCGCGACGGTCGTGTAGTAGGTCCGCAGACGGCCGGGGACCCGGGCGGCGGCCCGGGAGCCGGCGTGGTGGACCACGAGGTCGCGGTAGACGCCCAGGGCGTCTTGGTAGGCGGGCCTGGCGGTGGCGAAGTCCTTCTCACCGGCCGTGTCGACCTGCCGGTCGGCGGCAGCGAGCCGGTCGAGCAGCGCGCGTTCGACGGCCTCCTTCCGGGCGCTGTCGTACCAGAGCGCGCCGCCCGCCGGGACGGCGAGGAGGACGACGCCCAGCACGAGCGCGACGGCCCGCTGCCCGGGCCACACCAGCCGGGTGCGCAGACCGACGAAGGCGCCGTGGACGGCGGCGAGCAGCAGGAGGACCGCGTAGCCGGCCAGTGCGGAGCCGGACACGCCGTCGGCATCCGCGGGCAGCGCGACGAACAGCAGGACGACGGTCGCCGCCAGGCACACGGCCAGCGGGAGCCACCGCCGGACGAGCAGATAGCCGAGGCCCAGACCCGACAGGTTGAGCAGGGCCACGGCGGCGGCGCGCAGCGCGTCCGGCGGCGCGGGCGGCGGGCTCGACGGCATCGGCGGGACGGACGGGCCCGGCGCCGGGAAGCCCTGGCCCGACGGCGGCCGACCCCACGGCTGCTGCGGAGGTTCCCCTTGCGGGGGTCCCGGATACGGACCGTACGCGTCCCCGGACATGGCGGCTCCCCCAATTGCTGCCGAATCCTATGGAATTGACAGCGTACGGCCAATCGTGCGCGGCCGACAGGGTCCAGGGCTCCCCTCACGCGCCGAAACGGCCGTCCGGCCGCCATCCGCGTGAAAGCCCGGCCGCCTCGGGTGGTTGCCGCCGCCGCGTGCGCGTGGCACGCCGGGTGACCGGGTGCCGCCCGCCTACATTCCGGCTGACGGACCGTCGGCCGGACCGTCGTGACGTCGACCCTCCGGGCGTGGCACCGCCGCCCGGTCGCCCGGCTCCCCTGGGAGAGATGTGACCTGGTTCCGGATCCGTTCCGCGCTGGCCCGGCCGGCCGCCGCCCTGCTCCTGTCGACCTGCTGGCTCGCCGGGTGCGGGGATCCCACCGCGGCCGTCGACCCGGACGCCACCCGGCAGTCCGCGCCGGACACCGGGCACGGCCTGCCGGCCGGTCCGCGGCTGCAGGACCCGCCGGAACTGGTCAGCCACGACGGTGTCCTGAAGGCCGCCGTCGTGGTGGAGCGCCGCAAGGTACGGGTCGGCGACCGCCTGCTGTACGCCAACGTCTACAACGGCGCCTACATGCCGCCCACCCTGCGCGTGCGCCCCGGCGACCGCGTCGACCTCACCCTCACCAACCGCGTCGCCGAGGACACCAACCTGCACACGCACGGCCTGCACGTCTCGCCGCGCGCCCCCTCCGACGACGTGTTCGTCTCGATCGCGTACAACCGGTCGTACCACTACACGTACCAGGTGCCCTTCGACCATCCGACGGGCACCTTCTGGTACCACTCGCACGCGGACATGATGTCCGCGGCGCAGGTCGCCGGCGGCGAGTCGGGGATCATCGTGGTCGAGGGCCTCCAGCGGCATCTGCCGCCGGCCCTGCGCGGCATCACCGAGCACACGATCGCGCTCAAGGACTTCCAGGTCGAGGGCGACTCGGTCAGGACGCATCCGCTCAGCATCGGCGCCTCCACGAACCGCACCGTCAACGGCCAGCGGAACCCGGTGATCGGCATCCGGCCCGGCGAGACCCAGCTCTGGCGGCTCGCCAACATCGGGGCGAACATCTACTACAAGCTGCACCTGCCCGGCTCCCGTTTCCGGGTGATCGCCCAGGACGGCATCCCCGTCCGCAGGGCCTACGACCAGGACACCCTGCTGATCGCGGCCGGAGCCCGGTTCGACGTCCTCGTGCAGGGCGGGCCGCCGGGCACCGCGCACCTGGAGACCCTCGCCCACGACACCGGCCCGGCCGGGAACAAGCTGCCCCGGGCCGACCTCGCCACCGTCGTCAGCAGCGGGCCGCCCGTGCGCCGGGCCGCCCTGCCGACCGGCATCGCCCCGCACGAGGACCTGAGCCACGCGCGGATCGCGGCCCGCAAAACCGTCGTGTTCACGGAGAACAAGGCGGGCACGGCCTTCTACATCAACGGCCGCCGCTACGACCCGCACCGGACCGACTTCACCGCTGCCCTCGGCACCGTCGAGGAGTGGACCGTGCGCAACGACACCGACGAGACCCACTCGTTCCACCTCCACACCGACGACTTCCAGCTGATGAGCGTCGACGGCAAGCCCCACGACCCCGATCACGCCTGGTACGACACCATCGACGTGCCGGTGCGCGGCACGGCGGTGCTCCGCGTCCACTACGCGGACTTCACCGGCAGGACCGTGCTGCACTGCCACATCCTCAACCACGAGGACATGGGCATGATGGCGGTCCTGGACATCGTCGCGCCCCGCGCGGACTCGCCCGGCAAGTGATCACCGCGCCGGGCCGCGCCCCCGGGGCCGGTCCGGCGGCGGGATCTCCTGCTCGGCCCAGATGATCTTGCCGTCGCCGGTGTAGCGGGCGCCCCAGCGGTGGGCGAGCTGGGCCACCAGGAAGAGGCCGCGGCCGCCCTCGTCCATGCTCCGGGCGTGCCGCAGGCGCGGGGCGGTGCTGCTGGCGTCGGCGACCTCGCAGGTCAGCCAGGCGTCCCGCAGCAGCTTCAGCCGGATCGGCGGCTCGGCGTAGCGGATGGCGTTGGTGACCAGTTCGCTGACGATGAGTTCGGTGGTCATCGCCAGCTCCTCCAGCCCCCATGCCACCACCTGGCGGGAGGCCAGGGCCCGCAGGTCGGCGACGGCGGCCGGGTCCACGGGCACGTCCCACCAGGCGACGTGGTCGGCACCCAGGGCGTGGGTGCGGGTCAGGAGGAGGGCGATGTCGTCGGGCTGGGGCACCGGGACCAGTTGTTCCACTGTGGCCGTGCAGAGCGTGGCGAGGTCGGCGGCCGGATCGGCCAGCGCGCCGCGCAGCCGGGCCATGCCGCGTTCGACGTCCTGGTCCGCGCCTTCGATGAGGCCGTCGGTGTAGAGGCCGAAGAGGCTGTTCTCGGCGAGTTCGATCTCGGTGGCCTCGAACGCCATGCCGCCGAGCCCGAGCGGCGGTCCCGCGGGCAGCTCGGCGAACCAGGCCTGCCCGTCGGGGGCCACGACGACCGGCGGCGGGTGTCCGGCCCGGGCCATGGAGCACCGCCGCGTCACCGGGTCGTAGATCGCGTACAGGCAGGTCGCCCCGACGAACGTGGCGGTGCTGTCCTGCGAGCCGGTGCCCCCGCTCTCCTCCTCCCCCAGCCGCAGCACCAGGTCGTCCAGGTGGGCGAGGAGTTCGTCGGGAGGCAGCTCCATGTCGGCGAGGGTCTGCACGGCGGTGCGCAGCCGGCCCATGCTCGCCGCGGCGGAGAGACCGTGGCCGACCACGTCGCCGACGACCAGGCCGACCCGGGCGCCGGACAGCGGGATCACGTCGAACCAGTCGCCGCCGACGCCGTCCGTCGCGTCCGCCGGCAGGTACGAGGACGCGACCTCCAGGGCCGTGCCACCGGTCAGAGCCTGCGGCAGCAGGCTGCGCTGCAGGGTGACGGCCGCCGTGTGCTCCCTGGTGTAGCGGCGGGCGTTGTCGACGCAGACGGCGGCACGCGCGACCAGTTCCTCGGCGAGCAGGACGTCGTCGGGCTGGAAGGAGACCGGGTTCACGGAGCGGGCGAAGGTGGTGAGGCCCAGGGCGGTCTTGCGGGCCCGCATCGGCACCGAGATGAGCGAGTGCAGTCCGAACTCCCGCATGCGCGCGGTCCGTTCCGGCTGCTCTGCGAGCCACAGCGGGTCCTGCGGATCCAGTTCGGCGATGAGGACCGGGTCGCCGGTGATGAGCAGGTCCATGCCGTGCGCCGGGGGCAGGAAGTCGACCGGGTCGCCGATGTCCGCCACCGCCTCGGGGCTGCCGTCGCGGACGGTCCGCAGGGCGGCCCGGCGCATCACCGGGCCGTCGGGTGCGGGGCCGGCGTCGCTCAGCCAGCCGCCGTGGCTCTCGGTGCTCAGGACCGGCTCCAGCAGGTCGACGATGACGAAGTCGGCGAAGCGAGGGACGGCGAAGTCGGCGAGTTCCTGGGCGGTGCGCAGGACGTCGAGGGTGGTCCCGATCCGGGTCGCGGCCTCGTTGACCATCGACAGGCGCTGGCGGGCGTTCCACCGTTCGGTGACGTCGGAGACCATGTAGCAGACGCCGGTCACCGAGTCGTCGGCGTCGACGAGCGGGAAGAACGACGTGGAGTAGGCGTGCTGGCGGTGCGGGTCGGCCCAGCTCCAGCCGAGGTACTCGTAGTCGATGACGGGCTCCCGGGTGGTGAGCACCTTGCGCATCAGGCTCTCGATGGTGGTCGCCTGCAGCCCGGGCAGCAGTTCGCTGAGCCGACGGCCGAGGCGCTGCTCGCGGGGCACACCGCCGAAGCGCTCCAGGGTGTCGTTGAGCCACACGTACCGCAGCTCCGGGCCCATCACGGCCATGCCGATCGGCGAGCGGGTCAGGAAACCGTCGAGGACGGACTGCTCCATCGTCCACTGCGGCCGGCGCTCACGGGCCGACAGCAGGAAGCACTCCCGTTCGTCGAGGTGGAAGGCGGCGGAGACCCGCAGGTCCACTTCGAGGGTGTGGCCGTCGCGGTGCCGTACCGGGACGAGTCCGCTCCAGCCCATGCCGGAGCGGCAGCGCTCGGCGACGCCCGCGATCCGCGCCGGGTCCGCGCGCGTCGCGAGCAGCCGGACCGCGGAACGGCCGACCACCTCGGCGGCCGGACGTCCGAGCAGGGCTTCGGCGCCGCGCGTCCAGCCGAGCACGACCCCCTCGGCCGACAGCACCGCCGCGGCGTCGCTGGAGGCGTCGAGGAGGTCGCGCGGGCCCCGGGCGGGCGGCGCGTCGAATTCTTCTCGCGGAAAATCCATTGGCTACATCCTCTACGTACCGCAATGTTCCTGCTTGTCCACGCGATGCGCACGGGCCTCGGGAGCACCGTCGGCGGCCCGCGCGGGAGCCCGCGGGAGCCCGCGGCGCGGCGAGGTGTCCGCCCCGTTCGGCACGGGCGGGCTGTCCGGGGGAGCATGGAAGTGCCGCGACGGCGATGTCGGCCCGCGGGCCGATGAAGGTGGTGGAGCCATGGCTGTGGGATTCCTGCGCTCCGGTGGCCCGGGCGGTTCCGGCGGTGACGAGTACGGCCCCGGCGGAGCGCGCCCGACCGGCCTGCTGGACGTGCTGAGCGTGGCCGCGGTGGCCCTGGACTCGCAGGGCCGGATCGTGTTCTGGA
The DNA here is from genome assembly GCF_044767465.1 of Streptomyces sp. NPDC101237. Lineage (NCBI taxonomy): Bacteria > Bacillati > Actinomycetota > Actinomycetes > Kitasatosporales > Streptomycetaceae > Streptomyces > Streptomyces sp. NPDC101237. The sequence goes on along the minus strand of NZ_JBIWNY010000007.1, from coordinate 310,198 downwards.
CCCCGCAGGCCGAGGAGCTCTTCGGGTACACGGCCGAGGACGCCCTGGGGCAGAACGCGGCACGGCTGCTCGCCCACCCGGAGCATCTGAAGGCCGCGGTGAACATGTTCATGGAGGTGCTGGAGACCGGCCACAGCTGGGCCGGCGCCTTCCCGGTGCGCCGCAAGGACGGCGGCAGCCGGCTGATGGAGTTCCGCACCATGCGGCTGCTGGACGATCTCGGCGACGTGTACGCGTTGGGCATCGTCGCCGACCACTCCATGCTCCAGCGGGTGGAGACGGACCTGGCGCTGTGCGAGCGGCTGATCAACCAGTCCCCGATCGGCCTCGCCCTCCTCGACCCGGAACTGCGCTATCTGCTGGTGAACCCGGCGCTGGAGCGGATCGACGGCGTCCCCGCCAAGGAGCACATCGGCCGCCGGCTGCGGGAGACCCTGGCGCTGCCCGACATCGACAGCGTCGAATCGGCGCTGCGGCAGGTCCTCACCACCGGCACCCCGCTCCTGGACCAGTACCACGTGGGCCGTCCGCCCACCGATCCCGAGCACGAGCACGCCTGGTCGCTGTCGTTCTACCGGCTGGAGGATCCCGGCGGCCGCGTCCTGGGCGCGGCGACCTCGGTGGTCGACGTCACCGAGCGGCACCGGGCCGCGGCCGAGGCCGACCGGGCCCGGCGGCGGCTCGCGCTGATCGCGGACGCGTCGGCCCGGGTGGGCACCTCGCTGGAGGTGGAGCGCACGGCGCACGAGCTGGCGGAGATCGCCACCCCGGTCCTCGCGGACGTGGTCGCCGTCGACGTGCTGGACTCGGCGCTGGCCCTGCGCCGCTCCCGCCGGGCGGAGAACGGCCCGGAGCTGTTCCGGGCGCTGGCCCTGAAGGCGGATCATCCCACCGTCGCGCTGCGGGCGGCCGACCCGCCGGGCGACCTCGCGGCGTACGAGGGCGACCGGCTGGTCACGCTGTGTGTGCACACCGGGCGGCCGGTCCTGGTGCCGCGGGTCGGCGCGCACGATCTGCCGCGCATCGCGCGCAACGCCCGGGCCGGCGAGCTGCTGGCACAGGCCGGTGTGCACTCGTACCTCGCGGTGCCGCTGATCGCCCACGGCGAGGTGCTCGGCGCCCTCGACCTCAAGCGCACCCGCAATCCGGTGCCCTTCGACGAGGACGACGTCGTGCTGGCCACCGAGCTGGCCGGGCGGGCCGCCGTGGCCATCGACAACGCGCGCTGGTTCCAGAGCGTCCGCAACACCGCGCTGACCCTGCAGCGCAGCCTGCTCCCGGACCATCCCCCGCACCACACGGGTCTCGAACTGGCCTACCGCTACCAGCCCGCCCAGGCGACCAGCGAGGTCGGCGGCGACTGGTACGACGTGATCCCGCTGTCGCAGGACCGCACGGCGCTGGTCGTCGGCGACGTCATGGGCAACGGCATCGACGCGGCGGCCACGATGGGGCGGCTGCGGACCGCCACCTGCGCCTACGCGGACCTGGAGCTGCCGCCCGCCGCGGTGCTCCAGCACCTGGACAAGATCACCTGCGACCTGGAGCACTACATCGTCACCTGTCTGTACGCGGTGTACGACCCGCGCCAGCGGACCTGCGAGATCGCCAACGCGGGGCACATGCCGCCCGCCTTCGTGCACTCCGGCCGGGCGCCGGACCTGCTGAAGCTGCCGCCGGCCGCGCCGCTCGGCGTGGGCGGCGTCCCCTTCGAGACCAGCACCGTCGACCTCTCGGCGGGCGACCTGCTGGTCCTGTACACCGACGGCCTCGTGGAGACCCGCCGCCACTCGATCGACGACCGCCTCGGCGTCCTGCTGGGCTTCCTGGACGAGCCGCAGCGGCCGCTGGAGGAGACCTGCGACCTGCTGCTGCACGGGCTGCGCCATCCGGACGACCACGACGACGTGGCGCTGCTCGTCGCGCGGACGCTCTGAGGTTCCGCGGACGCTCCGGGGCTACGGCGTGCCGCAGCAGTCGGTACGGCAGAAGCAGGACGCGCCGATCGGCACGTCCGCGTGGGCCGCGGCGAGTCTCAGCTGCTGGGCCACGATCCGTGCCTCGCCGTCCTTGCCGAGCCGCCGCAGGCACTCGTGGAGTCCGTGCAGGGACCACACGTTGTTCGGGTGCTGGAGCGGCCGGGGCAGGGTGTCGTCCAGGCCCAGGTCGGCCCGGTAGACCGCCTCGGCCTCCTCGACGCGGCCGCGTTCCAGGAGCAGGGCGCCGAGGGCGTGCCGGGTGGGCTGCATCCAGCCCCACGGCTCGTCGTAGGGGAGGTTGTCGTCCAGGTCCGCCGACCGGCGCAGGGCGGCGAAGGCGGTGTCGAAGTCGCCTTCGCGATAGGCGAGTTCGCCGTCGAGCATGGCGGCGGCGATGGCCAGGATGTCGGCGCAGGTGTTGTTGAACAGCGTGCGGGTGACGGGGACGGCGGCGACCGCCTCGCGGAAGCGGTCGCGGTCCGCCTCGGCCTCGGCGGTGCGGCCGGTGGCGGCGTGCGCGACGCCGCGCGCGTAGTGCAGCATCGCGGTGGTCACGCAGTACAGCCGGGGGTCGGCGGGCAGCGGCAGGCGCAGGATGTCGTCCCAGCGGCCGAACCGGATCAGGACGTGCACCCGCATGGCCAGGAACCCTTCCAGCCAGTCGGCCATCGGCGGGCTCGTGACCCGCAGCAGCTCCTCCGGTACGGCTGCTTCGAGCCGTCCGGCCGTGTCCAGGGCGTCCTCGAGGCGGCCCAGGAACATCGCGCCGTAGATCCGGAAGTGCAGGTTGTGGCAGCGGTAGAGGGTGTAGAAGTTCATGGCGCCGGCGCGGGCGAGGTACTTATCGTCGGCGGCGACGGCCGCGGCGTTGTCGGAGAGCACGCGCCGGTAGTCGCCGCACAGCACCTCCAGGTGCGAGGGCATGTGCTGGAGGTGCCCGGCGTCGGGGACGAGGCCGCGCAGCAGGCCGGCGACGGGCAGGGCGGTCTCGGGCGTGGGTGACATCTCCATCAGGTGGACGTAGAGGTGCAGCAGGCCGGGGTGGCGGGTGCCGTCGTCGGTGGCGAGGGCCCGTTCGAGCACGGTCCTGGCCTCCGGTGTCCGGGCGCCCTCGGCCGGCCGGCCGCTGCGGACGTCCCAGAGCTGCCAGGGGGTGAGGTTCATCAGGGCGTCGGCGTACAGGGCCGCGACGTCGAGGTCGTCGGGGGCCAGCGCGTACACCTCGCGCATACGGTCGGCGTAGGCGGTGTTCCACACCGGGCAGGCCGCCGCGTCCGGGGCCGCGGCCCGCGGGTAGCGGGCGCGCAGCGCCTGGACGAGGGCGCGTTCGACGGGGGTGGCGTGGACGGCCTTGGCGTGGGCGCGCTCCACGGCGGCGTGCGTGCGCCGCACGGTGTGTGCGAGGTCCTCCCGGTCGAAGGAGTCCCAGGGCTTGTTGTAGTTGGGGCCGAGCGCGTAGGCCAGGCCCCAGTCGGCCATCGCGCAGTCGGGGTCCGCCTCGCCGGCGGCCTCGAAGCAGCGGACGGCTTCCTCGTGGTGGAAGGCGTAGGTCCAGATCAGGCCCCGGTCGAACCACGTCTGTGCCTCGGCGGAGGACGTCGTCACCCGCCGGCTGTGACTGCCCAGGTCGTAGTAGTCCACGCCGACGAGCCTAGGGCCTGTCTGACCATTCCCGTCTGCCGCGCGACGCCATGCACGCACTCTCGCCGCACCGGGCGCAGACCCGAGTACGTCCAGTACGCGGGTCCACGCCCGGCACACCGAGAGCACGCACCTGACGCCGCCCGGCCGCCCTCCGGGCGACGACGGGAATGGTCAGACAGGCCCTGGCGGCGGCGGGCGCGCGGCAGGGCCGCGTTCATCCGAACTCGTGAGGGGGGCGCGGCGGTTGACGGGCCGCCGCGCCGGTCGTGCCGTCGGCCTCAGGGAGCGGCCGCGCGGCCGGTCGCCGGGGAGATGCGTCCGGAGCACAGGCCCTTGGCGGCCAGGGTCTGTGCGATGCGCGGGATCGCGGAGAGCGTGTTGGCGGGCCATTCGTGCATGAGGATGATCTGGCCGCCGGTGAGCCGGGAGACGGCCTGCACGATCGCGTCGGTGCTCGCGCCGTTCCAGTCCTGCGAGTCGACGTCCCAGATGACCTCGGTCAGCCGGTACTTGGCCTCGACCGCGCGCACGGTCGCGCCGGTCTCGCCGTAGGGGGGCCGGAAGAGCACCGGAGTGCCGCCGCCGGCCGCGGCGACGGCGCTTTGGGTGCGGGAGATCTCGGAGTCGACCTGCGCCTGGCTCTGCTGGGTCAGGTGCGGGTGGGTGTAGCTGTGGTTGCCGACCCACATGCCGGCGTTCACCTCGGCCCGGACCTGGGCCGGGTAGGCGGCGGCGTACTGGCCCTCGTTGAACAGGGTGGCGCGCAGCCCGTTCGCCCTGAGGGCGTTGAGCAGGGCCGGGGTGTGGGCGTCGGAGGGGCCGTCGTCGAAGGTGAGGCCGACGTACCCGGCGCAGCCGGCGGAGTGGGCGGGGGCGGCGCCGGCGAGCGGGCCCGCGACGGCCAGCGCGAGGGCGGCCGCGGCCGCCGCGGAGGAACGTGACAGGCGCTCCGGCACGGTGCTCATCAGGCCACCGTGATGCTGGAGCTGCCGCTGCTCTGGTAGCCCTCGGTCGCGAGGATCTGGTAGTAGGCGAAGCCGCCGAGGGGCATGCCGGCCCTGGCCCAGGCGTCGAAGTGGTTGCCGGTGGTGATCGTGCCGCCGGTGCGCTTGGACTGGCGCACGCTCCAGTACTGGTTGAAGGTCCTGGTGCCCTCGACGGACGGGGCGTTGTAGCGGGTGGTCTGGTAGACGTCGTAGGTGCCGCCGTCGCTGGTGACGCTGCCCTTGTAGGTGCCGGTGGGACGGTAGGTGCCCCAGTTGTCGACGATGTAGTACTCGACGAGCGGGTTGGACGTCCAGCCGTAGAGGGACAGGTAGCCGTTGCCGGACGGACTGAAGCTGCCCGAGTAGGTCACGTTGCGGCGGGCGCCGGTGCTCCAGCCCTTGCCGCAGACGAAGTTGCCGGTGTTGCGCCAGCTGGTGGCGTAGCCGCCGCCGGAGCCGAGGGTCATGGAGACGGTGCCCTGCGCGTCGGTCCAGAACGAGTAGTAGTACCCGTGGTCGGTGCCGGTCTGGTTCGTGGTGACGACCGTGGCCGCGCGGGCGGTGCCGGGCAGGGCGAGGCCGGCGGCGGCGCCCAGCAGCAGGGCGCCTGCGCTCCGGCGGCTCAGTGCGTGGTCGAGCGGGTTCATCGCGGTGCCTCCTTGTGTGGCCGTTGCGGGTGCGACTCGATGGGAGTTTTGGCCTGCTCATGTCACCTGTCAACAGTTTCGGTAATTGTTTCGAAACCTTCGCGTGCCGGGCGCGGCCATCTCCGCACATCAGATACCGCACTGACATCCTGAACATCACCCGAGTCGACAATCGGCCATTCGATGATCCGCGAATCCTTGCCCAGATTCTCGAATGTTTCGACTTCATGGCCGAACATGGTCATGAGGGCTTCGGAACATGCCGCTGACCGGAGCAATCACCGGCGCGGCGGCCGGCCGGCCGCCAGGCTGGGCGTCTTGTCGAGATTCGCATGCCAGGAGTCCCAGGGTGAGGCACGACGGTCGCCACTCAGCACTGCCCGCGCCCCCCGCGTGGATGCGCTGGCTTCCGCTCCTGTACGTCATCGGCGTGCTGCTGCTCGAACCGATCACCCCCGTGCAGTGGCCGGTCAGCTTCGTGCTGATCGCCCTCCCCCTGGTGACCGCCTTCGCGCACCCGCCCGCCGTCGTCGCCGGCGCCACCGCCTTCGGCATCGGCCTCGAACTCTTACTGGCCGGAACCCCGTGCTGCGCCGGACGCGCCGTCGGCTACGTCTGGGAACGGCACTACGTCGCCGCCTACGTGTGCACGGCGCTGGTCGGCGCCCTAGGCACCATCCTCGCCGCGCACCGGATCCGGCGGGAACGCACCCTGGCCGACGTCAGGTTCGTGGCCGAGATCGCCCAGCGCGTGCTGCTGCGGCCCGTCCCGCACCGGATCGGGAACCTGCTGCTCGAAAGCTTCTACCTGTCCGCCGCCGCGGAGGCACGGATCGGCGGCGACCTCTACGAGGCGGTACCGACCGCGTACGGGGTGCGGCTGGTCATCGGCGACGTCCGGGGCAAGGGCCTGCCGGCGGTGGAGACCGCGGCGTCGATACTGGGCGCGTTCCGGGAGGCCGCGCACGACGAACCCGACCTCAACGCCCTGGTGGAGCGGGTGGACATCAGCATGACCCGCCGGGCCCACCAGCTGGGCGGCAGCGAGACGGGCGAACGGTTCGTCACCGCCGTCTTCGCCGAGGTCCGCGCCGACGAAGAGGTGGTCCGCGTCGTCAACTGCGGGCACCCGCCGCCGCTGCTCATCCGCCCCGGCGAGGTGAGCGAACTGGACCGCGGGCGCTCGGGACCGCCGCTGAACCTCGGCATGCTCGTCGGCGACCCCTACCACGTCGACACCTACCGCTTTGGTCCCGGCGACCAACTGCTGCTCTACACGGACGGCGTCACCGAGACCCGCGACCCGGACGGTTCCTTCTACCCGCTGCTCCAGCGGCTGCGCTCGTGGGGCCCGATGCCGCCGCCGGAGCTGCTGGACCGGCTCCACCAGGATCTGCAGAGCTACAGCGGCGACCAGTTGCAGGACGACACGGCCGCGCTGACCGCCTTCCTGCTGCCCTCGGCGGCGGCCGGCGAGGCGGACACCGGCCCCGAGGAGCGGGACGCCGAGGGGTTCGCGGACCCGTCGCCGTGAGCCGGGGCGCGCGGACGCGCCGCCGGCGGCCGGTCACAGGAAGCTGACGCCCTGAGCGAGGGTGAGCGTGCCGGAGTAGTTGACCGTGGTGGTGGCCGCGCGCATGTACGCCTTCCACGCGTCGGAGCCGGACTCGCGGCCGCCGCCGGTGTCCTTCTCGCCGCCGAAGGCCCCTCCGATCTCCGCCCCGGAGGTGCCGATGTTGACGTTGGCGATGCCGCAGTCGGAGCCGGCCGCGGACAGGAAGATCTCGGCCTCCCGCTGGTCCTGGGTGAAGATGCTGGACGACAGGCCCTGCGGGACGTCGTTGTGCAGGGCGATCGCCTCGTCGAGGGTGTCGTAGGTCAGCACGTACAGGATCGGCGCGAAGGTCTCCTCGCGCACCACGTCGGTCTGCCGGTCGACGCGCACCAGGACGGGCTCCGTGTACGCGGCCGCCGGCGCCTCCTCCGCCAGCCGCCGGTTCCCGCCGGCCAGGACCTTGCCGCCCTCGGCCAGGACCCGGTCCAGGGCGGCGTGCAGGGCGTCCAGGGCGGCGGTGGAGATCAGCGGGCCGACCAGGGTCGTGCCGTCGAAGGGACTGCCGACGGGCAGCCGGCCGTAGACGGCGGTCAGGCGCTCGACGAGGGCGTCCGCGACGTCCCGGTGGACGATCAGGCGGCGCAGTGTGGTGCAGCGCTGGCCCGCGGTGCCGGCCGCGGCGAAGACGATGCTCTGCACCGCCAGGTCCAGGTCGGCGGAGGGCGCGACGATCGCCGCGTTGTTGCCGCCGAGTTCCAGCAGGCTGCGGCCGAACCGGGCGGCGACGCGCGGGCCGACCGCGCGGCCCATCCGGGTGGAACCGGTGGCGCTGACGAGCGCCACCCGCGGGTCGTCGACGAGCAGTTCACCGACCGCGCGGCCGCCGAGCAGCAGCCGGTGCACGTCGCCGGGCGCACCGGTCTCCTCGGCGGCCCGTGCGAGCAGGTGGTGGCAGGCCAGCGCGGTCAGCGGGGTGAGTTCCGAGGGCTTCCAGACCACGGTGTCGCCGCAGACCAGGGCGACGGCGGTGTTCCAGGACCAGACGGCGACCGGGAAGTTGAAGGCCGAGATGACGCCGACGACGCCGAGCGGGTGCCAGGTCTCGGCCAGCCGGTGGCCGGGGCGTTCGGAGGCGATCGTACGGCCGTACAGCTGCCGGGACAGGCCCACCGCGAAGTCGCAGATGTCGATCATCTCCTGGACCTCGCCGAGCGCCTCGGAGCGGATCTTGCCCGCCTCGACGGTGACGAGATCGGCCAGGTCGCCCTTGTGCTCCCGCAGCAGCTCCCCGAGCCTGCGCACGACGTCACCGCGGCGCGGGGCGGGAGTGGTGCGCCAGGTCAGGAAGGCGGCGCGGGCGGCCGCGAGGGCCTCCTCGACGTCGTCTTCCGTCGCCGCGCGCAGCCCGAAGAGGTGCTCGCCGGTGACGGGGGTGCGGGCCGGCAGGTCCTCGCCTTCCGTGACCCGCACGCCGATGGTCCGCAGCCGGGCCCGGGCGAGGGCGCGCAGGTCGTCCGTGGTGGGCAGCGCGGTGCTGGTCATCGTGGGACCTCCAGGGTGAGGGGTCGGCCGAGGGTGCCGGTGAGGCCGAGGGCGCGGGCGACGTGGGCGAGGGAGGCGTTCTGCTGCTGCTCGTAGAGGGCGAAGGGGTCCAGGACCTCCCGGCCGATGGCGCCGGAGAGCCAGTCGGCGTCGTAGGCGGTGCCCTGCCGGTCGTCGTCTCGGGTCCCGGCGCCGGTGAGGTTGGACTGGAAGATGGCGGCGGCGGAGCGGGGCAGGAAGTCCTCGTAGACGACGGGCTCGGCCCGCACCCAGCCCCGCCGGACCAGTTCACCGATCCCGGTGGGCGGGCCGGCGCCGTCCCGCGGCCGTCCGTCGGCGAGCCGGTAGGTGAAGAAGGCCAGGCCGCGGGCCGCGAGTTCCTCCTCGCTGCCGGGCATGTGCCGCTCCCACACGGCGCGGGCCAGGTCGTCCCGCGCCGCCGTGGGATTGCGGGAGGACTCCTCGTCGACGCGGCCGAGGAGTTCGTCGTAGTGGGCCCGTCCGGCGCGGGTGAGGGCGATGCCGCGGGCCTCGACCTCGCCGAAGCGCACCCGCAGGGAGCCGTGGACGACGTCGCCGTCCTCGGTGCGCATCGGACGGGACTCGGCCAGGGCGCGGAAGGAGGTCTGGCGCAGCAGGACGTCGGGGCCGTGCCAGGCCGGCGGCCCCTGGACGGTGTCGATCATCTCGACGCCCCGGTCCGTCATGCGGCGGTACAGCTCGTCGATGTCCAGGACGCGCGGCGTGAGGTGGTTGATGTGCGTGCCGCGCACCCCGCCGATGTCGGCGGCGACGGCCGAGATCCGCTCCAGGGTCCGGTACCAGGCCCGGTCCACCGGTTCCCTCGACAGCTCGAAGACCCGCACGGCCAGGGCGAGGAGGCGCTCGGCGTCGTCGGCCGGCAGTCCGCGTTCCGCCGCGGCTCGGTCGGCCAGCGCCAGCAGCTCCGGCGGGAACAGCTCACGGCCGGCCAGGAAGGTCTCCAGGCGCCGGCGCAGGCCGTCGTCGAAGAAGCGCGGGTCGGCGACGGTGAGCATGGAGGTGAACACCCGGAAGGGGTTGCGGGCCAGTTCCGCGCCGTCGACCGGCCGGAAGGCGGTGGAGACCACGGGTACGGCGCTGGCGGCCGCCTCCCTGAGGTCGTAGAAGCCGACCGGGTGCATGCCGAGGGCGCCGAAGACCCGGGCCACCTGGGCCAGTTCACGCGGTGTGCCGACCCGGATCGCGCCGTGCCGCTCCGCGGTCACCCGGCCGATGGATCCAAGGCGTTCGGCGTCGGCTCCCCGGGTGCGCAGCACGTCCTCGTTGACCTCGCGCGAGACGTCCACCAGCGTCGTGTACGCGGGCACCTCCCGGCCGTACATCTCCGACAGCCGCACCGCGAACGCGGCCCGCAGCCGCCACTGGCTGATCATCGGCATGGTTCGGCCCTCCGGACGGCCCGCGGGACGGGACGGCGATCAGGTCTTCGATGGTCGCCGAACCACCCTCCGCCGTACAGACGGCGGGGCCGTGCGCGGGCCGTGAGGCGTCAGAACGGAAACCCACTGGACCGACCGCCACCCGCGCTCCCTACCATATGACCGCAAGACATCTGAGTGACCGGCGCGTTGGACGCGGGCCGGTCGGGGTCGCCGATGCCAGGGTCCGCTCCCCGGGCTGCGGTGATCTTCCTACCCAGGAGGACCTTCCGCATGTTCCGACGTATTGGCACTGCCGTCGTCCGACATCCCGTCTGGACGATCGTGGCATGGCTGATCGCGGCGGTGGCGATCGTCGCCACCGCCCCGAGCCTGCCCTCGAACAGCGACGAGAGCAGTTTCCTGCCCAAGAGTTACGAGTCGATCCAGGCGGCCGATCTGCAGCAGAAGGCGTTCCCCAGCGCCTTCACGCCGTCCGCGATCGCGCTCTATCAGCGCACCGACGGCGGCAAGCTGAGCGGCGCCGATCTCAAGGACGTCGCCCGGATCACCACCGAGCTGGGCGGCAAGCACATCGACCAGGTGCAGAAGGTCGTCCCCGGACCGCCGTCCAAGGACGGCAAATACACCATGACCCTGGTGCAGATGGACAGCAAGCAGGCCGGCCAGCCGGCCCAGGCCGACGCCGCCAAGGTGTTGCGCGACGACGTCAAGCAACTCGCCAAGGGCACGGACCTGGAGGTCAAGCTCGGCGGATCCGCCGCGCAGGCACTGGACCAGCAGGACTCGTCCAAGCGCGGTGAGGCGCTGATCGGCATCGGCACCTTCGTGATCATCCTGGTCACGCTGCTGATCATCTTCCGGGCGCCGATCCTGGCCTTCCTGCCGCTCGTGCTGATCGGTGTGGTGTCGGCGATCGCCAACGGTCTGATCGCGTACGCCACCAAGCTGTTCGGTCTGCAGGCCAACAGCTCCGTCTCGTCGATCCTGATCGTCGTGCTCTTCGGCGTGGGCACGGACTACTTCCTGTTCCTGATGTTCCGTTACCGCGAACGCCTGCGCGCGGGCGACGAACCCAAGCAGGCCATGATCAACGCGGTCGACCGGGTCGGCGAGGCCATCGCCTCGGCGGCCGGCGCGGTCATCATCGCCTTCCTCGCGCTGGTGCTGTCCACGCTGGGCTTCCTGAAGCAGATGGGCCCGGCGCTGGCCATCTCGGTCACGGTCACCCTGATCGCGGGCCTGACCCTGATCCCGGCCGTCGTCTCGCTCATCGGGCCGAAGGTGTTCTGGCCCTCCAAGTCCTGGCAGCAGGAGCCGTCCAACGCCCGGTTCGCGGCCCTGGGCCGCGGGGTGCAGCGCCGCCCGGCGCTGACCGCGGCGGTCTCCGGTCTGATCCTGCTCGTGCTGTCGCTCGGCACGCTCGGCTACAAGGCGACGTTCGACCTGGCCTCGGGCTCGATGCCGAAGACCAAGGAGTCCATGGTCGTCCAGGACCGGATGCAGACCGCGTACTCGGCGGGCGCCGCCGCCCCCACCGACGTCTACCTCTCCAGCAGCGACGGCAAGCCGCTTGACCGGTCCGCGTTCGACGCGTACGCCGCGAAGCTCGGCGCCGTGGACGGTGTCGCGAGCGCCCGGATGTCCCAGGTGAACAAGGCCGGTACGACCGCGGACTTCACCGTCACGCTGAAGTACGAGGCGTCCACGGACAAGGCGATCGACGCCGTGGGCCGGGTCCGGGACGTCGCGCACGCGAACGCCCCCGACGGCACCGAGGCCGTGGTCGGCGGCATGTCCTCGATCTTCAAGGACATCGACTCCGCGGTGAACCACGACTACCGCACGGTCTTCCCCGTCGCCGCCCTGCTGATCATGGTGATCCTGGGGCTCCTGCTGCGCAGTGTGGTCGCGCCCTGGTACCTGATCGCCTCGGTGGGACTGGGCTTCGGCTCCACGCTCGGTGCCACGGTCTGGATCTTCCAGGACGCGCAGAACAAGCCCGGTCTGATGTTCATGCTTCCGGTGATCATGTATCTCTTCGTGGTCGCCATCGGCACGGACTACAACATCCTCATGATCGCCCGGCTCCGTGAGGAGGCCCGCGAGGGCCGGGAGCCGCGCGAGGCGGCCGGGATGGCGCTGCGGCACGCCGGTCCGACGGTCGCCGCGGCGGGCTTCATCCTGGCGGCGACCTTCGCCACGATGATGCTGGCGGGCAACGCGCTGCTCACGGAGATGGGCTTCGCGGTCTCCTTCGGCATCGCCGTCGCCGCGTTCGTCATGGCGATGTTCTTCACCCCGAGCCTGACCGCCCTCATCGGCCACGCCGCCTGGTGGCCGGGCCACGCCGACCGGGCGGAGCCGGGTACGGACGCGGGTACGGACGCCGCCGCGGACGACGAGTACCAGGCCGCGGGACGTCGCGGCTAGCACCGCCGGGACAGCGGGCAGGGGGTCTGCCGGGCCGCACGGTCCGGCAGACCCCCTGCGGGCCTTCGGGCGCCAGCCGGGTCGGCGTTCCGGGCGTGGCGGAAAGGGCCCGGGGACGGAAGACGACTGCCGGTCGCCCTGGTCGCCGCCCGCGGCCCGGCCCCGTGGAACGGCGGGAGGCGGTCCGGACGCGTCCGCGTCCGGCGGACGCCGCCGGGGACGAACCCCGCGGTGGCCCGGCCGCGCGGGCCGGCCCGCCATGTCCCGCCGCACGGGCCGGACCGCCGTGTGCCGCGTCCAGGAGCGGACGCCGCAGGCGTGTCCTACGCCGCCAGGGCGTGACCGGGATGCAGGACCACCTTGGTGTAGCCCTCGATCCGCTTGTCGAACTTCTGATAGGCCTCCGGCGCGTCCTCCAGGGGGAGTTCGTGGGAGACCACGAAGCTGGGCTTGGCCCGCCCCGCGATGATCAGGTCCCGCAGCTGGCGGTTGTACTGCTTGACGTTGCACTGGCCGGTGCCCATCTGCTGCCCCTTCTCGAACATCCGGCCGATGGAGACCAGCAGCTGGCCGTGCTTGGCGTGCTCGTCGGGTGCGCCCGGGTCGGACGGGACGTACAGGCCCGGGATGCCGAGCATGCCGGTCGGCCGTACCGTCTCGACCAGGGTGTTCAGGACGACCGCCGGCTCCTCGTGACTGGCGTCGGGCGACTGGGCCTGGTAGCCGACGGCGTCGACGCCCTTGTCGGTGCCCTCGCCACCGGTCTGTGCCTTGATCTGCTCAGCGGGCTCGCCCTGGGAGAAGTCGATCGGTATGGCGCCGATCTGCTCGGCCTTCGCCAGCCGCTCGGGCACCCGGTCGACCACGAACACCTTGGCGGCTCCGCGCAGCAGCGCGGAGTACGCGGCCATCAGCCCGACCGGGCCGGCGCCGAAGACGGCGACGCTCTCGCCCGGGGACACGCGGGCCAGCTCACAGCCGTGATAGCCGGTCGGGAAGATGTCGGCGAGCAGCACGAAGTCGGTCTCGAACTCATCGCCCGGCGGCAGCTTGAGGCAGTTGAAGTCGGCGAACGGCACCCGCAGCAGCTCCGCCTGCCCGCCCTCGTAGGGGCCCATGGCCACGTAGCCGTAGGCTCCGCCGGCGAAGCCGGGGTTGACCGTGAGGCAGAAGCCGGTCTTGCCGGCCAGGCAGTTCTTGCAGAATCCGCAGGCCACGTTGAACGGCATGACCACACGGTCGCCCTTGGACAGCGAGGTCACACCGCTGCCGATCTCCTCGATGATGCCGAGGTTCTCGTGCCCGAAGACGATGCCCGACTCGGCTGCCGTCCGACCCTCGTACATGTGCAGGTCGGAGCCGCAGATGGCGGTCGACGTGACCCGTACCAGCACGTCGTTCGGGTGCTCGATGCGTGGATCGTCGACGTCCCTGACAGCGACGCTGAAGGGCTTCTCGTACACAACGGCTTTCACCTGGTTCACCTCCGCGTCGAACGCCGGGACACGACGACGGACCGCACAGACCGAGGCTCTGGCCAGGAGAAACATGGGGGAGCCGAGCCCCCGGTCCATGCCGCAGCCCTAGGCGCTCGTGTTTCACCATCGGACACTTCCAGAAAACGCCGGTCCCGCGGGCGCTGCAACCCCCGGGGCCGATCAAGGAGCGCGGACGGCGCGGTCCCCGGCCGGCCGGTGTCTAGGGTGTGGGCCATGGATGCCAGTACAACGCCCTCCGCTCGGGCCGCCGTTGACCCCGCGGAGCTGTTCGCCGACCCGTACGCCGTGTACGCACGGCTCCGGGAGGCCGGGCCCGTGCACCGGTTCGCCGGGACGGACGGGCTGCCCGCCTGGCTGGTGACGCGGTACGACGACGTGCGGCAGGCCCTCGCCGACCCGCGGCTGTCGCTGGACAAGGCCCGCGCGAAACCGGGCGGCTACCGAGGGCTGGCGCTGCCGCCCGCGCTCGACGCCAACCTGCTGAACATGGATCCGCCGGACCACACCCGGATCCGGCGCCTGGTGTCCCAGGCCTTCACCCCGCGTCGTGTCGCGCGCCTTCGCGCACCCGTGCGGCGCACCGCGGACGCGCTCCTGGACGCCGTCCGACCGCTCGGCCGTGCCGACCTGATCGCCGACTACGCGGCGCCGCTGCCCATCGCCGTGATCTGCGAGTTGCTGGGCGTGGCCGAGGACGACCGGCCGGACTTCCGGTCCTGGACCGACGCGCTCGTCGTCCCGGACCCCGCGCGGCCCGACGGCCCGCGGGAGGCGGTCAAGGCGCTCCTCGCCTACTTCGGCGCACTGCTCGCCCGCAAGCGCGCCGAGCCCGCCGACGACCTGCTCTCCGCGCTGATCGCCGTACGGGACGCGGAGGACCGGCTCAGCGAGGACGAGCTGATGTCCCTGGCCTTCCTCATCCTCTTCGCCGGCTACGAGAACACCGTGCACCTGATCGGCAACGCCGTCCTCGCCCTGCTCGCCGACCCGCCCCAGCTGGCCGCCCTGCGCGCGGACCCGGCCGGGATCGGCACCGCCGTGGAGGAACTGCTCCGCTACGACGGGCCGGTCCCGCTGGCCATCCGGCGCTTCCCCACCGAGGACGTGACGATCGGCGGGGTCACCGTACCGGCGGGCGAGACGGTGCTGCTGTCCCTGGCTGCGGCGCACCGTGACCCGCGGCGGTTCCCCGAGCCCGACCGGCTCGACCTCGGCCGCGACGACATCGGTCACCTGGCCCTCGGCCACGGCATCCACTACTGCGTCGGTGCGCCGCTGGCCCGCCTGGAGACCGAGATCGCCCTGACCGCGCTGCTGGAACACCTCCCCGATCTCGCACTCGACGTCCCCGTCGACGCGCTGCGCCACCGCCCCTCGATGCGCACCCGCGGCCTGCTGGCGCTGCCGGTGCGGTTCTGAGCCGTGCACGACGGCCCGGAGGGCTGGCCGTGCCCCGGGGCCGGGGGCGCGCGGCCGGCCCGGCACCAGGGCGGAGTCTGTCAAGAGCGCCGTCAGCGGGCGCCGAACCGCGGGTGGCCGAGGCGGAATCCGGCGGACGGCACGGACGCCGTCACCGGAGCCGTCCCGGTGTCGTCGCGGCAGCACACGGCGTGCGTGCCGCCGGCGCCCGGTGCGGTCACCTGGTCCACCGGTAGGTGGCGAAGGAGCCCGTCGGCACGGTCACGACGAACGTCCGGCCGCCGACGGACATCCTGACCCTGCGGTCGGCGCCGACGCCGGCGCCGTTGCCGAGGACGGCCGTGCAGCCGCCCCCGCGGGTCCGGTGGACCACGTCGGCGACGCCGTTCTGCGCGGCGCTGGACTCCAGGCGTACGTCACCGGGCGACAGGTGCTTCGCGAACTGTCCCCGTGCGTACAGCTCGTCTCGGACCGTGAAGGTCCGGGTGCCGGTGTTCACCGTGACCGGACGGCCGGGCCACTTGGTGGTCGCCCGCGACCCGGTCCCAGTCGATGCCGTTGTCCCGCGACGGCCTCCAGTGCAGGCTTCCGCCGTCCTGGTCGGTGGTCCGGGCCCACAGGATGGAGGACCCGGCGTCGAGGCGGACGTCGTCGAGGACGGTCGCGGGCGAGAGGTCGCTGGTCTCGGTGAGCCGGACCGGTTTGCCGGTGCTTCCGGGCGGCCTTGCCTACCAGCGGCGACGGGTCTGGTCCTCACCCGTCCTGGTGGGCGCGTTGCCGAGCTGGTGCGGGGTGAGACGGGTGCCGTCGCTCCCGGCCCGCGGCACCTCGTTCGGCTCGCGCATCTCGCTCTCCTCCCGCACCGGTCCGGTGGCGGGCGGGGTGGGCTGGTCCGTGCTCCGGGGCGGCGGGGACTCCCGGCGGCGCACCCCGATTCCGAGCCGGACCGCCGCCACCAGCGCGGCCGCGACGATCAGCCCGCAGACGACGATCACGATCATTCCCGCCGCCGAACCGGCGGCGGCCAGCTGTTCACTAGTCATGTCCATCGGCCCCGGGTACCCACCGTCGCGCGACGGATACCCGTGGGCTCGGCTCGGAGCGGTTCGCCCCAGTGGGCGTCGGAGCGGCCCGGCACGCACGCGCCGGGCGCGCGGCCGGCCGGCAGCAGCGGCAGGTCGGGGCTGCCGTGACGGACGGTGAGGGCGCCGACGAGGGCACCGGCGACCATCGCGAGCGCCGACAGGGCCCGTCGGCCGGTCCTGCCGCCGGGTCCTCCCACGGCCCGCTGTCGGTGCCTCACGCCGATGCCGCGCGCCACCGTCCGGCGCTTTCCCGGTCGTTCGACAGATGATCTGCGGGGCCGCCTCTGACAGGCTTACGGCGTTCCGGTCCGGTCGCGTGCGCGCCGCCGGGGCGCACGGGCCCAACTCTCGCGGAGCGGTGACATGGCAGTGAGCACGAAAGCCGGACCCGGCGGCGGTTCCTCCGGCTCCGAGTCGTCCTGGGCGCCCCTCGCGCTCCCGGTGTTCCGGGCCCTGTGGATCGCGCAGTTCGTGTCGAACGTCGGCACCTGGATGCAGACGGTCGGCGCGCAGTGGCTGCTCCTCGGCCACGGGGCCACCCTGGTCACCCTCGTCCAGACCGCCTCCAGCCTGCCGGTCGTCCTGCTGGCGCTGCCCTCCGGGGTGCTCGCCGACCGCTTCGACCGGCGCCGGCTGCTGGTCGTCGCCCAGCTCGCGATGTGCGCGGTGGCCACCGTCCTGGCCGTCCTGGCCTTCGCCGGCGAGCTGTCCCCCGGTCCGCTGCTCGTGCTGACGTTCCTGCTCGGCTGCGGCACCGCGCTGATGGGGCCGGCCTGGCAGGCGATCCAGCCGGAGCTGGTCGCCCGCAGCCGGCTGGCGGAGGCGTCGGCGCTGGGCGCGGTGAACATGAACCTGGCCCGGGCCATCGGACCGGCCGTCGGCGGTGCGCTGGTCACGGCGGCGGGCGCGGGCTGGTCGTTCGCCTTCAACGCGGTCTCGTTCCTGGGCATCGTGGTCGTCCTGGTGCTGTGGAAGCGGCCGCCGGCCGAGCCCGTCCCGGCCGCCGAACGCGAACGGTTCCTCACCGCCCTGTACGCGGCCCGCCGTTACGTCCGCAACGCGCCCGGCGTCCGCCGTGTCCTGCTGCGCACGGCCCTGTTCATCCCCGGCGCGGCAGCCGTGTGGTCGCTGCTGCCGCTGGTCGCCGGCCGCTCGCTCGGCCTGGGCTCGGGCGGTTACGGCCTGCTGCTGGCCGCCGTCGGCGTCGGCGCGGTCAGCGGCGCCTTCCTGCTGCCCCGGATGCGCGGACTGCTCGGTGCCAACGGCACGCTCGTGGCCGGGGCCGCCGTCTTCGCCGTGGTCCTGGCCGTCCTCGCCACCGTCCACGTCACCTGGGTCGTGGCGCTCGCCCTGCTGCCCGCCGGTCTTGCCTGGATCGGTGTCCTGTCCACCCTGAGCGCGGCCACCCAGACCCGGCTGCCCGGCTGGGTACGAGCCCGCGGCCTGGCCGTCTATCTCCTGGTCTTCCAGGGCGGGCAGGCGCTCGCCGCGCCGCTGTGGGGCGGACTGGCCCAGTGGCTCGGGCTGACCACCGCGCTGCTCATAGCGGCGCTCCTGCTGCTGCTCGCCGCGGCGAGCGTGCCGCGGTGGCCGCTGTACGACGCCACCCGCATCGACCCGACCCCCTCCGACCACTGGCCCGCTCCGCCCCTGGTCTACGAGCCCGGTCCGGCCGACGGCCCGGTCCTGGTCTCCGTCGTCTACCGCGTCGCGCCCGCCGACCGTGCCGCCTTCACCGCGGCCATGGCGAACGTGGCCCGCTCCCGCCGCCGGACCGGCGCGCTCACCTGGGGCCTGTACGAGGACGGCAACGAGCCGGGCCGCTTCATCGAGAACTACCTCATCGGCTCCTGGGCGGAGCATCTCGCCCAGCACCACACCCGACTGACGGAGACCGACCGCCGCTTCGAGACGACGGCCCGGGCCCTGGTCCTGCCCGGCACCGAGCCGGAGGTCACGCACGCCGTCGACGTCACCGCCACCGCGCGGGACGCCGTCGCCTGAACGCCCGTCGCCCGGGGCGCCGGAGCGGAAGATCGTTGCGTACGCTCGGGCCATGGTCCAGCATCGATTCATCGACGTGAACGGAATCCGGCTGCACATCGCGGAGGAGGGTTCGGGCCCCCTGGTCGTGCTGCTGCACGGTTTCCCCGAGTCCTGGCACTCCTGGCAGCACCAGTTCGGCCCGCTGGCCGCCGCCGGTTTCCACGTGGTCGCCCCGGACCAGCGGGGCTACGGCGGCAGCGACCGTCCCGAGGACGTCGACGCGTACAGCATCTTCCATCTGGTCGGCGACGTCGTCGGGCTGATCGGGGAGCTGGGCGAGGAGCGGGCGTTCGTCGTCGGGCACGACTGGGGCGCGCCGGTGGCCTGGCACACCGCGCTCTTCCGTCCGGACCTGGTGCGCGGGGTGGCCGGGCTGAGCGTGCCGCCGCCGTTCCGTGGGACGAGGCCGCCGCTGCGGGCGATGGACGAGATGTTCGGGGGCCGCTTCTACTGGAACTACTTCGCCCGGCCGGGCGTCGCGGACGCCGAGTTCGGCCGCGACCCGCGCACCACGCTGCGGAAGTTCTTCCACCTGGCCTCCGCCGACAGTGGTGCGGCCGGGCAGCCCCTGGTGGACCCCGAGCGCGGCTGGCTCGCCGACATGCCGGATCCCGAGGTGCTGCCCGCGTGGTTCACCGAGGAGGACCTGGACGCGCTGACCGAGAGTTTCTCCGGTGGCTTCACCGGGGCGCTCAACTGGTATCGCAACCTCGACCGCAACTGGGAACTCACCGCCCCCTGGCACGGCGCCCGGGTCACCCCGCCCGCGCTCTACGTCTACGGCGACCGCGACGTGGTCCCGGCGTTCCCCGGCACGCCCGAACTCATCGCCAGGCTTCCCGCCCTGATGCCCAACCTGGTGCGCGAGCCGCTCGAACTGGCGGGCTGCGGACACTGGACGCAGCAGGAGCGCCCCGACGAGGTGAACGCGGCGCTCGTCGAGTTCCTGACCTCCCTCTCCTGAGCGCTCGGTCCCGGCCGGGACCGGAGGCCGCCGCTGCCTCTACGATCATCCGGTGAGCGCGTGGAAACAGAGCCTGACCGCGGCCGGGATCCGGGATCCGCGGCTGCGGCAGGACTACAGCACCCAGCGGCGTACGGTCCGGCGGTACCGCCGCAGCGCCTACCTGGCCTGCCGGTTGCTGCTGCCGCCCGCGGTGCAGCCGTACGTGGTGGCCGCCACGGCGGTCATGCACCACGGCGACGACCTGCTGGACAGCGGTCCCGAGGCGGGGCGGGCGCGGGCGTGGGCGGACTGGGAGCGGCGGGTGCGGGCGGGGCTGGAGACGGGGACGAGCGCCGATCCCCTGGTCCGCACCCTGCTCCACACGGTCACCGCGCACCCCGGTCACCGGGAGGTGGTGGAGACGTATCTGGGCACCGCCGGGACCGAGTTGGAGTTCACGGGCTTCCGTACCGAGGCCGAGTACCAGGACTATCTCGACGCCTACTCGATGCCGGCCTTCCTGCTGATAGGCGCGCTGCTGGGGCCCGCGGCCGATCCCGGCGGACGGTTCCTGGCCGGTTGCCGCAGGCTCATCGACGGCAGCCAGCGGCTGGACTTCGTCAACGACCTTGCGGAGGACCTGCGGGAGGGCCGGCCGGGCATTCCGGCACAGACCCTGGAGCGGTTCTCGGTGACGGCGGACGACCTCGGGGCGCGCCGCGCCTCCCTGGGTCTGCGCGCGCTCGTGGCGCACGAGGTGGAGAGGTCCCGGACCGATCTGCGCGCGGCCCGGGACCTGCTCGAAGTGGTCCCGGTGGCCCACCGGCCGCTGGTCGGCACGCTGATCGAGATCGAACTGCTCACCGCCGACGCCGTGCTCGCACCGGGCACGGACGTGCTGCGCGGCTCGGCGTCGCCGTCCGCGGCGGGCACGCTCAAGCTGGTGCTCGGTGCCCGCCGCGGGGCGGTCGGTGCTCGGCGGTAGGCGGTGTCGGCGGCCGCGGACCGGTCAGCCCTTGTGCCACTTCTGGTTGGAAGTGCCGGAGCAGGTCCACAGCTGGAGCTTGGTGCCGTTGCCCGTGCCCTTGTCGGTGACGTCCACGCACTTGTCGGCCAGCGCGCTGACCAGGTCACCGGCCGAGCTGAGGTAGAAGAGCTGCGCGCGGTTGCCGCTGCACTTGGCGACCTGGATCGCGGTGCCGTTGGCGGTGTTGCCCCAGGCCAGGTCCATGCACAGGCCGAGCGAGCGGATGGTGCCGTCCGACTGGAAGACCCACTTCTGCTTGGCCGCGCCCGAGCAGTCCAGGATCTCCAGCCGGGTGCCGTCCCCGCCCGCGTTGGTGACGTCGACGCAGCGGCCGGACGGGTTGCCGATCAGGGCCACGCCCGGGACGGTGGTGGTCTTCGTGCCCCCGCCCGTGGAGGAGCCCCCGGAGGAGGTCTTCCCGCCCGAGGAGGACGACTTCGTGCCGGCCGACTTCGTACCGGACGAGGTGGAGCCCGACTTGGTGCCGCCTCCGGTACCGCTGCCGGAGGCGGCGGACCCGCCGCCGGACTGCTGCCCGGTCGAGCCGCTGCCGCCGCCGGCGCCGCCGCCCGTGCCGCCGCCGGACCCGGAGCCGCCCTGGTCCGTCCTGGCGGGCTGGTGGGAGGGGGCGTGGGACGGCGTCGACGACGAGGAGGACGGGGACGGCGACTCGGACGCGCTGGACAGCGTTGTGGGCTCTCCGGGCACCACCGCCGCGGCCGCCTTGGTGTCCGGGTCCGGGAAGAGGTCCACATGGCTCAGCACCGGAACGGCCAGGGCCGCGACGACGGTCAGTCCGGCCGCTCCCGCCACGGTCGCCCACACCCGCATGCCGGGCACCAGGCCGCGACGGGGCGTGGCGGGACGGTTGGCGAAGGTGTCACTGAAACGTCCCGTCGGATTGCCGGGCCGTCCTGCCGAGGGCCGGGGTTTGCGAAGGGGCGGCACGTCGTCTCCTGAAGGTCTCGTGAAGTTCTCGGAACGCCCGGAACGAGCGGGACACAGGAACATTAACCAAGGCGGGACCGGGCTCCGGACGCCAGTCGCCGAAGATCCCGCCGAACGTCACCTTCCGTCCACCTATGCGGAGTCGGCTGTGACGAAGTTGTTGAGCTTCGCAGCAATGCCGGCTTCGGGAAGTTCCGTTTTTCGCGCTAGCGTTCGTCCCTGCAGCGTTTCACAGTGACACAGAGCAACATCGCACGACAGCACAACAGCACAACAGCACCACCCGACACCGGAAGGCGGAGGCATTGAGCCTCATCGACCCTGACCGCGCCGACGGCGCGGACCGGACGCTCGGCCTCCTGCTCGCGGAGCGCGAAAGCCTGCGCCGCTTCGTGACCGGCATGATGGGGCGCGACCCCCACGGCGCGGAGGACGTCGTCCAGGAAACCCTGTTGCGGGCCTGGCAGTCGGCCGGCCGGCTGGACTGGCACGACCGGCCCATCCGCCTGTGGCTGTTCCGGGTCGCCCGCAACCTCGTGGTCGACAGCAGGCGCCGGGACCGGTCCGTCCCCGTGGGCGTCACCGCGGCGGACTTCGGCCCCGCCCTGACGCCGGCCGTGCCCGACCACGCCGAACAGGTCGGCGACCGCCGGGTGCTGGTCTCCGCGCTGCGCACCCTGACCCCCGCCCACCGCGAGGCCGTCGCCCGGGTCCACCTGCTGGGCCAGTCCGGCGACGACGTGGCCCGTCAGCTGGGGCTGCCGCCGGGCACCGTGAAATCCCGTACCCACCACGGCATCCGCGCGCTGCGCACCACCCTCGAATCCCACGGCTGCCCCACGGCCGGAGCAGAGAAACTCCGGAGAGAGACCCGATGACCTCCGACACCATCACCACCCTGCTCGGCCTCGTCGGCGTGCTGGTCCTCGTCCTCGCCGTCACCAGCTGGCTGGTCCGGCGCGGCGGCGGCTGGAAGGCCCTGTGGCGCCGCCTGCGCCGTGAGACGGCCCTCACCGTCAAGGCCTTCACCGGACCGGTCCGCACCGAACTGCGCTACCGGCGCGGACTGCGCCTGCTGGTACGGCTGCTGCGCGAGCCGGCCGTGTGGTCCGACGCCGAGCGGGCCACCGCCCAGGCCGCGGCCGTCCGTCCCGGGGTGCGCCCCTACGGCGTGCTGGCCGGGCCCGAGTGGATGGCCGTCATGGTCGCGGCGGACGGCGAGGCGCTGCGCGAGCCGCCGGAGCCGTGGGCGGCCGACGAGAGCGATCCGCGGCTGTGGTGGATCGACCGCACCGATCTGACGGACGACGTCGAGGACCCGGCCACGCCGCTGCTGGTCTGCGTGGGCCATGACATGGGGCACGCCGTGCTGCTCGACGCGCGTTCGGGACCGCCCGCGCTCTCCGTGTACGGGGCGCCGCGCGCCGCCCGTACCGCCCGTGCCGTGCTCCAGGCGCTCGCCGCCCAGGCGGAGGCCCGGCTGCCCGACGGCAAGGTGGCCATCGCGGCCGGGGTGCACCCGCGGCATCAGGGACCGACCGCCACCGCCGCCGTCGGACAGCCCGGCATCGAGGTCGCGGTGTGCGCCGATCCGCTGGAGCGGTCGCTGCCGTCCACCGTGCGGCTGCTGAGTCTCGGAGTGGCCCGGGGCCGGACCAGGCTGCTGGAGATCGCGCCGGACTCGACGCTCACGGTGCACGGCGTTCCCGCCGCCGCCCGCGTCGACGTCCTGCCGCTGTCGCGGGCCGTGGCCCGGACGCTGGCCGTCCTGCCGCCGTGCCCCGAGCGCCCGGACGACGAGGTGGGCCGCCCGCGGGACACCGCGTCCGCCGCCGACCCCGACCTGCTGCCGGACGAGCCCGGCCGCGGCACCGAGGCACCTCCGGCGGCCGAGCCGACCGGAGTCTCGGCCACCCGGCCGGTCCCCGAGCCCGCACCGGCCGCCGCGCCGGTCCCCGCTCCGGCTCCGGCCGCCGACGGCGACGACGACTTCGCGGAACCGAGCACCTCCGGTGCGGCCGGTGTCTCCGCCAGTTCGCCGCCGGCGCCGTAAACCGCCGTACCCGTCCCCCGATCCCGTACGAACGATTGCCCGGCTGGGAGCCGTGAACCTCACCATCACCACCGTGGACGCCACGGACGGACAGCGCCGCGACCATCAGGTCCGGCTGCCCTCGAACGCGACCGTCGGCGATCTCGCCGCCGCCCTGACCCAGGACGAGGCCGCCGCGGGCGGCGCCGACTGGGCCGCGGCCGGCGCCCCGCAGGCTCGCAACCTCTACGCCGACGGCCACCGGCTCGACCCCGCGACGCGCGTCTGCGGCAGCGGCATCCGCGACGGCGGGCTGCTCGGCCTCGGCGGCCCGGCCCGCCCGGCCGACCTGGTCCGGGTCCACGACGACGGCGACCGGGACGGCGTGCTCGCCGAGGTGCACATCGTCTCCGGGCCCGGCGCCGGGCGCACCTGGCGGCTCGGCCCCGGCAGCCACGAGATCGGCACCGACCCGCTGTGCGCCCTGCGGCTCGACGCGGGCACCGGGGTGCCCGCGTCCGGGCTGTGGGTGACGGTCGGCGCGGACGGCTCCGCGGCCTGGCACCGCACCGACGACGAGCCCGAGGCGACCGTGCGGGCCCGGCTCGCCTCGCCGCCGCCGGACGACGCCATCACCCAGCTGCGGCGGCCGCGCCCGCAGCCGCCGCGGGAACGCCCGGCGGGTCCGGGGCCGGTGCCCTGGCCGGCCGGCGAGGACCTGACGGTCGGTCCGGTGCTGCTGCGGATGAGCGCGCCCGTCGAGGCGGACGCGGCCGTGACCCCGTCCGCCGACGGGTACGGCGTGGACTACAACCGGCCGCCGCGGATCGCCCCGCACCTGGACGCCGAACGGGTCCGGCTGCCGCAGCCGCCGTCGCCGCCGCAGAAGCGGCCGTTCCCGACCGTGATGATGATCTCGCCGATCATCCTCGGTCTGTTCATGGTCAGCATCTTCCACTCGTACTACTTCCTGGTGTTCCTGTTCCTCAGCCCGATGATGATGCTGTCGAACTGGGCGACCGGCCGGCGTGCGGCGCGCAAGCAGTTCCTGGAGTCCGAGCGCGCCTACGAACAGCGCCGTGACGTCCTGGAGAAGCAGGTCAGGGAAGCGGTCGTCGGCGAGCGCCGGGTCCGCGACAAGACCGGCCCCGACCCGGCGGCCGTCGCCCTGATCGCGACCGGACCCGGCGGCCGCCTGTGGGAGCGCCGCCGCCGGGACCCCGACCACCTGGTGCTGCGCCTCGGCACGGTCGACCAGCCGTCGGTACGGGAGCTGGAGGACCCGGCGCGGGACGAGAACCACCGCTCGATCCGCTGGAACATCCCCGACACGCCGATCGGCGTCGACATCCCCGCGCACGGCGTCGTCGGCGTCGCAGGCCCGGCCGCCGAGGTGCAGCCATTGGCGCGCTGGCTGGTCGCGCAGGCGGGCGTCCTGCACAGCCCGCGCGACCTGAGGATCGTCGTCCTCACCGAGCCCGACCGGGTGACGGACTGGGCGTGGACGCGCTGGCTGCCGCATCTCAAGCCCGGCACGGCCGCCGGCCCGATGGTGCTGATCGGCAACGACCCCGAGTCGACCGCGGCCCGGATGAGCGAACTGGTCTCGCAGGTCCAGGCGCGCCGCCGGCAGGCCGGCAACGACCGGGACGTGGTCTTCACCGAGCCCGACGTGCTGGTCATCGCGGACGGTGCCCGGCGGCTGCGTGACGTGCCCGGCATGGTCCAGGTGCTCACCGAGGGCCCGCGGGTGCGGATCTTCAGCATCTGCCTGGACGAGCAGGAGCGGCTGCTGCCCGAGGAGAGCACCGGAGTGGTCCTCGCGGCCGGCGGCCGGCTGACGGTGAAGCGTCCCGGCGCCCCCGACCTGCCCGCCGTCCGCGCCGACCGGGTCTCCCCCGAGTGGTGCGAGCAACTGGCCCGGGCCCTGGCCCCGATCCGGGACGTCAGCCCCGAGCACGACGCCGGACTCCCCCAGCGGGTCCGCCTCCTGGACCTGCTGGAGCAGGAACCGCCGAACGCCGAGGGCCTGCTGGAGCGCTGGCAGCACCAGCCCGCCAGCACCTCCTTCCTCATCGGCACCGGCTTCGACGGCCCGCTCTCCCTGGACCTGGTCCAGGACGGGCCGCACGGCCTGGTCGCCGGTACGACGGGTTCCGGCAAGTCGGAACTGCTGCAGACGTTCGTGGCCTCGCTGGCCGCCGCCAACCGGCCCGACGAACTCACCTTCGTACTGGTCGACTACAAGGGCGGCAGCGCCTTCAAGGAGTGCGCCCACCTGCCGCACACCCTCGGCATGGTCACCGACCTCGACGCCCACCTCGTGGAACGGGCCCTGGAGTCGCTGGCCGCCGAACTCCGGCGCCGGGAGCAGGTGCTCGCCGCGGCCGACGCCAAGGACCACCCGGAGTACCGGGCCAAGCGGGCCGCCGATCCCTCCCTCGCGCCGCTGCCCCGGCTGCTGCTGGTCATCGACGAGTTCGCCACCCTGGTCCGCGAGGTCCCCGACTTTGTACCCGGACTGATCAGCATCGCCCAGCGGGGCCGTTCACTCGGCATCCACCTGATCCTGGCCACGCAGCGGCCCGCCGGTGTGGTCACCGGTGACATCCGCGCCAACACCAACCTGCGGATCGCGCTGCGGGTCACCGACCAGACCGAGAGCCAGGACATCATCGACGTCAAGGACGCCGTCGACATCTCCACGGCCACGCCCGGCCGGGCCCTGGTACGGCGCGGACCGCGGCAGGCGGATCCGTTCCAGACCGCCTGGGTCGGCGCCGAACGCCCGCGGGAGAACCCGGCCGCGGCGGCCGAGCCGGACGCCGGTCCCCGCAAGCCCGTCCGCTCGGTGGACGTCGGCTGGGACGCGCTCGGCCGGCCCGCCGGACTCCCCGCGGAGACCCGCACGGTCACGGCCTCGGCCCCGCGGGGCCCGGCGCCGACCGACCTCCAGGTCCTCGTCGAGGAGATCCGCTCGGCCGCCGACCTGCTGGACGACTTCACCCAGCAGCCCAGCCCCTGGCTGCCGCCGCTCCAGCGCCGGCTGGTCCTGGACGACCTGGACGAACTCGGTGCCACCCGCGACGGACGCCTGGTCATCCCCTACGCGCTGGAGGACGTCCCGCAGCTCCAGCAGCGCCGGGTCGCCGTCGCCGACCTCACCACCTTCGGGCACCTGTACATCATCGGCGCGCCGCGTTCCGGACGCACCCAGGTGCTGCGGACCCTCGCCGGTTCGGCGGCCCGGGTGGCGAGCAGCGCCGACGTGCACCTGTACGGCATCGACGCGGGCGGCGGCGGCCTCAGCGCCGTCGGCGCGCTCCCGCACTGCGGCGGCGTGGTCTCCCGGCACGACCTGGAGCGGCTCGGCCGGATGCTGCGGCGCCTGAACCGGGAACTGACCGAACGGCAGGACCTGGCCCAGACGCACAGCGCGACCGGCATCGCGGAGCTGCGCCGGCTGCTGCCGAAGGCCCAGCGGCCGGCTCACATCATCCTGCTGATCGACGGCTGGGACTCGCTGCAGATCCTGCTCGACGAACACGACCACGGTCAGCTGCTCCAGGAGGTCGTCCGGCTGATGCGCGAGGGTGCCGCGGCCGGCATCCACGTCGTCGCCACCTCGGAACGGTCGCTGCTGGGCGGGCGAATGGCCGCGCACAACGACCACAAGCTGCTGCTCCGCCAGGGCGACCGCAGCGACTACCAGGCCGTCGGCATGATGCCGAACAAGATCCCGGCGGACATCCCGCCGGGCCGCGGCTGGCACGTGCTCAGCGGCACGGAGACCCAGGTGGCGCTGCTCGCCGAGGGCGGCGGCACCGAGCAGGCGGAGGCGCTGCGCTCGATCGGCGAGAGCGCCCGCAAGCGGGACGCCCAGGTGCCGGACGCCCGGCGGCCGTTCCAGGTGGCCGTGCTGCCGCGCTCGGTGGAGTTCGCCGAGGCCTACGCGAAGGTGCAGCCGGACCGGCGGCGGCCGCTGTGGGGTCTGCTCGGCGTCGGCGGCGACGACGGCGGCGCCGTCGGCACCGATCTGGCCGGTACCGCCTCGGCGTTCGGCGTGTTCGGGCCGGCCGGGTCGGGGCGCAGCAACACGCTCGCCTCGATCGCGGTGTCGCTGCTGGCCGGCGGCACCTCGCTGGTGGTGCTCACGCCGCGCGAGTCGCCGCTGCGGGCCCTGGACCGGCATGCCACCGCCACGGTGCTCACCGAGAGCGACCCCTCGGCCGACACGGTGCGGGCGGCGCTGGACGCGCTGCCCGGCCCGAAGGTCGTGATGATCGACGACGCCGACCTGCTCACCAACTCGGCCGCGGACAAGCTCCTCAAGGAGCTCGCCGTGTCCGGCCGTGACCAGGGTCTCGGCCTGGTCTACGCGGCCTCGGCGGAGGGCTTCCAGAGCGGCATGAGCGGCTGGACGCTGGCCGCCCGGCGGGCCCGGAGCGGTCTGCTGCTCGCACCGAAGAACCTGTCAGAGGGCGACCTGGTCGGCCTGCGGCTGCTGCCCAGCGTGGTCCGCGCGGCCACGCATCCGGGCCGGGCCTGGACGGCCGGCCCGGGCGGCACGCTGCTCTCCGTGCAGGTGCCGCTGACGCCGCTGCGCGGCTGACCGGCGCGGCGCACACGCGAAGGGCCTCCCCCGGAGTGCAGGGGGAGGCCCTTCGCGTACGGGGTTACGAGTTGTTCTGCAGGCTGCTGCTGATGCCCTGGTCGAACTGGATCGCGTTCTCCTTGATGCCGTTGAACATCTCGGAGAAGTCGTTGATGCCCTTCACGGCGGCCAGCAGGCTGGTGTCGAAGTTGTTGTAGGTGGTCCGGATGACCTCGCTGGACTGCTGGAACACCATGCCGTCGTCGACCAGGGTGTTGACCCGGTTGCGCAGGTTGCTGAGGACCGGCAGGAGGTTCTCGTGGGCGTCGTGCAGCAGGTTCACGACCTCCTCGATCTTGTGGTAATCGAGGTTGATGCCGTTGTAGTTCGCCATTTCTTTCCTGTCGTTCTCGAAGGGGTCGTGCTCTGAGGGAGGAGGTCGGGCTACATCACGGGCCGGGTGCCGCCGCCCGAGCCGTGGCCCGAGCCGCCACCGCCGGACCCGCCGCCGCCCGAACCGCCGTCGTCGTCGTCCGGGTCGCCGCCCACCTGCTGCCAGTCCGGCTGATTGCCGTTGGCGTCCTTGGGGCCTCGGGTGTACTCGGTGCGGTCACCGTCACTGCCGGTGGTGACCATCGTGCCGCTGCCGTCGGAGTTGAGGTTGGTCTCCGAGTGGACGGTGGAGCCGTCCGGGTACGAGGTGTCCGTGGTGTAGTGGTTGCCGTCGCTGGAGTAGTTGGTGACCGAGGTGTAGGTCTTGCCGTCGTAGGTGACGGTGGACTCCTCCTTGATCACGTGGTGCTGGTCGTCGAGCGTGAGGTGGGTGTGGACGCTGCCCCGCTCGGTGTTGATCGTCTGGTCCAGTGGCGGGTCGCCGGGGTCGGTGGCGGAGCAGAAGTCCGGCATCGAGCCGTCCGGGCCGGGCACGCACTGGTCGAGGTGGGACTGCTTGTAGTCCCACAGTTCCTTGTCCCGGAAGTAGTTCTGCAGGCCCAGGTTGCTGCCCGTGATGCCCATGCCCTGGGCCAGTTCCGAGTCGAAGGACAGGAACGCCTCGCCCACCGAGCCGAACGCCCCGGCCAGCTCCTTGAGCCCCTTGTCCGCGTGGCTCATGGTGCTACTGGCGTTGTCGTAGAAGCCCGCGACCGCGTCGGCGAGGGTCGCGTCGCCGAGGATGGTGAAGGCGTCGCCGGAGGTGTATCCGTCGTAATCCCGCTGTCCCACCTGGGAGAAGAGGCTGTTGTCGAGCAGCGGGCCGATGTCTCCGGCCAGGCTCTCCAGGTCCCTTTTGGCGTCGTTGAGGACGTTGTATTCGATTTTCAGGCTATCGGCCATGTGGGCCTCCCAGTCGAGACTCCGGTCAGTTGGACCACGCCGCACGCGTCCCGCCGGTTCACCGCGGGCGACGGGTGTAACCCAGATCACGTGAACCGCTGCGGGCACTGCGGCGTGGTCCATTGGGGAGTGACCGCCCCGAGCCACGCAGCTGCCGGGAGGAACCCGTATGCCACGCCCGACCGACTGGAACGCGATCGGGCTGGACAGCGACCCCACGCCGGGTGACCCGGACCAGATCCGGACGCTGTCCACCGAGCTCAACCACCTGGGATCCGAGGCCCGGCGCATCAGCACGGCCATCGACGCGGTGATGAACACCGCCGGTGACAGTGTCTTCGTCGGCGAGGCCGCGAACGCGCTCCGGGACAAGGTGAACGGCCGGTTGCGCGGGCACATCGAGGACGTCGCGCAGTCCTTCGAGAGCGCGGCGACGGCGCTGACCACGTGGGCGGACAAGCTCGTCGACCTGCAGTCGCGCGCGGACGGCGCCCTCAACTCGGGCCGTGGCCTGTCCGAGGACGACCCCGACCGCGAGACCTACGCCTCCACCGCCCGACAGGCCGGCACCGAGCACGGCGAGGGCGCCTCGGCGGCGGCGGGCAGCATCTCGGGCGTCTCCAACATCCAGCTGCCGATCTCCAAGTGCCAGATCTTCTGGGAGGCGTTCCAGTGGCTGGCGATCATCCTGATCGTGCCCGCGCTGATCTTCGGCGGTCCGATCGCGCTGCTCGCCCTCGGCGTGAACCTGACGCTCTTCATCAAGACGATCGTCGACTTCGCCAACGGTGACGCCAGTTTCCTCGACCTCTTCCTCGCCGGACTCGGCATCCTGGCGCCCACCACCAAGGCGCTGCCGATCTTCCAGATCATCAAGGGCGTCGGCACGACCGCCTTCGCCAAGGGCTTCGCGAACATCGCGCGGGGCACCTTCCAGGCCCTGCGCAACCTGTTCACCAACGGCTTCCGCCCCACCACCCTGCTGCTCGGTCTGCGGGACCTGGTGAAACTGGGCAGCACCTGGGTCTACAAGGGCGGCCTGTGGGTGCTGGACGGCATCCACAACCTGCCCGGCATCATCGGCCGCGGGGTCAACTCGGCCGGCCTGACCATCGTCCAGGGCATCAAGGGGATCCCCGGGTTCGTGCGCGGGCTGCCCGAGACGTTCTCCCGGGGCTGGCAGGCGACCAAGACCTGGGTGGGCCAGGAGTTCGGCGGCACCAAGTGGCTGCGGATCTTCCTGCCGGTGGACGCGGCCGAGATCGGCGAGTACGGCTTCGCGCGCGCCCTGCGGATCAGCCTCTTCGACCGCGGTGTGCTCGGCCAGCACGTCTTCGGCGCCCCGATCACCAGCGGCATCGGCCGCACGATCAGCTCGGTCCCGATCGACCCGCGCGGCGTGGACGCCCTGGTGGACATGCCGCGCATCCAGCTGGACCAGGTGCGGTTCGGCGCCGGTCCGGGGCAGAGCGGCATCCGCAACCTCGATCTCAACCTGCCCGGCCCGCACCTGGACGTCACCTCGACCCTGCGGCCGCCGACCCTGAACCTCGGTGACGTCGGCGCCATCGCGCACCGCGGCAACTTCGGTGTGCACGCGGCGCGCACGGTGGACGCGCTGGTCGACATGCCCCACGTGCAGCTCGCCAACGTCCACGTGGAGAACTTCGGCGCGCTGGGCGGCCGTTCGGAGGTCGGCGTGAGCGCGGCCACGCCGACGGTCACCACCGCCTCCGGCCTCCACGTGCCCGCGTCGGCCGGCGTTCCCGGCACCACGCACGGCCTCACCAACGCGCCGGCCACGGCCGTCCCCGGCGGCGCCCACACCACCCTCACCGGTCTGCACCCGACGCCGGCGAACCTGACGTCCAGCGCCGACGTGCTGCTGCCCGGCGGCGCGCACAACGCCAACCACGTACCCGGCGCCATCGTCCTCACCGGCACGCACGCCACCCCGCCGCCGGTCACCGGCACCGTCGGCGACCTCTCCACCGGAAGCCCGGCCGTGGGCTCCGTGCACGCCGCGCTCACCGGGAACCCGGGCGTCGGCACCGTGCACGCCCCCGGCACGCCCGGCATCGGCGCCGCCCACACCACGCTGACCGGCACCCCCGGCACCGACCTGGCGCACACGGCGCTGAACTCGACGCCGACGCCCGGTGCCCCGCACGACGTGACCGCCCCCAACAGCCTGCTCACCGGCCCCACCACGGTGAGCCACCCGTCGCCGACCGGCATCGGGCACGGCGTGCCGGGCAGCCTCGACACCGGGAACTCGGCGTTCGACCTGCTCGCGGGCACCCGCCACAGCACACCGAACACCCCGGTGGCCCCCGGTACCGGCAACGCCCTGGCCGACCGCACCACCAGCGCCCTGTCGGCGAACCAGACCCGGCTGCACCTGGACGAACTGGTCCAGAGCCCCGGCTCCCCGCACCCCGCCGGGCCGCAGCAACTGCCGCACACCACGCCCGCCACGCCTCCGGCCGGTCTGGAACGCCTCACCACGAACCCGGCGTCCGTGACGACCCCGGACCGGCTCACGACCGGCCCCGGGAACGCCGGCAGCCCCGACCGCTTCACCGGCAACGGTGGCCCGCACGACCCGGCGCCCGCCTCCCCCGGCGGCTTCGGACAGGGAGGCGCGCACGGCAACAGCGCCGCCCTCGATCTCGTCGACACCGGGCGCAGCGCCCGCCCCGCCGACAGCCCCGCCTTCGCCGGCACGCCCACGCACACGGACGCCGACAAGGGCCTGGCCGGATCGGCGAACGGCACCTCGGCGCACCTCCCCGAGACGCTGCCGGCCCACACCGCGCCGGCCCCGCCCGGAGCCCACACCCCGCTGCCGGGTCACTCCTCGCCCACGCCGGCCGTCCACACCGCCGACACCACGGGCGCCTTCGACGCGCTGCTCAAGGACCCGAACGTCGTCAAGGTCCCCGGCAACCACGAGCTCGCGGTCAAGGCACCGCGCGGCGGCGCGCCCGAACTGCACGGCGGCGCGGTCGAGTCGGGCCTGTTCTCCGTGGACAAGCTGGGCACGGGCTTCGTCGTACGGCAGCTGGACGCCGTCGGCGGCACCGTGGTGCACAGCTGGACGTTCAGGCGGCTGGGCGGCATCCGCCTCGCCGAGGAGACCGTGCGGTTCGGCGACGGCCCCTTCGGCGGGGTGAGCGTCAAGGTCGCGGGCAGGACCGTGGACCCGGTGAGCGACGGCGTCGGCACCTGGCCGGCGAAGCTGGGCGGCGACGACGAGATCGTCGTCGCCTCGACGACCGGCACCCATGTCTACAGCCGCTCCACCGGCGACCTGCTGCGCTCGGCCACCCCCGACGTCACCCTGCCCCCGCGCCCGACCGGACTCGTCGGCGCGCACGCGGACAGCTGGGACGCCGCCGCGCACGCCACCCGCAGCCACATGGGCAGGGCGGCCACCGACAACGAGACCAAGCTGTTCATGCAGGGGGTCATCGGCGGCGCCTTCACCTCGAAGAAGGGCTACGGGGGCTTCGTCAACCCCAGTGCGCTGGAGGGCGGACTGGTCGCCAAGGTCAAGCAGTTCAACAAGATCGCCGGCGACCTGATGTTCGAGGGTCCCAACCAGCGCATGACGGTCTGGCGGGGCGTGTCCATGGACCCGCGGGCAGCCCAGGCCGACGTGTTCGTGGAACGGCTGCCCGCCTCGACGTCCAACGACTTCACCTTCCAGGCGGAATGGGCGAAGAACGGCGTCAACAGCAACCGGGTCGTCTTCGAGATCGACGTGCCGGCCGACCACGGCAAGTTCTCCATGGCCTATCCGCCGGGGTACGAGAGGTCCGCCGACGACGCCATCGCCCTCAACCAGGATCAGCGCGAGGTCACCCTCGCGCCGACCCGGCTGGTGCGGACCGGGCCCGCCCGGGTCGAGAACGGCATCACGGTCGTCCCGGTGCGCGCCGAGCAGATCCCGGAGACCCAGCTCGAAGGGCTCATCAACGAGAAGTGGTCCGGACTCCACTCGGGCGAGGCGTTCGAGGACTTCGGCCGTGCCTTCGGGCAGGACGCGATGCGCCGCTGGGAGGGCCTGGGCGACGCGATCGTACGGGAGGGCGGTGACGGCCCGGATGTCAGGACGTTCACGGTGGGCCGGCCCGGCTACGCGGACGAGATGACCATCACGGTCACCCACAAGGCGGACACGAACGCCGTCTCCGTCACGATCTCCGGCGGCGAGCGCACCTTCGCCAAGGAGTGGAGCGGCACCGGCTTCAACGACCTCGCCGCCGACCTGCGCGGCCACGTCCTCCACAACAACGAACTGCTCAGCTCGCTGCCGACCCCCACGTCCTGGGGCAGGGAACTCCCCGCCCCGGTCCACCCCGGCTCGCGTCCGGACACCCCGGTCCCGAGCCCGGCCCGCGCCACACCGGACACCACGCCGAGGCCGCACCAGGACAGCGCGCACACCGGCGGCCAGGAACTGCCCGGCCATGGATCCCGGCTCACCCCGGCCCAGATCGAGGAAGCCTGGTTCCGGGACGGCCGGCGCGTCGACGCGCTCTTCGGCGACCTGGACGACCCCCTGCGCGGCGCCCGCCGCGACGCCTGGCGGGACCACGTCCAGGCACGCTACGACCTCGGCCGAGCCGAGGACCTGCTGCCCCACAACGGCCACGCCGGCAGCTCCCACGGCCCCACCCCCGCCGAGATCCGCGCCCGCGAGAACGTCGACACCGCCCAGCAGCGCTACAACGCCACGCACCACCGCCTGTCCGAACTCGGCGTCGACCCCGCCCGGATGGAAGCCGACCTCGCCCACCTGCGACAGCTCAGCCTCACGGAACGGCCCCGCCTGCTCGGCGGCACCTCCCTGCCCGCCGACGACGCCACTCCCCCGCCCGCGAGCGCCGTCCCCGCCGCCCACGGCGAGAGCGGCGCGGCCTCGGTGACACCGCCCAGGCGGCTGAACGAGATCCTCGCCGACCAGACCAAGGCCCACCAGGACCTGCAGCAGGCGGAGATCAAGCAGACGCAGACCGGCAAGGACGCCGACAAGATCGCGGAGGCCAGGACCAACCTGTCCGAGGCGAACACCAAGCTGAAGGACACCACCCGCGAACTCGACGAGGCGCTCCAGCACGAACTCGACAACCGTCTGCTTTCCCAGCGTGAACTGAACCTGCTCGTCGACCAGTTCGCCGGCGCCGGCGACATCGGACGGGCCCGGAAGCTGCAGGCCCACGCGCAGGACCTGGACGCCGCCTCCCGCGGCGCGGGCAACGGCCCGGTGCGCTCGGACCAGTTCATCAGGACCGGCGGCGAGATCCAGTCCCAGTCGGTGACCGTCCGGCGGCTCGCCAACGAACTGGAGAACCTGGTCAGCGCGGGCACCACGCCCCACGGTGAACTCAAGGGACTGGCCGAGGGGTTGGAGCAGGCCGCCAAGGACCTGGACGCGGCCCTCCAGGGACACGTCACCGACGCCGCCCGCTTCGGCGGCACCTACACGCTGCGCAACGAGCACGCACCCGTCGCCGCCGTGGCCCACCATCTCGCGGAGCTGGTCGACGACGCCGTCAAGGCGGCGAAGCCCGGCGACGGCCTCGTCCTCAAGGGTTTCCTCGGCACCGACGCGTCCGTGGAGCGGATCCAGCGCGGCATCCCCGACCTGCTGCGCCGCTACCGCGAGAACCAGGCGTTCGGCGACGTGCACACCGGCGAGCAGTGGAAGGCGGTCCTGCCCGGGACCGAGGCCCAGTGGCGGAAGGTGTTCGACGACTTCGACGGCTTCGACAAGCTGTCCCGGTCCCAGCAGCACGACTTCGTGCGCAGCCTGTCCGAGAAGAACATCGCGGACCTGCGCGCGGACGTCGACGGCCTGCTCAAGGACCTGCCGGAGGCGGACCGCCTGAAGTTCCAGGAGCTGCGGGAGAAGCTGGAGAACCTGCCCTACCGGATCAAGCACGCCACTCCGGCCTACCACGCCATCGCCAACAGCGGCGTGATGTCCTCCCAGGGCGACCTCGCCCGACGGGGCGTCCGGTTCCTGGCCTCCGGCAAGAGTTCGGCGAAGAACACCTCCAACCTCGGCAACGACGACTTCGTCTTCTTCCGCATGGAGGCCGGCGACAAGCCGATGGCGACCCGCTACGGGCCGACCACGCTCGTCTTCGACGCCAAGGTCCTGGAGGAGAAGGGCGGCTGGGTCTCGCTCCACGACCAGCTGCACCCGCTGGACCGCGACACGATGAACCAGCTGAAGTTCGGTGACGACACCGTCCGCAGCGCGAAGTACGACGAGGGCTTCGACGAGGTGGGCAAGCGGGGCCGCTGGACGTACGAGTACTCCGGTGGGCGGACCCGGCAGGTCTCCTTCGAGCAGGAGGTCTTCCACGGCGCGCACGTGCAGGAGGCGCTCGCCCTGTCCGTGGTGCGCGAGGTGCACCTCATCGGAGGTGCCTTCAAGGACGACGTCTTCCGGCTGCTCGCCGACACGGCGACCCCGGAGGAGCTGGGCTCGGTCATCTCCAAGCTGTACCGGCCCGAGGCGAAGTTCGGCTCCGGGCTGCCGATCAACCCGCACGGCAGCCATGTCACGAGCGAGTGGCCGTCGCCGCTCGCGGTCCATGACGCGGACGGCGACGGACGCTATCTGGCCGACGGCTCGGTCGATCCGGCGGCACGGGCCGCCGGCAAGGCGTTCGACGAGGCCTCGGACCGGGTGCGGCAGGCGGACAACGCCTTCAAGAGCGGTAACACCAAGGCGCAGCGCTACAACCTGAACAAGGCGCAGCCGCACGCCGAGCAGGCGGTCAAGCTGACCCAGGAGTTCCACGCGGCCTCCGTCGGCGAACGCAAGGCCATGGCGCAGACCCTGCTCGACCAGCGTGAGCAGCTCCTCAAGGACATCAACGTCCGCCTCGACGACCTCAAGGGCGGAAACCGGCCCGACGGTGCGAAGGCGCAGCCCAAGCCGGGCAGGAACCAGCCCGCCGGAACGTCCTCGTCGGCCGCGGCGCCCAACGGCCCGAACCTCGGCACGCTTCCGCAGGCGGCCGAGGACGCGCTCGACGCCGTCCCCGGGATCACCGACCACATGCGGAAGATGATCCGCGCACTCGCCAACTCGGACGGCTTCCGGGCCCTGTCGGACTCCAGCAACGGCACCCTCACCACGGAAGCCGTCGAACTGGGCAGGAACGCCTTCAGCAAGGCGTTCAAGAACCTGTCCGGCCAAGGACTGGTCCGCGGCGAGACCGACGGCCTCCACCTCACGGACGAGGGACGCAGGCTGTTCCTGCCGCCGCGCGCCGAGACGACGCCCCCCGCCCTCACCGCCGACGGCCTCACGTCCCACGTCCCGGACACCAGCCCCTCGGTCCCGAGCCCGGCCCACGGCATGCCGGACACCACGCCGACCACGACTCCGAGGCCGCACCAGGACAGCGCGCACACCGGCGGCCAGGAACTGCCGGGCCATGGATCCCGGCTCACCCCGGCCCAGATCGAGGAAGCCTGGTTCCGGGACGGCCGGCGCGTCGACGCGCTCTTCGGCGACCTGGACGACCCCCTGCGCGGCGCCCGCCGCGACGCCTGGCGGGACCACGTCCAGGCACGCTACGACCTCGGCCGGGCCGAGGACCTGCTGCCCCACAACGGCCACGCCGGCAGCTCCCACGGTCCCACCCCCGCCGAGATCCGCGCCCGCGAGAACGTCGACACCGCCCGCGCACAGTACGACGCCACGCACCACCGCCTGTCCGAACTCGGCGTCGACCCCGCCCGGATGGAAGCCGACCTCGCCGACCTGCGACAGCTCAGCCTCACGGAACGGCCCCGCCTGCTCGGCGGCACCTCGCTGCCCGCCGACGACGCCACTCCCCCGCCCGTCCACTCCGGCCCGACCCCGCACAGCGAGACGGAGGCGGCCGCCGACCTGACGCCGCCGCGGCGGCTCGCGGCGATCCTCGGCGAGCACACCGAGGCACAGCGCGGCGTGCACCAGGCCGAGATCAACCTCGCCAACGCCACGGCGAAGCAGCGCCCTGGGATGGAGACCGCCCTCGCCAAGGCGAACGAGGAGGCGTCCCAGGTCTCCGTGCGGCTGGACGACGCCATGACACAGGCGTTCACCGAGGGCCGCCTCTCCCAGCGCGACCTCAACCTGCTGGTCGACCAGTTCGCCGGCGCCGGTGACATCCGGCGGGCCCTGCGGTTCCAGGAGCACGCGCTGCGGCTGGACGCCGAGGCCCGCCGCGCGCCCGGCACCGCACGCGCGGACCAGTTCATCAGGACCGGCGGGGAGATCCTGGAGCAGTCGCGCGACCTGCGCGCGCTCACGCAGCGGCTGGAGGACCTGGTCGTCGCGGGCAAGAAGAGCCCGCAGGAACTCCAGGCCCTCGCCCACACCCTGGACGAGGCCGCCCTCACCCTCGACTCGTCCCTCCAGGGCTTCGTCAAGGACGCCGCCGAGCTGGGCGGCGTCTACACCCTGCGCAACGAGCACGCCCCCGTCTCCACGGTGGCCCACCAGCTCGCCAGGACGGTCGACGAGGCCGTCACGGCCGCGAAGCCCTACGAGTCCATCGCGCTGAAGGGCTTCATCGGCACCGAGGCCTCGATCACCCGTCTCCAGCGCGACATGCCCGCCATCGCCCGCCGCTTCCGGACCGACCGGGCGTACGCCGAGGTGCCCAGCGGCCTCCAGTGGAAGGCCGAACTTCCCGGCTCCCAGGCCCAGTGGAAGCAGGTCTTCGACGACTTCGAGGACTTCGACAAGCTGTCCGCCGCGCAGCAGACGCAGTTCGTGCAGAAGCTGTCCGAGCGGAACATCACGCAACTGCGGCAGGACGTCCGCGGCCTGCTCGACGGCCTGCCGACGACCGAACGCGCCCGGTTCGAGAAGCTGTTGGACAGCCTGGAGAACCTGCCCTACCGGATCAAGCACGCCACTCCGGCCTACCACGCCATCGCCAACAGCGGCGTGATGTCCTCCCAGGGCGACCTCGCCCGACGAGGTATCAGGTTCCTGGCCTCCGGCAAGAGTTCGGCGAAGAACACCTCCAACCTCGGCAACGACGACTTCGTCTTCTTCCGCATGGAGGCCGGCGACAAGCCGATGGCGACCCGCTACGGGCCGACCACGCTCGTCTTCGACGCCAAGGTCCTGGAGGAGAAGGGCGGCTGGGTCTCGCTCCACGACCAGCTGCACCCACTGGACCGCGACACCATGCGCGACCTGAAGTTCGGCGACGACACCGTCCGCAGCGCGAAGTACGACGACGGCTTCGACGAGATGGGCAAGCGGGCCCGCTGGACCTACGAGTACCCGGGCGGCGGCGGGTCCCGCACGGTCTCCTTCGACCAGGAGGTCTTCCACGGCGCGCACGTGCAGGAGGCGCTCGCCCTGTCCGTGGTGCGCGAGGTGCATCTCATCGGCGGCGGCTTCATGGACGACGTCCTGCGGCTCGCCGAGGGGACGGTCGACGTGGAGAAGATGGGCGCCGTCGTCTCCAAGCTGTACCGGCCCGAGGCGAAGTTCGGCTCCGGGCTGCCGATCAACCCGTTCGAGAGCCGGGTCGGGTCCGAGTGGCCGAAGCCGCTCGCGGTCCACGACGCGGAGGGCGACGGACGGTACCTCGCCGACGGGACGGTGGACCCGGCCGCGCGGGCCGCGGGCAAGGCGTTCGACGAGGCGTCCGACAAGCTGCGCCAGGCCGACAACGCCGTCGCGAGCAACAGCAGGAAGGCACAGCGCTACAACCTGAACAAGGCGCAGCCCCTCGCCGAGCAGGCGGTGAAGCTGACCCAGGAGTTCCACGACATCGCCCAGGGCGCACGCAAGGAGATGGCCAAGGGCCTGCTCGACGAGCGGGTGAAGCTCCTCGACACCGTCAACGGACGTCTCGACGCGCTGAGGGGCCAGCCCGACACCGACGCGGTGAAGACACAGCCGAGGCCGGGCAGGAGCCAGGGTGCCGGAACCTCGTCCTCGACCGCGGTGACGGACGGTCCCGACTTCAGGCCGCTTCCGCAGGCGGCCGAGGACGCGCTCGACGCCGTTCCGGGAATCACCGACGACATGAAGAAGATGGCCCGGGTACTGGCCAACTCGGACGGCACCCGCCCTCTCAAGGACTCCCGCAGGGACGCACAGACCCAGAAGGCGGTCGGGCTCGGCAAGGACGCCTTCGGTTCGGCGTTCGAGGGGCTCAGGAGTGCGGGGCTGGTGCGGGGCGACAGAAGCGGCCTCCATCTCACCGACCAGGGCAAGGGGCTGCTGCTGCCGCCCAAGGCCGACACCGGGACCCTGGCGCCACCGCCGTCCACGACGGCCGACGTCCACGTGCCCTCCACCCACGCCGAGCCGTCCCCCACCCCCACCTCGCCCGGCCTCGACACGAGGTCCCCCGCGCTCACCACGGACGGCACGGCACCGCACCCCCTCGACACCCGCGCCCAGGCCCCGCACGGCACCGGCACGGACATCCCGTCCCCTGCCCCGCACGACCTCGACGTCACGCACCACGGTGCGGAACCGCACCTCGCGGACCCCGAGACACGCACGCCGCACCCCACCGACACCGACACCACCCCGCCGCACCCCACCGACACCGACGCGGCCGTCGTACACCTCGACGACGTCGACCCCGTCGTGCCGCGCCACGGTGACGACGGCGGTCTCGCGGTGCTGCCCCCGCGGGACGGCAACCGCCCCGGCGCCCCCGCCCTGGACGACCTGCTCGGGTCGCCCCGGCGGACCGGCGACACCACCGCCACGGCGGCACCCGGCACCTCCCACGCGCCCGCCGCCGACCTCCTCGACCGGGCCGCCTTCCGGCGCAACACGTACCGGGAGCACGGCATCCGGGCCCGCTCGCAGATCCGGTTCGTCGACCGGGCCCTGGAGGACTTCCACGACATCCCCGCCGACCAGTTGGCGCGCCGGGCCCAGGCGCTCGACACCGTGGCCGAGGCGGCGCAGGGCTTCCTGCGGGACCGCCCGGTCTCGGTGCGACGCCCCGGAGTGGAGGACCTGCTGCGTCAGGCGCGCGCCGAGGCGCGCGCCTACCGGCTGCTCGACGACGTCCGGCGGCTCGGCGGCGACGGGGACGGGCTCGCCGGCCGTATCCGTACCGCCCTCGCGGACGGCGGCACGACCCCGGACACCCGGACCGGGCTCCGAACGGCGCTCGACGGCCTGGACCGCTCCGCGCGGGACCGGCGGCAGAACGACGCCCTGAGCCTGCTGGACGGCACCCCGCCGCTCCCGCACACCGCCGACACCACCCTCGCCGCCCCGCCCCGGCCGGACGGCGCCACCGCACCGGCGGCACCGTTCCGTCCGGAGGACGACACCAGCCCCGCCGCACCCGCCCTGCCGCATCACGGCAAGGGCCCGGCCGTGCCTTCCCGGCAGCCCATGGAGGGGCTGTGGCAGGAGGACCGGGCGCGGTTCGACGCGCTCCTCGGCGGCGAGGGCCGGCCGATCCGGGACGCCTGGGTCGAGCTGTCGTCCGCGCGGGCCGAGCTGAACCGGGTCGAGGACCTGCGCGGCGCGCCGGGCGGCGCGAGCACCTCACGGGGTGTCAGCGCGTACGACGTCCAGCTCAACCACGAACTGGTCGCCGCCCAGGACCGGTTCCGCGCCGCCTACACGAACCTTGAGGACCTCGGCGTCGGTCCGGCCGAGATCGAGACCCGGATCCACGAGATCGAGAGGGCGGCCACCGAGCGTGGCGCGACGCTCGGCGCGGGCAAGCTCAACACCCTGCCGGACAGCGTCCCGCACACCGTCCAACAGATCCCTCTCAACAACTCGGGCGTGTCCGGACCGAACGGCCTGGTCATCGAGCGGAGCACGGGTCAGGACCAGGCGGTGAC
Source organism: Streptomyces sp. NPDC101237 (assembly GCF_044767465.1). Classification (NCBI taxonomy): domain Bacteria; kingdom Bacillati; phylum Actinomycetota; class Actinomycetes; order Kitasatosporales; family Streptomycetaceae; genus Streptomyces; species Streptomyces sp. NPDC101237. The sequence continues at coordinate 269,192 of NZ_JBIWNY010000007.1, read as the reverse complement.
CCTGCGGGTGCTCGACCAGCAGCTGCACCCGGACCCGACGCGCACCGTCGCCACCCGGCCGGACGGCGGCTTCGACGTCCGGCACACGCCGTCCGGCTCCGTCGACACGTACACCGTGAACGGCGACCGGATCGCCCACGAGATGCCGCTGTACGGCGGTGACGGCGAGCCGACCGGCCTGCGGCTGCACGCCGGCCTCGACGGCCACGGCGTCCGCCAGGAGCTGACGGTGCACGGGCCCGGCGCCGACCGGCTGACGGCCTTCCCGCTGCCCGACGGCGCGGCGCGGATCACGCACCTCGACACCGGCGTCACCCACCGCGTGGACTCGCTGGGCCTGCGGCTCGACGAGGGTGTCCAGCTCACCGGCCGCGACGGCGTACCCGGCGGCACCGACCGGGTGCTGGTCACCGCGGACGGCGACGTCCACGTCACCGGTCTCGCGGGCGACCGTCTGGACCTGCGGGTGCAGCACCTGGGCGACGGGAACGGCGTCCGGGTCACCGACGAGACGACCGGGGTGTCCGTACGCCACGACGGTCAGGGCCGCCTCCAGGAGACCGGTGTCTCGCTGACCGCCCCGCACGGCGCGCGCGGGCAGTTGTTCCTGGCCGGCGACGGCACGGGTGGCTTCACCCTGACCGACGCGGCCGGTGCCCGGCAGACCGGGACGGTCACCGCGCTGCCCGGCGGCGCCGGATTCCGGCTGACGGACGAGACGACCGGCGCGACCAGCAGGTTCGCGGCCGACGGCGGGTACCGGGACACCGGCCTCGCGCTGTTCGACCCGGCGGTCAACGCGCGCGGCGGCCGGATCCTCGTACCGGACGGCGCGGGCGGCCATCTGCTCACCGACACGGCGGGGCAGCCGCTGCCCCAGCGGGTGGTCGCGGTCGACGGCAACCGGCCGCGCACGATCGACGACGTCACCGGCGAGTCCGTGCTGTACGACGTCCAGGGCCGCCCGGTGAGCACCTCGACCGCGCTGGCCGACCCGGCCGGCGGGCCGCGCGGCGCTCGTTTCGCCGAGCCCGACGGCGCCGGCGGTCACCGGCTGACCGACGCGGACGGCAACGTGCTGCCCGGTACCGTCACCGCGCTTCCGAACCAGGGCGGTTTCCGTACCGGCCACGACACCGGCTACCGCACCTTCGGCGCCGACGGCGACTACGCGGGCGACGGGCTGCGGCTGACCGGACGCGACGGAACGCCGGCCGGATATCTGGACCGGCCGCTGGGCGCGGGTCCGCGCTGGCTGGACGGGACCTTCACCCCGGACCCGGCGCGCGTGGTCACCCTCGATCCGGCGGCGGGCCGGATCGACGTCGGTGCGGCCGGCGGCGCCCGCCAGGGCTTCGACCAGGCGACCGGCCGGTTCGTCCAGGAGAGCGTCCCGCTGCCCGGCGGCGGCCACCGCACCACCCTGGCCGACGGCTCGTTCACCCGGTACGACCGTCACGGCGCCGTCACGGCGACCGGCACGCCGCTGCCCGCGGGCCACGGCGGCCGTTTCCTGGTCGTGGACCCGCCCACCGCCGCCCGCCCCGGGGCCTGGCTGGAGGACGGCGCGGGCGGCAGGCTCGCGCACTGGGACGCCGTCCGCAACCCCGACGGCACCGCCCGGATCGCGTTCAACGACCCGGCTCGTCCGCGGCACGGCGAGTTCCTGGAGCTGGCCGCCGACGGGACCCCGGCCCGGCAGGGCTTCAACGTGCTCGACGACGGGCGGCGCACGAACTTCCGGTACGTCGTCGACCACACCGCGGGCACCTGGGAGCGGACCGCTTCGGACGGGACGCCGACGGCCGCCGGTTCCTTCCACCACGGAACCGCCGACCTGTCCGGCGCCGCGAGCGGCCACGTCCGCCTCCTGAGTTCGACCAAGGCGCGGGTGCCGGTCTTCGAGCGGCGGGTGCTGCCCGGCGCCGCCCAGGACGCGGTGGACGCCTTCCGCCGTACCGACACCATCGCCTTCGCCCGCACCAACCCCCGTACCCACTGGGTGCGCTGGGACGAGACCGGTACCCCGGCCGGTACCGGCAGCCGGCACTACGACACGGCGGGCACCGGCTGGCGGGACACCGACGGCTGGGGCCGCACGGTGCGCGAGTACCGGGACGGGCTGCAGAAGTTCGACGGACGGGCCGGACACACCCTGGGCGTCGACCACGGCGACGGCTGGACCTGGCACCGTTACGACGGCGCGGGCAGGGAGCTCGCCTCCGGTCCGCGGACCCGTGAGCACCTCGGCGGCGGCTGGACCGACCGCACCGCAGGCGGCGACGTCGCGCAGCGGCAGTGGGGCACGGCCGAGTGGCCCGAGCGGGCCGGCCAGTACCAGGAGACCGCGATGCACCCGGACGGCACCCTGCGCGGCACCTGGGAGCGGCACTCCCCGCACGGCAAGGAGGTCGGCAGGCGCGAGGCGTTCGGCGACGGCTTCCTGACCACGGACCGCTGGCGCGAGCAGCGCCCGCCGACCTGGGTGCGCACGCGCTGGCTGACCGGCGCCGAGCACACCCGGCCGCCGTACGCGCACGTGCGCGGCGACGACACCTACCAGATGTTCACCTGGAGCAGGGAGGCGCACGACGGCACCGTCACCGCCTCCGGTGTGCGCTACGTCGGCATGGACGGCAGCGCGCTGGACCTGGCCGCCGACGGGAGCTTCGCCCGGTTCAGCGGCAAACTGCACGACGGCACCTCGCTGAAGGTCGGCGACCACGCCGGCCGTCCCGGGCACGCCCCGGCGCACCCCGCCGACCAGCCCTGGCAGGCGGGTGCCGTCCGGGGCTACCGCGAGCGGCTCGTGGGCGACCCGGCGGGCAGGCTCTGGCAGGACGTCTACCAGGACGCGGGCGGCACCACCCACGTCGCCCGCGAGGGACTGCCGGACGGGGTGGTCAGGGAGTACACCGGGCTGCCGGCGGACCGGCGCTGGGTCGAGCGGGACGCGCACGGCAACCTGGTCGGCCAGAGCCACGCGATGCCGGACCGGCCGGGTCATGTCGTCCAGGGTTCGGGCCGCGCCGACTCCGGCCGCTGGACCTGGCGGGAGCTGGACGCGAACGACGTCCAGGTCGCCGGCGGGCGGCGCGAGCACTTCCGCGGTTCCACCGACTCCCGGCTGCCCTGGGACGACTCCTACCGGGACTTCGACGCGAACGGACGGCTGGTCCGCGAGCGCCGAATGCTCGACTCGGGCGGTTACGTGGACTCCTGGCGGGGTGCCGACGGCCGGTGGAACGCCAACGCCTTCCGGCGGGACGGCACGGCCCTGGACCCGGCCCTGGCGAACCAGTCCCGCCGCTGGTGGCACGGCGGCGCCTGGCACGACCAGTGGGCGCCCGGCTCCCGGCACTTCCGCGACCAGCTGCCCGGCGCCGGGCAGGGCGCGGCGCCGACCGTCCTGCGCGAGACCCCGGTGCACAACGGCGGTCCGGTGCGGGTGCGGACGTACGACACCGCGGCGAACACGCCGGGGTCGGTGTGGAAGGAGTACGACCACGGCAGTGTGGTCCGCGAGCGGAAGGCGGAGGGCACCGGCTTCCTGGAGACCGATTCCTGGCGCGGCCAGTGGAACCGGTACAGCGACCGGGGCGAGCTGATCGCCCAGCGCACCGACAACGGGCTGGTCTTCGAACGGGACAGCTTCGGCCGGATGCGGCTGACCGGCAACGAGTACGACTTCCGGGGCCCGCTCACCGAGATCCGCGGCTGGGGCCGCACCACCCGTGAGGCGCAGCGCATGCCGTGGTCGGGCACGGTCCTGCCGAACGGCGACGCGGCGCTGCGCGAGGCGCGCTACGAGCCGTACTGGCGGAGCCTGGCGAAGAAGGCGGCGCTGGAGTTCGGCCAGGAGTTCATCCTGGAGTTCGGTGCCAACCTGGCCGTCAACGGGATCGTGGCCGCCGTCCAGAACAAGCCGTTCACCGGGAAGGACGCGCTCAAGTCGTTCGCGAACGCGGCGGTCGGCGCGACCGTCAAGACCGGTCTGACCACCGCGGTGCACGAGAACCGGGCCCTCGGGTTCGAGAAGCTCGGTTCGCTCAAGGCCGGTGTCGCCAACATCGACGGCGGCAAGCCGTGGACCCGGCGTCCCATGAACCACGACAAGACCTGGGTCAACGAGTGGGCGGGCAACGAGACGCCGACCCGCTGGCGGGGCGGCACCTACGACTTCTCGTTCGGTGTGCTCAGCAGCGCGCTGTCCGGCTGGGTCAACGGCAGCATGAACGCGGCCGTGTGGGGGGTGACCGACGCCGACGGGCAGACGGTGAAGCTGCACGGCGGGGACGCGGTCTGGGAGGGCGGGATCAACGCCGCCGCCTCGGTCACCACGGCCGCCACCACCGGCCTGGTCAAGAACGTGTTCGTGATGAGCGCGGGCGGCCGGCTCTTCCACCGCCAGGGATTCGCCGACTTCTGGATCCAGCTACCCTTCAAGATCTTCGAGAAGTCGATCCAGTCGCTGTACCTGACCAGTGCCTACCGTGCGAGCATCAATCCCACCTATTACCAGGCACCATGATCGGGCCAGCGGCGATCACCGAGGACACTGAGGAAACGTAGATGACCACCCGTCACACCGTGGCGCCCAAGGGTCAGGGCGGCCGGGGCGCGTACCGGACCATCGGCGAGGCGATACGCGCCGCCTCGCCCGGCGACCTGGTGGTGATCGCGCCGGGCACCTGGACCGAGAACCTGGTCCTGGACCGTGCGGTCGTGCTCACGGCGGAGCACGGCCGGGGCAGCGTGGTGATCGCGCCGCCGCCCGGTGAGGCGCCCGCGGTGACCGTGGCCGGCCCGGACTGCGCCCTGCACAACATCACCGTGTGGGGGTCCGACGCGGGGCTGCCCGCGGTGAGCGTGGCGCCCGGGGCCGGTCTGGTCCTGGAGGAGTGCTCGGTGGAGGGCGGCCGGGTGCAGGCGAAGGGCCCGGAGGACGAGGAGGGCGGTACGACGGCTCTCGTGCTGCGCCGCTGCCGCCTTGAGGGCGCCCGGCTGGCCGGTCTGCACCTGGCCGGGAGTGTCCGGGCCAGGGTCGAGGACACCGCGGTCACCGGAGTCGACGGCACCGGCGTGGTGCTGTCCGGCACCGCGAGCCTGGACGCCCTGCGGCTGCGGCTGGAACGCACCACCGGGTCCGGGGTGCGGCTGCGCGGCCGGTCCCGGCTGCGGCTGACCGACTCGGTGCTGGCCGGCAGCGGCCGGGCGGGGCTGCTCCTCGAGGACGCCACCGAGGCCACCGCCGGGGAGTCGCGCATCGAGACGCCCGGCGCGGCGGGGGTGCACCTGACGGGGTCGGCGCGTGCGGAGCTGACCGACTGCAAGATCCGCGGCGCGGCCGCGAGCGGGCTGGTGGTGCAGGAGACCGCGCGGCTCAGCGCGTCCGGCTGCTCGGTGGCCGACGCGGGCGCCAACGGGCTGCTGGTGACGGGCGCGGGCGAGGCCGAGCTGGCCGACTGCCGGATCGACCGGAGCACCTTCAGCGCGGTGCACCTCGCCGGTACGGCCGTGGGGCGGCTCGCCGACTGCCGGGTGCGCGGTGGTGCGGAGCACGGTGTGCACGCCACCGGTGAGGCCCGGGTCGAGCTGACCGACTGCGGGATCGTCGACGTCGCGATGACCGGGGTGAGCATCCTGGAGCGGGCGGTGGCCACGCTCAGCGGCTGCCGGGTCACCGGGTCCGCCGCGGGCATCGGCATCGGCTCGCCCACCGGGAGCACGGTCGCCGACTCCACGGTGACCGGTACGAAGGAGATCGGCGTACAGGTGGCCAAGGGCGCCGCCGTCTCGCTCGCCGGGATCCGGATCAGCGGCGCCGGGGCGGCCGGGCTGGTGGTCGACGAGGGCGCCGAGGCGACCGTGACCGGGGGCTGGGTCGAGAACTGCGCGGGGTCCGGCGCCGTCGTGTGGACCGGGGCCAGACCGGAGATGACCGGGCTGCGCATCGACCGGCCGGGCAAGAACGGCGTGTTCCTGGCGGAGGGCGCGGGCGGCACGTTCACCGGGCTGGACGTCAGCCGGGCCGGCTTCCCGGCGCTGCACGTCGCCGCCGGGGCCGACCCGGTGTTCCGGCACTGCCAGGTCCGTGACTGCGAGGAGGCGCTGGGCACCGACGAGGGCGCCAAGCCGGTCCTGGAGGACTGCACGGCCGACGGCGCCCCGCTGACCTTCGGCGCTCCGGCCGCGGCCCCGGCGAACGGCACCTCGGGCGCGGCCCCTTCCACGAAGGCCGCGAAGAAGGCCGGGGACGACACGGAGGAGCCGGAGGAGGAGAACCTGGAGGACCTGCTCGGCGAACTCCACGAGCTGGTCGGTCTGGACCGGGTGAAGCAGGACGTCGGGTCGTTGGTCAAGCTCATGCAGACGGTACGGCGCCGCGAGGAGGCCGGGCTGCCGGCCCCGCCGCTCAGCCGGCACCTGGTGTTCGCGGGCAACCCGGGCACCGGCAAGACCACGGTGGCGCGCCTGTACGGCCGGCTCCTCAAGGCCCTCGGTCTGCTGCGCCGGGGCCACCTGGTCGAGGTCGACCGGACCGCGCTGGTGGGCGAGTACGTCGGCCACACCGGTCCGAAGACCACCGCCGCCTTCAACCGGGCGCTCGGCGGGGTGCTCTTCATCGACGAGGCCTACTCGCTGGCGCCGGCGCTGGCGGGCAACGACTTCGGCACCGAGGCCGTGGCGACCCTGGTGAAACTGATGGAGGACCACCGCGACGATGTCGTGGTGATCGCCGCGGGCTACCCCGGTGACATGCACCGCTTCATCGGCTCGAACCCGGGTCTGGCCTCCCGTTTCGGCCGCACGCTGCTCTTCGAGGACTACGAGTCCGCCGAGCTGGTCTCGATCGTGGAGTTCCAGGCCGGTCAGCACCGTTACGAGCTGACGTCCACCGCCCGCACCGAGCTGCTCGGCCTCTTCGAGGGGATGCCCCGCGGCGAGGGCTTCGGCAACGGCCGCTCGGCCCGCCAGATATTCCAGGAGATGACCGAGCGCCAGGCACAGCGGGTCGCCGAGCTGTCCGCCCCGACGTCGGAGCAGCTGATCAGCCTGGAGGCGCAGGACCTGCCGCATCCGGCGGCGCGCTGAGGGCGCCGCCGGTCCCGGCGGCCGTCAGAGCGCGGCCGTCCGGGCGTTCCGCCAGGGAGGCCGCACGGCCCGCCACGGCGGCGAACGTCTTGTCGCGGGGGCTGACCTGGTGGACGCCCATGACGAGCAGAGCTTGCCGGGGCACCGGTCACTCGGGCCAGGCGGAGCCCTTGATGACCTCGACGAAGTCGCCGCGGTGGAAACCGGGGACGTAGTGGGCCAGGACGTCGGCCTTGACGTTGCCGAAGGTGGTGTCGGGGCGGTCCTGGATGCCCTCGGTGAAGGCGGCCAGGATCCGGTTCTTGAAGTCGGGGCGCGGATGCGCGGCGACGACCGCGGCGCGCTGCTCGTCGCTGACCTCGTGGTAGCCGATGCCCAGGACGTCCAGTTCGACCCCGCGGGTGACCAGCGCGATCTCGGGTGCCATGTGGAGCGGGATCTCCGGCGTGGTGTGCAGGGCGATGCTGGTCCAGACCCGGTCGGCGGGCTCGCCCGTGACGCCGTGGCCGTGCAGGAAGCGGCGGGCCTCGTCGGCGCCGTCGATCTCGAAACGCTGGTCGGTGCGGCGCAGGCTCTTGGTGAGCCCGAGGTCGTGGAACATCGCCCCGACGTACAGCAGCTCGGGGTCGTAGGACAGCCCGAGGGCCGTGCCGCGCAGCGAGCCCCACAGGAAGACCCGCCGGGAGTGGTCGAACACCAGCGGTTCGGCGACGTCGCGGACCAGCTCGGTGGCCTCCCGCACCAGCGCCGTGTCCGGGATCCGTACGCCTGCGATCTCTTCGCTCATCGTCCTCTGCCTCCGTGGTGGATGGGGTGACTGCGTCCAGGGTCGCCGGGGCGGCGTAGGCTGGGCCATGTCTCTGCTGCCGGGAAAACCACGGATTCGGACATGGCACATCGTGTGGGCCTGGTGGTCTTCGAGGGCGTCACCCTGCTCGACGTCAGCGGTCCCTCGGAGGTGCTGCACCAGGCGGGCCGGCTCGCCGGCCCCTACGAGCTGGTGCTGGTCTCGCCCGCCGGCGGGACGGTCACCAGCTCCGCAGGACCGGCGCTCTGCGGCACCGTGGCGGCGGCCGACGCGGGTCCCGTCGACACGGTGCTGGTCGCGGGCGGTGACCGGCTGGCCGAGCGGCCGGTCGAGGAGGAACTGCTGGCCTCGGTCCGTGGGCTCACGGGACCGGCGCGCCGGGTCGCCTCGGTGTGCACCGGCGCGTTCGTGCTCGGCGAGCTGGGCCTGCTCGACGGGCGCCGGGCGACGACCCACTGGCGGCACGCGGACGCGTTCGCCCGCCGCTGTCCGCGGGTTCGGGTCGAGCCGGACGCCATCCACGTCCGGGACGGCCGGTACCTCACCTCGGCGGGGATCAGCGCGGGCATCGATCTCGCGCTGGCCCTGGTGGAGGAGGACCACGGCGCAGGTGTGGCCCGGGACATCGCCCGCGAACTGGTCGTCTTCATGCAACGGCCGGGCGGGCAGTCGCAGTTCTCCACGGCCCTCACCACCCCGCCGGCCCGCAGCGACCTCCTGCGCGGTCTGGTCGCCTCCGTGCTGGCGGACCCGACCGCCGACCACAGTCTGCCGTCGCTGGCCGCGTCGGCCGCCGTCAGCCCGCGTCACCTGGCCCGGCTGTTCCGCGCCGAACTGGACACCACGCCCGCCCGCTGGGTCGAGCGGGTCCGGCTGGACCGGGCCCGCCAACTGCTTCTGGAGGGCCACAGCGTCACCTCGGCGGCGCACCGCAGCGGGCTGGGCACCGACGAGACCCTGCGCCGGGTGTTCGCCCGCCACCTGGGCACCACCCCGACCCACTACCGCAGGCAGTTCGCCACCACGGGCGGCGGGTCACAGCTGGAGGAGTAGGTGGCGGGGGCCGCGCAGCATGGCGTTCTGCCGGTACGGCGGCGGGTCCTCGACCAGGCTCGCGGTGCCGAGCAGCGGAAGCAGCGCGCTCAGCGCGGTCTGGGCCTCGATACGGGCCAGTGGTCCGCCGTAGCAGAGGTGGATGCCGTTCCCGAAGCCGAGGTGTTCGTTGTCCGGGCGGGTCGGGTCGAACCGGTCGGGGTCCTCGAACCGGCGCGGGTCGCGGTTGCCCGAGGCGAGCGCGAGGACGACCGGGGTGCCCCGCGGAAGGGTGGTGCCGTCGACGTCGATGTCGGTGAGCGGGATGCGTTCGCGCATGTGGACGGGGGGTTCGTAGCGCAGGAGTTCCTCGACCGTGCGCGGCATCAGGCCGGGTTCGCGGCGGAGCAGGTCCAGGTGTTCGGGGCCGCGCAGGAAGGTGAGCACGCCGTTGGTGATGAGGTTGACGGTCGTCTCGTGGCCCGCGATGAGCAACAGGACTGCGGTCTCGGCGAGTTCCTCCTGGGTGAGCCGCAGGGCCGGGTCGGGTTCGTTGACGAACGCGGAGAGCAGGTCGCCGTCCGGGTGGCCGCGGCGCTGTTCGGCGAGGTTCACCAGGTAGCCGCCCAGCTCGGTCCGTGCCTGGTCGCCCGCCTCGTGCTTCGCGGCGGAGCCGGCGTCCTCGGGGGTGAGGTCGGCGGACGCGACCAGGGTGTCGGACCAGGCCCGGAAGAGCGGTTCGTCCTCGCGCGGTACGCCGAGCAGGCGGCAGATCACCGTGACGGGCAGCGGGTAGGCGAACTCGTCGACGATGTCGATCCGGCCGCCGGCCTCCAGGGGCGCCAGCAGTTCCGCGGTGATGCGGGCGACCTCGTCGCGCATGGCGTCGACGTGTCCGGGGCTGTGCGGTGGTCCGAAGGGCCGCATGGCGAGCGTGCGCAGCCGGTGGTGTTCGGGGTCGTCGAGCCGCAGGAAGGGCGGCTTGCGGGTCTCCTGGCCGCGGCTGCGCGGATCGGCGCTCATCCGCGGGTCGTGGAGCAGGGCGGCGATGTCGTGGTAGCCGCCGACGAGGTGGCTGCCGTCCGCCTGCCGTACCGCGCGGCCGGTCTCCCTGAGTTCCGCGTAGAGCGGGTAGGGGTCGGGGCGGCTGGCGTAGTCGGTGATCCGGGCCAGTAGCGTCTCGGAGTCCATGGTGGCTCCTCGGGGTGGGAGTCGTGGCCGGGCTCGGGTCAGTGCGTCGGCCGCACCACGGCCAGCCGGCGGTCGGGCAGGTAGCCGGTGAGCGCCACGGTGGGGCCGTGGGAGAGCACGGAGGGGTCCGGGACGTCGGAGGGGACCGGGACGTCGGCCGCGAGCGCCCGGTCCGCCGCGCCGGGCGGGGGCGGGAACGGGGCGGCCGTCTCGATCATGTGCCGGTAGTAGTCGAGGGACTTGGCCATGTCGACGGTGACCGCGGCGGTGACCCGCCCCTGGAAGCCGTAGACCATGACCAGGCGGCGCGCCTCCAGGGACCCCTGCGCGATGACCACGTGGTCGGAGTAGGTCGGCACGCCCACGGACTTGATGTTGAGCCCGAACTGGGTCGACCAGAACGTCGGGATGGCGAGGTGCGGGCGGCGCAGCGGGCCGGGGCTGACCATGTTGTGGGCCGCGACCGCTGCCTGTTCGACCGCGTTGCCCCAGTGCTCCAGGGAGAGCAGCTGGTAGCCGAAGAGCGGGTGGGGGAAGCGCGAGACGTCGCCGGCCACGAACACGTCGTCGGTGACGATCCCGTACATGGTGAAGGCGCGGCAGCCGGCGTCGCACGTCACGCCGCGCGGGCCCGCGGCCAGTCCGGAGTCGGCCAGCCATTCGACGTTGCGGACGGCGCCGAGCGCCACGACGCACACGTCGGCGTCGACGCGGCTGCCGTCGGAGAGCTGCGCGCCGACGAAGGCGCCGTCGCCGTCGCCGAGCAGGGCGTTGACCGTCACGCCGGTGCGCAGGTCGACGCCGTGGTTGCGGTGCATGACGGCGGCGAGTTTCGACAGGGTGCCGCCGAGGGCGCCGACGAGCGGTGCGGGGCCGCGTTCGGCGACGGTGACGGCGATGCCGCGTTCGCGGCAGGCGGAGGCGATCTCGGAGCCGGTGAAGCCGCCGCCGATGACCAGGACCCGTTCGGGTCCGGCGGCCAGCCGTGCGGCGAGTCCCGCGGCGTCCTCGCTGGTGCGCAGCGTGAACACGCCGTCCAGGGCGCCCTCGTCGGCCTTGGGCCAGGGGCGGGCGCGGGTGCCGGTGGCGATCAGCAGCCGGTCGTACGGCAGGGACTCGCCGTCCGCGAGGAGTACCTGTTTCGCGAGCGGGTCGAGGCCCGTGGCGGGTACGCCGAGCCGCCAGTCGGCGTCCGGGTCGCGGCGCATCGGCAGTCCGGTGGTGTCCGCGGTCGCCTGCCCGAGCAGCACCTGCTTGGACAGTGGCGGCCGGTCGTAGGGCGGCCGGGACTCGTCGCCGACCACGGTCACCGAACCGGCGAAGCCCTCGTCGCGCAGCGCCTCCGCGGCCCTCAGACCCGCGAGCGAGGCGCCGACGACGACGATCCGGCCGTCCTTGAGGTCATCGGGCACCGCCGCTCACCCCTTCCCCGAGGAGGATCGCCTGCACCGGGCACGCCGCCACGGCCTGGCGCACCCGCTCCACCTGGTCGTCCGGGACGGCCGTGGCGTACAGCAGCCCCTCGTCGCCGTGCAGCTCGAAAACCTGCGGTGCGAGGAAGACGCACTGTGCGTAGCCCTGGCAGCGCGTGAGGTCCACAACGACCTGCATCCCCACCACTCCCTCCGTTGCCGCGCCCCCCTCGTCTGCCGCCCCTCGTCTCCAGCATGGAGCCAGTGCGGGACTCCCGCACGCCACGCTGTCCGGGGTGCCGGAGGGCGCAGCCGCGTCCCTCCGCCCAGGCGGCCCGCAGACGCGCGTAGATCCCGTCCCCGGACCGGAGTTCGCCGGGACTGCCGTGTTCGGCCGCGCGGGCCGCGTCACTTGCGCACGTCCGCGGAGCCACGCCGCCGCCACCGCTCCCGCGCCCGCCCTCACCGCCTGCGGACGTCGTCCTCCTCAGCCTCGTCCTCGCGGTACTCGTCGGCCTCCTCGCCCTCGCCGTCGTCCTCCTCGTCCTCGTCCTCGTACTCGTCGTCGTACTCGTCGTCGTCGTCCGCGTCCTCCTCCGGGTACTCGTCCTCGGGCCGCTGCTCCTCGTCCTCCTCGCCCGTCTCCTCTTCCGGTTCCCCGTCCTCGCGCTCCGCCTCTTCCTCCTCCATCGCCTCCTCGTGCGTGCGGACCACCTCGCCGTCGCGGATCTCGCCGCGCCAGCCGTCGGGGTCCTCGTCGGAGAGGGTGACGAAACGCTGGAAGTGCTTCGCGTCCAGCCGCAGCCGGCGGCCCTGGGCACGCCACAGGTTGCCGGTCTTCTCGAAGAGGCCGGAGGGGTAGTACTCGACGACGAGCACGATGTGGGTGAGCGTGGGCGTCACCTCGTGGAAGCTGACGCAGCCCCGGGTGCTGCCCTTGGCACCGTCGGACGTCCACATGATGCGTTCGTCCGGGACCTGTTCCTGGACGGTGGCCTTCCACGAACGCGTGGAGGGACCGACCTTCACCTTCCAGTCGCTGCTGGTCTCGTCCCCCTGGGAGACACTGCGCACGCCCTTGGTGAAGGAGCTGAACTTCTCGAAATGGGTCCAGTGGTCGTAGGCGACCCGGATCGGCACACCCACGTCCAGGTGCTCGATGATGGTCGTCACCTTGGGAGTTCCGGACTTGCGGCCCTTGCCGCCGCCGCCGAACAGGTTCGAGATCTTCTCGGTGGCGCTGTCCTTGATGCTCTTCGCCTTCTCGCCGATCAGCGCCTTGACGGGCGAATCCCCCTGGAGGACACGGGCGCCGACCTTCGGCAGGACACCGCCGCCGTCGACCACGTCCATCAACTGGTCGGTCAGTCCCTCCACCTTGCCGCCCGCGACGTCCGCGAGATGCTCCACCTGCGCACCGAGGAAGTCGACGACCTCCTCGCGCAACCGGTCCAGGCCGGAGGACTGGTCCTGCTCGTTCTGCTGTTCCGTCCTCACCATGGCCTACCTCCGCCGCGCGGACGTCTTCTTGGCAGTCGTCTTCTTCGAGGCAGTCTTCTTCGCGGCGGTCTTCTTCGCCGCGGTCTTCCTGGCGGGCGCCGCGGTCTTCTTCGCCGCGGCCTTCCTCGCCGGAGGCGCTGTCCTCTTCGCCGCGGACTTCCGGGCGGGTGCCTGCTTCTCGGCGGTCGCCTTCTTGGCCGGCTGCGCCTTCTTGGCGGCGGCCTTGCGCGCCGGGGCCTTGCGAGGCGCGGACGTACGGTGTCCGGACGGCTCCTTCTCGGTGTCCTCGGTCCGCTGCCCGGACCGGCTCCGCCGTGACCCGAACCTCCTGGCCCTGGGCTTCTCCTCCGGCTCGGGCTCCTCCGACTCCTCCTCCTCGGGCTCCTCTTCCTCCTCCTCGTCCTCCAATTCCCCCTGGTCCTCGTCCTCTTCTTCCACCTCCGGGGCCTCGCCCTCGCCTTCGCCCTCGCCTTCGCCCTCGCCTTCGCCCTCGCCCTCGTCCTCGTACTCGTCCTCGTACTCCTCCTCCTCGCCCTCCTCGTCCTCCTCGGGCTCGTACTCCTCCTCGTCCTCGTCCTTCCGCTTCCCGCTTCCGACGCGCGCGGTCCGCTCGTGCAAGGCGTCCGCGAAGTCCGCGAGTTTACGGTCGGCGGCCGCCACGAGGGCCTTGCGTCCCGCGTCCTTGAACTCGCCGCGCAGCTGCTCGTTGAGGTCCGCGACCTGGGGGATCTCCTGGAGCCTGCGCAGTCCTTCGGTGAGCAGCTGCTGGGGTTCGAGACCGAAACGGCGGCCCGCCATGTACGTGGCGAGGCCGAACGCGAGTTTTCCCTTCTTGGTGCGGCCGAGGACGTAGCCGCCGGCGACGGCGGCAGCGAGAGCGATTTTCGTCGATTCGTTCATCGATCATTCCCTCCGGCGAGCCGCTGCGCGGCCGGACGGCGGCGCACGGTCGCCATCGGCCCGTCGCAGCACACTTTCAAGATGTATATGGTGAAATAGTACATTTTGACCATGGTGGAGCGCGCTCCAGCGACGGAGTTGGGAACATGGCCGCGTCCGACAAGAACGGCACGGGGAGTGGCAGACGCCCCTCCCGCAGTCACGACGATGCACGGCGCAGCACCCGCACGGGCGGCAGCACCCGGAGACCCGCCGGACACTCGGCGGCCTGGGCCATGCGCTCCGCGTCGGGGCAGCTGGAGGAACTCCTCGGACGCGCCCCTGAGTCGGTTTCGGCAATCAGACGGACCGAGGAGGGATGGGAAGCCGATGTCGAGGTACTCGAACTGGAACGAGTACCCGAAACCACCAGCGTCCTGGGTACCTACCACGTGACGCTGAGTGCGAGAGGCGAACTGCTGGCGTACGAACGGACTCGCCGCTACACCCGCGGCCAGATCGACCGGCGCCGCTGAATCCGCACCAGGGGGTGGTGAAGGGAGGCACCATGACTGTGGTGCCACAGGGCGCGGGCGGTGTCTCGCGCGGCAGCACCGGCAGCCTGTACGACGTCCTGGAACTGATCCTGGACCGCGGGCTCGTCATCGACGTCTTCGTCCGCGTGTCGCTCGTCGGCATCGAGATCCTCAAGATCGATGCCCGCATCGTCGTGGCGAGCGTCGACACCTATCTCCGCTTCGCCGAGGCCTGCAACCGCCTCGACCTCGAATCGGGCAGCAAGCAGCCCACCCAGCTCACCGACCTCGTCGGCGAGATCACCGAGGGCGGTGCCGCGGGCAAGTCCAAGGGCGCCCTGACCGGCGCGGTCGAGGCCGTCAAGGACACCCTGACGGGCGGCGACGGCGACGAGGAGGAGGAGGACGAGCCCGAGTACGAGGAGGAGCCACGCCAGCGGCGGCGGCCGGCCAGAACGGCATCGCGGCGGCGGAGGGAATGACCATGGCCGTCTACGTGTACTCCATCATCTCCGAGGACCATCCGGCGCGGCTCGACGGCGTCCACGGCGTCGGCGACCCGCCCGCCGCGCTGCGCACGGTGGCCGGCGGGGGCCTGCGCGCGGTCGTCAGCGAGGCGCCCGAGGGACTGCGGGCCAGGCGGCGTGACGTCGCGGCCCATCAGGAGGTCCAGGAGCGGCTGATGGCCGACGGTGCCGTGCTGCCGCTGCGGTTCGGCATGACGACCGAGGACGACGACGCCGTGCGCGCGGCCCTGGAGGGCAGGGCGGCCGAGTACGCGGAGCGGCTGCGCACGCTGGACGCCACCACCGAGTACAACCTGAAGTGCTCGTGGGAGGAGGCGGCGCTGCTGCGCCGGATCCTGCTGGAGTCCGACGAGGCCCGCGAGCTCAACACCGCGATCCGCGACGGCTCAGGCACCCCGCAGATGTCGCTCGCCCTCGGCGAGCTGGTCGCGCGGGAGGCCGAGACGCGCCAGGAGGCGCTCGCCAAGGGCATCGTCGAGGCCCTGCACCCGTACGTCTCCGACGAGAGCGTCTCGGCTCCCGGCGGAGAGGACTTCCTCAGCGTCTCCTTCCTGGTCCCCGCGGACAAGGAGGAGATGTTCCTGGCCACGGGGATCAGCCTGGCCAACCAGCTCGGCGAGGAGTGCGAGATCCGGCTGCGCGGACCTCTGCCTCCCTACAGTTTCGTCTGAGAGGCACCGCTCATGGGCTTGCTGACTCAACTCCTGACCCTTCCGCTCGCGCCGGTGCGCGGGGTGGGCTGGGTCGTCGACCGGGTGGTCGAGGCCGCCGAGCAGGAGTACTACGACCCGGAACCCGTCGAGCGTGAACTGGCCGCCCTGGAGAGAGAGCTGCTGGCGGGCCGTATCGACCAGGCCGCCTTCGAGGAGCGCGAGGACCGGCTGCTGGACCGGCTGGAGGAGATCGCGGCCTTCCGGCGGGGCGATCCCGCTCCCTGACCCGGAATCGAGGTGCTTGCGGTGTCCGGACCACCGGCCGACCGGCTGAGCACGTACCCGTCGCGCGCGACGGCTCCGTACGGCTACGACCACGGCTCCTCCGCGAACCTGGCCGACATCCTGGAACGCGTCCTGGACAAGGGCATCGTCATCGCGGGAGACATCCGCATCAACCTCCTCGACATCGAGCTGCTCACCGTCAAGCTCCGGCTGATCGTCGCCTCCGTCGACAAGGCCCGGGAGATGGGCATCGACTGGTGGGAGCACGACCCGTCGCTGTCCTCCCGGGCCGGGGAACGAGCCCTGGCCGAGGAGAACCGGAGGCTGCGGGCCGAGATCGAGGCCCTGCGGGAGGAGCCCGCGCTGCCCGCGGACGAGCCGCGGCCGGCCGCCGGACGCCGGCGTCCGCCGCGGACCTCCCGCACCCGGCGCGGGAACGGAGCGGCCGATGACTGAGGAGGTCGCCTACGTCTACGCCGTGCTGCGCCCCGCCGAGGGCCTCGGCGCGGCCCTCGGCGCGGTGGCGGGGGTCGCGGGAGCGCCCGTGCGCCTGGTGCCGCAGGACGCCGGGGACGCGCCGGTGGCGGCCGTCAGCGCGGTACCCGCCGAGGACTTCCGGGAAGACGCCCTGCGCCGTCACCTGGAGGACCTGGGCTGGCTGGAGTCCGTCGCCAGGGCCCACCACGGGGTGATCGAGGCGGCGGCCGCGCGCACCACGGTGCTGCCGCTGCGGCTCGCCACGGTGTACCTGGACGACGAGCGGGTCGCGGCGGTGCTGCGCGAGCAGGCGGACGCGCTCTCGCAGGCCCTGCGGCGGCTGGCGGGCCGTCTCGAATGGGGCGTGAAGATCTACGTCGAGGGCCGGCCGGAGGCGCAGGACGCCGACGCGGCGGTGGCGGCCGGCACCGCCGAGGGGGTCAGCCCGGGCCGGGCCTACCTCCGCGCCCGGCGCTCCCAGCGGCACACGCGCGACGAGTCCTACCGGGCCGCCCGGCAGGCCGCCGACCGGGTCGAGGCGATCGGCCGCGCGCTGGCCGCCGATCACGCCCGGCACCGGGTCCAGCAGGGAGAACTGGCGGTCGGCGGCGGGGAGAACGTCGTCAACGACGCCTATCTGCTGTCCCGCGAGACGGCGGCGGACTTCCGTGCCCAGGTCCTCGGGGCCGTCCGTGACCTGCCCGGCGTCCGGATCGACGTCACCGGCCCGTGGGCGCCGTACTCCTTCACCGCGCCGCCCGGCGGTGAGCCGCCCGCGGCGGAGCGGGCGCCATGACGGACGTGGAGCGGGCCGGGACCGAGCCGCTGGCCCAGCGCCAGGTGGCCCTCGTCGACCTGCTCGACCGGCTGCTCAGCGGCGGTGTCGTCGTCACCGGCGACCTGGTGCTCTCGATCGCCGACATCGACCTGGTGCGCGTCTCGCTGCGGGCCCTGATCGTCTCCGTGAGCGCCCGGAACCCCTCGCCGTGGGCGGACCCGGAAGGCCCGGAGGACCCGTCGTGACCGGCGGACGCGCCGGCCGGCCTCCCGGGTCACCGGACCGTCTGGCCGAGGTGGCCGACGCGGCCGGCCGGGCCTTCCGGCTGCTGCCCGCCGTACCCGAGGACGCGGCGCCCGCCGGGCGGCCGGGGCCGTCGCAGCCGGTCCGCCGCATCAGGACCGATCCCGACACCGTCGAACGGGACCTGGTCAGGCTCGTGCTCACGCTGGTCGAGCTGCTGCGGCAGCTCATGGAGCGCCAGGCGCTGCACCGTGTGGACCAGGGCGACCTCACCGAGGACCAGGAGGAGCGGCTGGGCTCGACCCTCATGATCCTCCACGACCGCATGGCCGAGCTGTGCGCCGACCACGGGCTGACCATGGAGGACCTCAACCTGGATCTCGGTCCGCTGGGCACACTGCTCCCGCCGTCCGGTTCCGAGTGACGGCACGCCGAACGGGTGACGTCCTGTTTCGACGGCCGCCATGGGGTTACTCGGTGGTCAGCACGGTTTCCCCCACGGGATGAGGACGGTGAACGAGGATGTCCGGAGAGCAGAAGGCCAAGGGCAAGATCGAAGAGGCCACCGGCAAGGCCAAGGAGACGGTCGGCCGCGCGGTGGGCAACGAGCGGATGACGGCCGAAGGCCAGGCCAAGAAGTCGAAGGGCGCGGCCCGCCAGGCCAAGGAGAAGACCAAGGACGTCTTCAAGCACTGACGGAGCCGTACCCCGCAGGGCGGGATCCCTCTTCCGGGATCCCGCCCTGCGGCGTACCAGGGGCCCGCCGGGAGCGGCCCGGGGTTTCCGGGGCCGCCGACCGGGGACCCGCCAAGAACGACCCCGCGACGCCCCGGACCCGGTCGGCCGGGGCAGAGAGAAGACGACGTCGTGAGCATGGAAGTCATCGACACCAGCGGCAGCCGCGGATCCGAGACGGGATGGGCGACGGCACGCCGCCTGCGCGGAAAGGGCGTACGCACCTGGGTGCGGGCGACGGCCGACGGCGGCCCGGAGCGGCCGCGGCCCGGGGACGACTGGAACGTGGTGCGGGGCGAGGACTGAGCCCTCACACGCGCTGGCGGTGGCCGCGGTACGGCGCGGTCACGCCGCCGTGGCGTCGTGGCCGACGGTGACGACGATCTTGCCGACCTGTTCGTTGGCCGCCATGTAGCGGTGCGCCTCGGCGATGTCCGCGAGGTCGAAGGTGCGGTCGACGACCGGTACGAAGGCGCCGGAGCTGAGCCCCGCGTTGATGAAGGCGACCGCGCGCCGCAGCCGCTCGGGGTCGGTGGTGATCTCGAACAGCGTGTAGGTGCTGCTGGTCAGCGCGGGGAAGGACTGGGCGTTGGGCAGCGGCGTGGGCCGCGGGTCGAGGGCGCCGTAGACCACCAGGAATCCGCCGGGCGAGATGCCCTGGGCGAGGGTCTCGACACCGGGTCCCGCGACCGGGTCGAACGCCAGCCGGACGCCTTCCCCGCCGGTGATCTCCTTGATCCTGGCGGGCAGGTCCTCCTCGTCGGTGACGATCACGTGGGCCGCGCCCGCGTCCAGGAGCCGCTGCTTCTTGCCGGGGCCGCGGGTGGTGGCGATCGGGATCGCGCCGATGTGGCGGACGATCTGGACGGCGGCCAGTCCGACGCTGCTGGAGGCCGCGCAGATCAGTACGTGGTCGCCGGGCCGCACCCGGCCGCTCTCGGCGAGCGGCCCGTAGGCGGTGATGTAGGCCATCCACACGGCCGCCGCCCGGACGGGGTCGACGTCGGCGGGGCGGGGCACGACGGCCGAGGCGGGGACGAGGACGTGGTCGCCGTAGGTGCCGTAGTCGGTCTGGAGGAACTGCGGTACGACGGCGACCGGGTCGCCCACGGCGAGGCCGGTCACGCCCTCGCCGACCGCCTCGACGACGCCGGCGGCCTCGTAGCCCAGGGTCGAGGGAAAGACCGGGTCGTAGAAGTAGCTGCCCTCGCGGTACATGATCTCGGCGCGGTTGAGGCCGATCGCGTCGACGCGGATCCGCACCTCCCCGGCGCCGGGATCACCGACCTCGACGTCGCGGAGGGTCAGGACCTCGGGTCCGCCGGTCTGATCGAACTGCACGAGTCGTGCCATGGTGAATCCGTCCTCGGGACAGGAGAGAAGGGAGGTGCCGCGCGCCGAACGCGCTCGGCGGCACGAGCCACCCTGCCCCAAGCTTCGATAGTCGTCAAATTTCGACGGCGATCAAAATATAATCCGGACGGCGGCCTCAGCCGACGCTCACCTCGTCCACGCGCTTCCCGTCCTCCGCGGCCACGGCGTCCAGCACGGCCGTCAGCAGGCCGGGAAAACGCCCTTCCACCTCGTCGGCGCGGAGCGTGTTCATCTTGGCGGTCCCGACGTAGTACTGCCGGATCACGCCGGCCTCGCGCAGCACGTTGAAGTGGTGGGTCAGCGTGGAGAGGGAGACCGGGGCCTGGAACGTCCCGCAGCTCAGGTCCTCGCCCGCGCGGGCGAGCTGCGCCACCACCATGCGCCGTACCGGATCCACCAGCGCCTCCAGCACCTGCTGGAGCGAGACCTCCGACAGCTCGGGGTGCTCCACGGTGCGTGCGGCGGTGCGGGGGCGGGCCACGGTGGCTCCTCGGGACGGCTTGGGGACGGTCAGGTCATGGTACGGCCGTCCTCGCAACCACCGGCGGGACGGGGATCATTCCCCGGCGGCCCGCGGCGCGGGGCCGTCGGCCGCCAGCAGCCGGAAGTCCGCGAGGTCGAAGCGGTGCCCGTTTACCTGGAGCTGCACGGCGTGCGCGCCCGGGTAGTAGACGCGGGTGGTGAGGGGCCGGAACGAATGGCTCCGCCGTACGTCGGCCGACTCGCCGGGTGCCAGTTCGCGCTTGGCGAGCTTGAACACCTTCGGCGCCGGCCTGCCGTTCGCCTTCAGGTGGTGGACGACGTAGTCGACGGCGAGGGAGACGGGGCGCGCCGAGACGTTGGTGATGCGGGCCGTGAAGACGAGGTCACCGCCCATGGGGACGTCGCTCTCCGCCAGCAGTGGCCCGACCACCTTCAGGTCGTCGGCACCGCCGTGGAACCCGACCAGTTCCAGGGCGGCCGGGTCGCCCCGCTTGACCAGGGTGCGCATGGCGTGCCGGACCAGGGCGGCGGTGGTGGCCCGCGGCTCGCGCAGCCAGCGGGCCGCGGTCCCCGTGGCCAGTCCGGCGTCCAGCCGGGAGATGTCGTTGAGGTGGTTCGCCACCGAGCGGCGCACGTCCGGCGAGTCGTCGGTGTACAGCCGGTCCAGGACGGGGACCGTGACGGCGGGGTCGCGGTTGAGCGCGGGCACCTGCCGGGCCCAGGGCAGCTTGGGGCGGGTGCCCTCGCTGGCCAGCCTGCGCACGGCGGGGTCCGCGGAGGCGGTCCAGGCCAGGGCCGTGGCGAGGGTGCGGTCCAGGTCCGCGACGAGGAAGGTGCGGAGCGCGAACTCACCCGTCAGCCGCGGCGTGAGCCGGGCCAGCAGGTCCAGGCCGTCGTCGACGTGCCGGCCGGTGCCGGAGGCGGTGGCCGCGACGGCGACGGCCTCGCTGACCGGCCAGATCATCCAGCCCGTCAGCTCGGTCCGGGTGAGCGCCCGCCGTACCGCACGGGCCAGTTCCTCGTAGTCCCGGCCGCAGTCGGCCAGGAGCGCCTCGGCCACCGTCCGGGCCCGGTCGCTCAGACCCAGCGGGCCGAGCAGGGCCGGGCTGTCCGCGACGGCCTGCCAGCGCGACGCGCGGGGGGCCGCCTCCTGGAGGACGGCCGCCAGACGACGGATGCCGTCGGGGCTGATCAGCTCGTCCGCGGTGGGCATGCTTCCTCCAGGGACGCGGGTTGCCGGGGCCGAAGCAGGTTACTCCACCCGCCCGAAGGCCCGGGTCACCGGTGGTTCGCGGGGCCTCAGAGGTTGATCATGTGGCCGGCGAGTCCGTGCAGGGCGTCCTGGACCGCCTCGCTCAGCGTGGGGTGGGCGTGGACGTTGCGGGCGAGTTCGGTCACCGTGAGGTCCCACTTCTGCGCCAGCGTCAGCTCAGGCAGCAGCTCGGTCACGTCCGGGCCGATCAGGTGTCCCCCGATCAGTTCGCCGTGACGGGCGTCGCTCACCAGCTTCACGAACCCGGCCGTGTCGCCGAAGCCGTGCGCCTTGGCGTTGGCCGTGAAGGGGAACTTCGCCACCCGCACGTCGAAGCCCTCGGCGCGCGCCTCCGCCTCGGTCCAGCCGAAGCTGGCGATCTGCGGCTGACAGAAGGTGGCCCGCGGGATCATGCGGTAGTCCAGCTCCATGGTCTCCGCGCCGGCGATGCTCTCGGCGGCGACGATGCCCATCGCCTCGGCGGTGTGCGCGAGCATCAGCTTGGCCGTGACGTCCCCGATCGCGTAGATGTGCGGCACGCTGGTCCGGCAGTACCCGTCGATGTCGACGGCGCCGCGCCCGGTCAGGCGTACTCCGGCGGCGGCCAGTCCGCAGCCGGCCGTGCGCGGCTGGAAGCCGGTGGCCTGGAGCACCTTCTCGGCCTCGAGGACCTGATCGGTGCCGCCCCGGCGGACGCTCACGCGCACGCCGTCCTCGGTCTCCTCGATCCCCTGGACGGCCGTCGAGGTCAGCACGCGGATGCCCAGGCGCTTGAAGCGCCGGGTGAGTTCGGCGGAGACCTCCTCGTCCTCCAGCGGTGCGATCCGGTCCAGGAACTCCACCAGGGTGACCTCGACGCCGTAGGACCGCAGCAGGTACGCGAACTCGACGCCGATGGCCCCCGCGCCCGCGATGACCAGGCTGCCGGGCAGGGTGTCGGAGAGGATCTGCTCCTCGTAGGTGACCACGCGCCGTCCCAGGGTGGTGCCCGGCAGCAGCTTCACGGTCGAGCCGGTCGCGACGACGCAGGAGCGGAAGGACAGGGCCGTCTCACCGTCCCGCATCCGCACCTGGAGGGTGTGCGGGTCGAGGAAGGTGCCCTGTCCGTCGAACTGCGCGATCCCGTTCTTGCGCATCAGGTAGCCGACGCCCTTGACGCGTCCGTCGGCCACCACCCGGCTGCGCTCGTAGGCGGCGCGGTAGTCCAGGGCGACCTCGCCGCTGATCCGCACGCCGAACTTCTCCGCGTCGTGCGTGACGAGCTGGGCCACCTCGGCGTTGCGCAGCAGCGCCTTGGCCGGGATGCACCCGATGTTCAGGCAGACCCCGCCCCAGAACCGGCCCTCCACGACGGCGGTGCGCAGGCCCAGCTGGGCGGCGCGGATCGCGGCCACGTAGCCGCCGGGCCCGGCCCCCAGGACGACGACGTCGAAGTCGCTCTGCATGGCTCACCTCACCACTGGGTCGGGTCCCGTCCGCGGCCTGCGCCGCCGCACGCTCAGACGGTGTCGTAGAGGAGGTCGAGCGGCCCGGACAGCGCCGCGCGGACCTTCCGGGCCGCCTCGTCGACCAGCACCTCCGGCTCGTCACGGGCGACGGCGTCCATGGTCCGCGCCGCCACCTCGGCCGGGTCGATCTTCGGACCGGGGACCTCCGTGGTGGCGTCGGTGTCCACGTAGCCCACGTGCACGCCGACGACCAGCGTCCCCTGGTCCCGCAGGGCCAGGCGCAGCGCGTTGGTCAGCGACCACTGGGCGGACTTCGACGCCGCGTAGCTCGGGAACCTGCTGTTGGCCCGCCAGGAGGCCACGGACAGCATGTTCACCAGCGCTCCGCCGCCGTTGGCCGCGAGGACCGGCGCGAAGGCGCGGGAGACGGCCCAGGTGCCGAGGTAGTTCACCTCCAGCTCGCGCCGGGCCCCGTCAAGGGAGCCGTCCGCCAGCAGCGGCGGGCCGCCCTGGATGCCCGCGTTGTTGATCACGACGGTGGCGTCGGACACCGTCCGCGCGGCCGACGCGACCTGGTCGTGGTCGGTGACGTCCAGGCGCAGCGGTTCCAGACCCGGCTCGCCGAAGTCCTCCGGCCGGCGGACGCCGGCGTACACCTTGGCCGCGCCCCGGTCCAGCAGGGCGCGGCAGAACGCCAGCCCGATCCCCCGGTTCGCTCCGGTCACGACGGCGACCGATCCCGCGATCTCCATGGCCGGCACCTCGTCTCGGCGTAGGGATTCCGTCATGACCAGTCAAAGCGCACCCGGCGGCGCTGTCCACGCGGCCCGCGCCCGGCGGACCGCCGTGGAACCGTTCGCACACGCTGCCGTCAGGTCAGTTTTCCTATGAGACTCGGCTCGTGGGGCTCGGTATCGTGGGGCCATGAAACGGACGTCGTTCGCCACGTGGCCGTGCTCCATCGCACGGACCGTCGACCTGCTGGGTGACCCCTGGACGCCGCTGGTCGTGCGGGAGGCCTTCTACGGGATCCGTCGGTTCGACGAGTTCCAGCGGGAACTGGGCATCGCCCGCAACACGTTGACCGACCGGCTGCGCCACCTGGTCGACGCGGGGATCCTGGAGAAGCGGCTGTACGAGGCCGAGCCGCCACGGTACGACTACGTCCTCACGGAGAAGGGGCGGGACCTGTTCGCGGTGCTGGCCGCGATGTCCGCCTGGGGCGACCGCTGGCTGGCCGGGGAGCGCGGGGTGCCCGTGGTGTTCCACCACGAGTCCTGCGACCACGACACCACGGCCGAGGTGGTCTGCGCCGCGTGCCGCGCGCCGCTGCGGGCCGGGGACACCTCGATGCGGATGGGTCCGGGCTATCCCGAGCGGCTCGCGCGGCGCCCGGACGTGCGACGGCGGTTCGGCACGGAGTGAGCGCCGTCCGGTGCCGGCCCGCGCCGGGCCCGGCCCGGACTCTTGACATGGAGAGTCTCATGAAGCAACTCTGAAGGTCGGAACCCGGACGGCGAGGAGGCCGACGACCTTGGAGTGGACGGGCGCACGCTACACGGACAGACCCACGGTGGAGGTGCGGACCTGGATCGACGCCCCACCGGAGAAGGTGTGGGCCCTGGTCAGCGACATCGCGCTGATGCCGGACATGAGCGAGGAACTCCGCTCCGTCTCCTGGCTGGACGGCGCGACCCGGCCCGCGGTGGGCGCGAGGTTCGTCGGCCGCAGCGAGCACGAGGCGTTCGGCACGTGGCAGACCACCTCCCAGGTGATCGAGTGCGAACCCGGCTCGGTCTTCGCCTGGGCCGTCGAGAACCCCGCCGCCCCCTCCGCGGTCTGGCGGTTCAGGTTGCGCCCGGAGAACGGCGGGACCGAACTGGCGCAGTGGATGCAGCTGGGACCGGGCCGGTCGGGGCTGTCCGCGGCGATCGACCGGATGCCCGACAAGGAGCAGAAGATCGTGTTCGTCCGGCTGCGGGAGTTCGAGCGGAACATCACCGCCACCCTCGCCCAGATCAAGCGGCGGGCGGAGGCGTGATGCGGACGGCCACCACGATCGAGGCCTCGGGCGGCGACCACTGGTCCCAGCTGGGCGACTTCGTCGTCGAGGCGGAGAAGCTGGGTCTTGACATCTGCTGGGTCGCCGAGGCCTGGGGCTCCGACGCGCCCTCCGCGCTCGGCTACTACGCGGCGCTCACCGAGCGGATGCTGCTCGGTTCCGGCGTGATGCAGCTGGGCACCCGGACCCCGACGGCCGTGGCCCAGACGGCCGTCACCCTCTCCAACCTGTCCGGCGGGCGCTTCCTGCTCGGCCTCGGCGCCTCCGGGCCGCAGGTGATCGAGGGCCTGCACGGCGTGCCCTTCGCCCGGCCGCTGCGGCGCATGCGCGAGACGGTGGAGATCGTGCGGCGGGTCTTCGACGGCGGCAGACTCTCCTACTCGGGCGCCGAGTTCGCCGTCCCGCTGCCCGGCGGCGAGGCCAGGCCGATGCGGCTGTCGATGCGCGCCGAACACCGGATCCCGGTCTACCTCGCCGCCCTGTCCCCCGCCATGCTGCGCCTGACCGGCGAGGTCGCCGACGGCTGGCTCGGCACCAGCTTCGTGCCCGAGGGCGCGGCCGAGGCCTACTTCGCCCCGCTCGACGAGGGCCTGGCGCGCGGCGGTCGTACCCGGGCGGACCTGGACGTGTGCCAGGGCGCCGAGGTCGCCTTCACACCGGACGAGGAGGCGCTCGGCGCGATGGTGGCCGGACGCAAGAAGGAACTCGCCTTCAGTCTCGGCGGGATGGGCTCGGCGTCGACCAACTTCTACAACGGCGCCTACAGCCGTCAGGGCTGGGCCGAAGTGGCCGCCGAGGTGCACGAGCGCTGGCAGGCCGGCGACCGGGACGGCGCGGCCGCCCTGGTGACGGACGAGATGGTGCTCGGCACGACGCTGATCGGCACGGAGGCCATGGTGCGCGAGCGGCTGGCCGTCTGGCGCGACGCCGGTGTGGACACGGTCCGCCTCTACCCGGCCGGAGCGACCCTGGAGGACAGGCTGGCCACGCTGGGCCGTGCCGTCGAGCTGGTCCGCGAGACCGACCGGGCCTCCTGAGCGCGGCCGGCCGGCCGCCGTGGGCGGGCGGCCGGCTCCGGGAACGGCACCTCAGGCCCGCAGGCCGTCCAGGAGGGCGGTCAGAATGCGGGTCAGCCGGGGCTCCACGTCGACCAGCGCGTGCGCCATCTCCGGGTGCTTCTCGTAGAGTTCGCGAAGGCTCGTGCCGGGTGCGGCCATCTGCGAGAGCGCTCCGGCCATGCCCGTGGCGGTGGCGATCACGTCCACGGCCGCGTCCTCGCCGATCCCGAGCAGGCCGCGCAGCGCGGCGGCGATCGAGGCGACCTCGGCGAGCGCGACCGTCTTGAAGGCGTAGGCGGAGTCGAGCGACACGTTGCGCTCCAGGTTCAGCGGAGCCTGGGCGAGCAGGTCGCAGAAGAACGGCCGTGCCGCGAGCGACCGGGCGACGGCCGCCGCGATCTCCTCGTTCCCGGCGCCGGCGAGTTCGCCGAGCCGCGCGCGCAGCGCCGTCGACCACTCCTGCCAGCCTTCGCCGGTGAGTGTCAGGAAGATCTGCTCGCGGGTCTCGAAGTACCGCAGCATCGCGGACTTGTGCATGCCGACGGCGGCGGCGATGTCGGTCAGCGTGACCTCACGCACGCTGCCGGCGCTACCGAGGGACCGGGCGGCGTCGAGGATCTCCCGCTCCCGCTGTCGCTTGGCCTCGGTGCTGCGGGCGCGCTGGGGGCGGGTCGAACTCACGGCGGGATCATAGCACAACTCGGTTGCGTTAATTTCGCGACCCGTCCGGACCCCAGCGCCAACACCGATCGGCCCGGCCGCCGTTAGAGCACACGCGGGGAGCCTGTCGCGGATCCCCCGCGGAATTGTCCGTGATCGGTAACGGATGGAGCCGGAGCCCACCGCCTTCCGTCTGCACGGGTGCACGAGGACAACGGAACGAGGATCGGGGCGGACGATGGCACGGCGCGGACGAGGATGGTACGGCCAGGTGGCCGCGGCTGCGACGGGTGTCACGGCGGTGGCCGTGGCTGCCTCGCTGTGGACCTCGCCGGCCGGTCCCGCCGGCGGGAGCACGCGGGCCCGGGCCGCGGAGCGTCCCGCCGCGCCCGGCGCGGGACCGAAGGCGGCCCCGGTGTCGGTGGAGATCACGCACGCCTCGGACCGGGGCGCCCGGGGCGTGAACATCACGATCGACGACGGCCCGGACCCCGTCTGGACGCCGAAGGTGCTCCAGGTGCTCGAGGAGTACGGCGTGAAGGCCACGTTCTGCATGATCGGCCCGCAGGCGCGGGCACATCCGGACCTGGTCAAGGCCGTGGTCGCGGCCGGCCACCGGCTGTGCGACCACACGGTGTCGCACGACGTCACCATGGACAAGAAGTCCGAGGCCTACCAGTCCCGGCAGATCCTCGACGCGGAACGGATGATCACCGAGGCGTCGGGAGGCGTCCGGCCGCTCTACTACCGTGCCCCGGGCGGCGCCTTCACCCCGTACAGCAGGAAGCTCGCCGCCTCGCACGGCATGCGGCCGCTCGGCTGGAACGTCGACTCCAAGGACTTCGAACGCCCCGGCACGTCCGCCGTCGTCGCCACCGTCAAGGACGAGATGCCCAACGGGCCGACCGTCCTCTTCCACGACGCCGGCGGCGACCGCTCCGAGACCGTGGCCGCCCTGCGCGAGCTGCTGCCGTGGCTCAGGGGACAGGGCTACACGTTCGGCTTCCCGGTGCGCTGAGCCCGGCCCGGCCGTACAGTCCCGGTAGACGGTGCGGACCGCGCGGCGGTGTCCGCACCCGGGTGGCGTGCGCGGTGCGGCGGCCGGGCCGGCTGCCCCGGGCCGGCGGGAGGTGCAGATGTCGGGGCGGGCACCGCGCTGGCTGAGGTGGCTGCGCGACCGGGACCCGGACCTCGGGGCGACCCGGCGGGCCGCGCGCACCGCCCTGGTGATGCCAGCGCTGTTCGCCCTGTGCGGCGAGGCCCTCCACAACGCGACGATGGCCAGCTTCGCCGCGTTCGGGACGTTCTCCATGCTGCTGCTGGTCGACTACTCCGGTCCGATGGCCGAGCGGCTGCAGGCACAGGCCGCCCTCGCCGTGGCGTGGCTCGGACTGATCTGTGTCGGCACGCTGGCGGCCGCCGACATCCGGCTCGCCGTCGCGGCCACGGTCGTGGTCGGCTTCGTGATCCTCTTCGCCGGCGTGGTCAGCTCGGTGCTGGCCGGCAGCTCGACGGCGCTCCTGCTGGCGTTCGTGCTGCCGGTCAGCGCGCCGGTACCGCTGTCCCAGCTGCCCGACCGCCTGGCCGGAGCGGGACTGGCGGCGGCGGTGGCCCTGCCCGCGATCGCCCTGCTGTGGCCGCGCCCCGTCGCCGACCCGCTCAGCACCCCGGCCGCGGCCGTCTGCCGCGCCGCCGCCGGCTATCTGCGCGCCCGTTCCTCGGGACCGGCCCCGGACGGACCGGCGGCCTTCGCCGACCACTGCAGGGCGGCGGCGGAGATCACCGCGCGGACCGGCGCGGACCTGCGCGCCGCCTTCGACGCCACCCCCTACCGGCCCACCGGCCTGTCCGCGACCTCCCGGGCCCTGGTCCGGCTCGTCGACGAACTCACCTGGCTGTGCGCCATCCTCGTGGACCGCTCCCAGCACACGGACGAGCCGCCCGGCTGCGATCCGGTCGCCCACGACGTGCGGCGCGCCGCCGCCGGCGTCCTGGACGAGGCCCGCGCGCTGCTCACCGACCTGCGCGGTGCCACCGGCCCGCTGCGCGCCCGCGGCGAGGACCTGCGGGCGGCGCTGAACGCGATGGAGCACAGCTCCACCGTCCGCGTGCCCGCCGAACACCCCGGCGGGGACAGCACGGCGGAGGTCTACGGGTTCATCGCCGCCCTCGACGTGTCCTTCCGGGCCCAGGAACTCGGCTTCGCCGTGCTGCAGATCGCCGAGAACGTGGACACGGCGGCCACCGCCTGGCGGCGCGGCTGGCAGGAGCGGCTGCTCGGCCGGGAGCCGGGCGCGCTGGCCGCGCCGCTGGCGGCGGCACGGGAGCGGGCCGCGGCCCATCTCAGGACCGACTCCGTATGGATGCACAACAGTCTGCGCGGCGCCGTCGGACTCGGCATCTCCGTGTTCCTCGCCGACGCGACCGGCGTGGGGCACTCCTTCTGGGTCCTGCTGGGCACCCTGTCCGTGCTGCGGTCCAACGCGCTCAGCACCGGGCAGAACGCGGTCCGCGCGGTCCTCGGCACGGTCGCGGGCTCCGTCATCGGTGCCGCCCTGCTGCACCTGATCGGCCATCACGGCACCGCGCTGTGGTTCGTGCTCCCGGTGGCCATCCTGGTCGCGGGGATCGCGCCCGCCGCCATCTCCTTCGCCGCGGGTCAGGCGGCGTTCACGGTCACGCTCGTGGTGCTGTTCAACATCGGCCACGACCCCAACTGGCACGTCGCCCTGCTGCGTGTCCAGGACATCGCG
This sequence comes from Streptomyces sp. NPDC101237, assembly GCF_044767465.1. Lineage (NCBI taxonomy): Bacteria > Bacillati > Actinomycetota > Actinomycetes > Kitasatosporales > Streptomycetaceae > Streptomyces > Streptomyces sp. NPDC101237. The sequence goes on along the minus strand of NZ_JBIWNY010000007.1, from coordinate 239,951 downwards.
CTGGGCTGCCTGGTGAGCATCGTCGTCGCCGTGTTCTTCTGGCCGCGCGGCGCGCAGGCCGCCGTCCACAAGGCCCTCGCCCAGGCGTACGAGGACAGCGCCCGTTATCTCGCGGGCGCCGTCGACTACGCCCTCGGTCGGAACGGCCCCGCCGACCCGGATCCGCGCAGCCGGGCGGCGGCCGCCTCCGCGCGCCGCCTCGACGACGCGTTCCGCAGCTTCCTGGCCGAACGCGGCGCCAAACCGCTGTCGCTGGCCTGCGCGACGACCCTGGTCTCCGGGGTCGTCGGCCTGCGGCTCGCCGCCGACGCCGTCGTCTCCCTGTGGCAGGGCGAGGACCAGGCGCGCGTCCAGGCCGTGCGGACCGACGCCCACTGCGCCGTCCTCGACTCGGCGGATCGCGTCACCGGCTGGTACCACGGGTTCGCCGCGGGCCTCGGCAACCACTCCCCCGTCCCCGACGTCGTCCCGCTGCGCCCCGAGGGGGCGGCGCGTCTGGTGCGTTCGGTCCGCGGCGAACTCAGCGACGGACAGGGCCGGGCCACTCCCGTCGCGGTCCGGATCATCTGGACCGACGACCACGTCGACGCAGCCCGCCGCCTCCAGCCCGGCCTCGCGGACGCCGCCCGCACCCAGGCCGCGGCACACCGCGGCCGCCTGCGGAAGTGGCCCGCAGGCTGACGCCCCGGCGACCGCCGCACGGCCCGCGCGGGTGGCGGCGCGGTGACGGTCCCGGCGCCGCCCGCCCGCCGGACCGCGCGGCTTCCGCGGGAGGCGAGCCGGGCCGCCCGGCCGCCGTTGCCGACGGCGACCGGCGGCGCCTCCCGTCAGCTCCCGCCGTGCCGCGTCGGCGTCCGGAGGAGGTACGCGGGCACGGCCCAGGCGACGTCGTCGACGACCGGACTGCCGGTCGGTGTCCGGCTCGTCGCCGCGCGGTGGCGGGAGGACCTGCTGCTCCAGGTGTCCCGCACCCTGGAGCAGGCCCTCCCGTGGAGCGGTCGGCGACCGACGTCCGCCTGACGCCTCGCGTCAGGCGCGGTGGTACTGGACCGGGGCGCCGACGGTGCCGCCGAGCTGCTCGGCGGCGTGCCGGGCCCAGTACGGGTCACGCAGGAGTTCACGGGCCAGCAGGACGGCGTCGGCGTCGCCCGAGCCGACGATCTGCTGGGCCTGCCCGGGGTCGGTGATCATGCCGACGGCGGCGACGGGCATGCCCGTCTCGCTGCGCACGCGCTCGGCGAAGGGGACCTGGTAGCCGGGGCCGGCCGTGATCCGCGCGTCCGGGACGATGCCGCCGGTGGAGACGTCCATCAGGTCGACGCCGTGCGCCAGCAGTTCCTTGGCGAAGCGGACGGTGTCGTCGGCGGTCCAGCCCTCACGACCGTCCTCGGGGTTCTCCGACAGCCAGTCGGTGGCGGAGATCCGGAAGAACACCGGCAGTTCCTCGGGCCATACGGCACGGACGGCGTCGACGACCTCCAGCGCGAACCGGGTGCGGCCCTCGAAGGAGTCGCCGTACTCGTCGGTGCGGCGGTTGCTCTGCGGGGAGAGGAACTGGTGGATCAGGTAGCCGTGGGCGCCGTGGATCTCGGCGACCTGGAATCCGGCGTCCAGGGCGCGCCGGGCCGCGTCGGCGAACTGCCCGACGATCTCACGGATGCCCTCCGCGGTCAGTTCCTCGGGGACGGTGGACTTCTCGTCGAAGGGGACGGCGCTGGGGCCGACCGGGGTCCAGCCGAAGGGCTCGGACGGCGTGATCGGGCGGCCGCGGTCCACCCAGCTGCGCTCGGTCGACGCCTTGCGTCCGGCGTGCGCCAGCTGGATCCCGGGGACGCTGCCCTGCGACTTCAGGAACGCGGTGATGCGCCGGAAGGCGGCCACCTGCTCGTCGTTCCAGATGCCGAGGTCGTAGGGCGAGATGCGGCCCTCGGGGCTGACGGCGGTGGCCTCGGTGATGATCAGCCCGGTGCCGCCCGCCGCGCGCGCGGCCAGGTGCGTGAAGTGCCAGTCCGTGGGCACGCCCGCCAGCTCGCCGCCGGGCTCGGCGCTGTACTGGCACATCGCCGCCATCCAGACGCGGTTGGGGATCGTCAGCGACTTGAGATCGAAGGGGGTGAACAGCGAGGTCGACACGGGACTCCTTGAGGGCGGACGGGGTGACGTCAGCGGAGACGGCCGAGGTCCGGCCCGCGCTCCGCACATCCCCAATAATTGCATGCGCGGGTTTTTTATTTCCGCCCACTACCCGCGATCAGGTAAGAATCTTCCCGGCCCGTCGCACGGTCGCCGCCCGGCCCCGTCACGGCCGCCGGTCCCGAGGCCTGTGCCGCGCGACGATGCCGGCGGCCTGCCGAACCGGGCCGATGAGCTGCGCCTGCAGGAGGCGCAGCGCGTCGAGGTGGTCCGCCGTCCAGATCATCCGCACGACCGCGGCGGCGTCGCCTCCGGCCCCGTCCGTGCTCAGCTCACGGCGCAGCGCCTGTTCGAGGGCTTGGTCCGCCTCCCGGGGCCCCACCGTACGCTCCGGGACGGACGCGCGGCCCGCCAGTGCGCGGCCGGACCTCTCGAACCAGGCCGCGATCGGCTCGCAGGCGCCGAGCACCGCGGCACGGGCGGCGGCCCGGTCGCCGCCGGGCCGGTATCCCTCGCGCGACCACAGGTCGGCGATGGCGTCGCCGGTCAGCCGCACGGCCGTGACCGAGTTGACCATGCGGGCGACCTCGGGCAACGGGAGTCGTTTCGTACCGCGCTCGGCCAGGAACCCGCGGAAGGCGTCGTCCAGCCGCCGGGCCGCGGCCGCGGCCGACCGCCGGTCCTCGCCCGAGGTCGCCGAGGGCGCCGCCAGGCCGTCGCAGCGCAGCAGGCCGAACGCGACGGCGCTGCGCAGGTACCGGGCCGCGTCCTGGAACGCCACGCACAGCACGCAGCCCAGCGCGGCACCCGCCCCGCGGGGCCAGAAGAGGATCCCCACGACCAGGCTCACCGCGCACCCGAGCGCCATGTCCTCGATCCGGATCAGCCCCACCTTCCACCCGACGGGACTGATGATGCTGAAGAGGATCAGCAGGACCACGGTGAAACCGGCCTGCCCGGCGGTGAACGAGGTGACGGACGGCTCCAGTCCGATCAGGACGATCGCGAACGGGAGCAGCACCCACAGGGCGACCGGATGGGCGCCGAGGGCGAGGATGAGAGCCACGCCGACGACGAAGCCGATGGCGGTGCCGAGCAGGGCGCGTCCCGCGGTCTGGCCCGTGTTCACCGCGTTGGAGCGGAGCACGGCCAGCGTGCCGAAGACGACCCAGAACGAGTGGCCCACGCCGCTGAGCTGCGCGACGACCACGGCGAGGCTGAGCGCGGCGGCGCTGCGCAGGCTGTTGTGCAGCCACACGGAGTGGCGGTCGAGGTGGGCCGCGAGCCGGTCACGGGCCGAGGACAGGGCGGGCGCGGTGATCGCGGGGCGCTGCCCGAGCAGCCGTCGCCACCAGACGCGGCGGCGGGCCGCGAGGGCGAGTTCGATGTCCGTCGCCGTCACCGCCACGATGAAGGCGATCCGCCGGGCCCGGAAACCGGGCTCCAGCGAGGCGATCAGCTCGGCGGCCGGATCGACGGCCGTCACGGGACCCGTCCCGGCCTGGATCCGGGCGGACCGGGGCGCCGAGCTCTCGGGCAGCGATCCGGTCATGACCTCTTCGAGGCGTCCGCCCGCCGCCTTCAGCCGCGCGATGTCGGCGGCGAGGCCGTGCAGCGGTCCCGTGCCGGACCGCAGCAGTGCCGCTCCGCGCTCCAGCACGGCGGCGGCCGCGAGTTCCACGTCGCACACCACCAGCCGGCCCGCCCGGTCCCGTCGGTGCGAGGGTGCCTGCTGCAGGACGCTGCCGAGCCACAGGACCTCGTCGACCAGCCGGACCAGGGCCCGGGCCGTCGTGGAGAGCCCGGTCGGACGGTAGGGGGTGGCGTAGAAGGTCTTGCGGAGAGCGGCGACGGCGGTCCCGGTGTCGCGTGCCGCCGCGTCCAGCGCCGCGGCGCGCGGCAGGCCGGCTCGGACGCAGTCCGTCTCGGCGCGCAGGTGTCCGGCCTGCCGGGCACAGGCCTCGGCCAGGGAGGCACGCAGCGGATCGACGGGCGGGCGGGGCCACAGCAGCGTCACGGCGACGACGGTCGCGGCGCCGCCCAGCGACCAGCCGGCCACCCGGTCCGGGATCGAGGCGACCGGGCCGGTGATGGTGGCGGCCAGCACGAAGCTGATCAGCAGCGACGTTCCCGCGCCGACCAGCGCGGAGCTGACGACGCCGGCGAAGAGCACGGCGAAGGCGACCACGAAGGTGGCGACCCCGGCGAGCCAGACCAGTCGGCCCGCCAGGCTCCCGAGGCAGACCAGCGCGGTGGAGACCAGCACCAGGCTCAGCTGCTGGGCGGCCCGCTCCCTGATCGGACCGCCGAAGTCCACGAACATCATCAGCACCATGGGGCTGAAGGCGGCGAAGACCGCCATCACCGGGTTGCCGATCCCGAGATAGGTCACGGCGAACAGCGAGGGCGTGATGATCGCGGTGCGCAGTCCGCGCCGCAGCGCCGACAGACCCGGATCGTGCTCCCGTATCCGCCGGAACATCAGGACGGCCGGTCGCGTCCGACGCCGTCCGCCCGCTTCGGGGCGCTGCCGATGCGGAGCACCTTCATGGAGGACACCTCTCTTCCTCGCGACGGCGCCCGCCGGACTCCGTTCCGCCTCGGCGGTCCGGTTCCCCCGAGAACCGCGCGCGAGGCGGAGCGGGACGAGCCCGGCTCCCCACCATCATGTCCCCGGGCCGCCGCCTCCCGCGACCGGCCCCGCCAGGACGGCACGAGCCACCCGTCGAGACGGCGGCACGCGCCCCGGCCGCGGGCGCGCCGGCCCTTCCGGCCCGTGGCGCCGGCCGGGTCAGGCGGCGGACGCCGGCAGGGTGACGGACTTGTGCTCGACGTACTGGGCCAGCCCCACCGCCCCGTACTCGCGGCCGATCCCGCTCGCCTTGTAGCCGCCGAACGGCCCGTCGAAGGAGATGGCCGCGCCGTTGACGGTGACCGTGCCGGTCCGCAGCCGGCGGGCGACCTCCAGCGCGTGCGTCTCGTCGGCGGACCACACGCCTCCGGAGAGTCCGTACTCGGAGTCGTTGGCGATCCGTACCGCCTCGTCCTCGTCGTCGTAGGGGATGACCACGAGGACCGGGCCGAAGATCTCCTCCTGGGCGATCCGCATGGAGTTGTCGACGTCGGCGAACACGGTCGGCGTCACGTAGTTGCCCTGTTCGAGACCGGGCGGGACCCCGGGTCCGCCGGTGACCAGCCGGGCTCCTTCCGCGATGCCGGCCTCGATGTAGTCGCGCACGCGCTGCTGCTGGTCGCGGCGGATCATCGGCCCGATGAAGGTGTCGGGGTCGGCGGGGTCACCGACCTTGAGCGACTCCACGAGGTCCTTCAGGCCGGTGACGACCTCGTCGTACCGGCTCCGCGGCGCGAGGACGCGGGTCTGCGCGATGCAGGACTCGCCGTTGTTGAGCAGCGAGGCGAACCTGAGCCCCCGCACCGCCCGGTCGACGTCGGCGTCCGGCAGGACGATCGCGGCCGACTTGCCGCCCAGTTCGAGGCTGACCCGCTTCAGCTGTTCGCCCGCGATGGCGGCGATCCGGCGCCCGGCCCGGGTCGAACCGGTGAACGCGATCTTGTCGACGTCGCGGTGCGAGACCAGGTACTCGCTGGTCTCCCGGTCGGCGGGGAGCACGCTGATCACCCCGTCGGGCAGGCCGGCCCGCTCCAGCAGTCCGGCGAGGAGCCCCATGCTCAGCGAGTTCTCCGGGGACACCTTCAGGACGACCGTGTTGCCGGCCAGCAGCGCCGGGACGATCTTCGCCATGGCCGAGGAGAACGGGGAGTTCCACGGGATGACGGCGGCGACGACACCGATGGGTTCCCGACGTACGACGGTGCGCACCGCGGATCCCGGCTCCAGGGTCTCCTCCCAGCCGAAGGCCTCCGCGGCCCGCAGGTAGGCCTCGGCCTGCCGGGTGAGGCCCGGCTGCCCGGCGCTGGTGAACCAGGCCGCCGAGCCGTTCTCGGCCGAGATCAGGCCGGCGATCTTCTCGGCCTCGGCCTCGCGGAGCGCGTTCAGGCGCCGCAGGACGGCGATGCGGTCCGCCGGTGCCGTACGCGGCCAGGGCCCGTCGTCGAAGGCGGCCCGCGCGGCGGCCACCGCGCGGTCGACGTCGGCGGGCCGGGCCTGCGCGGCGCGGCCGATGACCGACTGGTCGTGCGGGGACCTGATGTCGAGCAGCCCGGGGTCGCTGGGCGCCTCCCAGGATCCGGCGATGAAGAGACGGTCGAAGGTGATCATGTGCCCGCTCCGGAGGGGGTCGAGTGAAGACGATCGATTAACTGTCACTTCAATGTAGCAGTTGAAAGCCAGAAAGCCTCAGCAGTGAGTCCTTAGTCGAGCCAGACTCCACACCTGCGGGTATGCTCGGCGCGTGAGAGCAGACGCAGCACGCAACCTGGAAGCGGTCCTGACGACCGGGGCCCGCATGCTCGCCGCCGATCCGGCCGCGAGCATCGCGGCGATCGCCGCCGAGGCGGGTGTCGACCGGCGCACCGTCTACCGGCGGTTCGCCTCCCGCGAGGAGTTGCTGGCGGCCATCTACGAGGCGCGGTACGACGCCGTCGAGCAGGCCGTGGCCAACGCCAGGCTGCGGGCGGCTCCCGTCGCCGTGGCGCTGCACCGGTACGTCGAGGAGATCATCGGCGTGAACCGCACGTGGCCGGTGGAACTCGGCCGGCTGCGGGCCGACGAAGCGATCAGGCGCCGGCGCGACGCCCTGATCGGGGAGCTGGACGACTTCCTGCGGCGCGCCACCGACGAGGGGCTGCTGCGCGCGGACCTCCCGCTCGCCTGGGCGAGTTCGCTGCTGCCGCAGCTGATGCACCTCGCCTCGCAGGAGTTGTCCGAGCTCACCGCCGCCCAGGCCGCCGACGTCGTGGTCGACAGCTTCCTGCACGGCCTCGGCACGCGATGATCGTCACGGGTCTTGTGGCGCGCTCTCGCGTCTGATTGGGTTCGGCCCGGCGGACGGGAGCGACCGAGATGGATCAGGGTGTGGGGCAGGGCGTCCGAGGGGCGCTGCCCGAGGGACTGGGGCAGGCGATACGGCGGACCGGCGACGACATCGCGGCCGTACTGGAGGGCCTGGCGGACACGCGCGGGGCCGTACCGGGGTCGCAGTGGACCGTCGGCGAGGCGGCGGCCCATCTGGCCCTGGCCAACGAGCTGATGGCCGACCTCGCCCTCGGCACCGAACGCCCCTACGGGGACGGCACACCGGGGAGCCTGGCGGCGGCCAACGCGAAGTCGCTGGCCGTGTTCACCGAACGGCGGGCCGCACCGCTGGCCGCCATGATCACCGAGCAGGCCGCACGCTGCGCCGACGCGCTGACCACGGCTCCGGACGGACCGGCGCCCGTCACACCGCTCGGCCCGTTGGACCGGTCGGTGCTCGGCTCCTACCTCCTCACGCACATGCTGGGCCACGGCTACGATCTCGCCCGCGCGCTGCGGCGCCCGCACATGGTCGACGCCGAACGGGTCGCGCTGTGCATGCCGTTCATGCTCACGGTGATGCCCACCGTGGCCGACGCCCGGGCCATCGCGGGGCTGACCGCCCGTTACACGATCCGGCTGCGCGGCGGCGGCGCCTTCGGCGTCGACCTCGCCGACGGCGCCGTACAGGTCACACCGGAACCGCGGGACCGTGCGGACTGCACGATCCTCATCGACCCGGTGGCCTTCCTCCTCATCGCCCTCGGCCGTCGCGGTCCGTGGTCGGCCATGGCCCGCGGACAGATCCTCGCCGCAGGCCGCAAGCCCTGGCTGGCCCCCCGCTTCCCCGCCCTCTTCACCGCCCCTTGAGCGCCTGACCGCCCGCCCCGGCCCGGCACCCCGGGCCCCGCGACGCCTCCCCGTCGGTCCGCCCGGCCCTCCGTCGGCAGCCCCGCCCGTACGCCCCGGCACCCCCGTTCGGCCCAGCCCCCCTCCGCCAGAAGAGGCGCGCGGGCGTGACCGATGTGACCGTGGTGGAAGGTATGGGCGCGCGTACGGATCCGAGGAGGCTGCATGGCCGAGGGACTGGTCGACGGCAGGGCGCACCGCGGTGCCCCCGCCGCCGTCTCGCGAGGGCCCGGTGAGCCGTCCGGGCACGTCTTCGGGCAGTTGAGCGCCGTCGCCGACGCCGTCCTCTACGAGGGCTACCTCCTCTACCCCTATCGGCGGTCCTCGCCGAAGAACCGTGCCCGCTGGCAGTTCGGGGTGCTCTTCCCGAGGGACTGGGCGGAGGCGGGCGGGCCGGTCAGCCCGGGCGTCTCCGGTTCGGCCGACTCCTGGTACCAGCGGACGGAGTGCCTGGTGCGGGTGGCACGGCCCGACGCGGTCCTGCGGGTGCGGGTGCGGTACCTCCAGATGCAGCACAAGCAGGTCGAGGACGCCGAGAGACAGCCGGTCGAGTCGCTGACGTGCGGCGACGGGACCGTGCACCTGACCTTCGAGGAGGCCGTGCCGCGCGAGAGGGACCTCGTCGTCCCGCTGGCCGAGGGCGAGCACCGCTTCGCGGTGGGCTCCCCCTCCGGTACGGACACGGAGACCCTGCCCGACGGGGCCGGACGGATCGTCAGGCGCCGGGAGGAGAGCACGGCGAGCACCGCCCTGGAGATCGAGCGGGAGGGCGAGGACCTGCTCCGGCTCCGGGTGCGCACCGCGCACGAGGGCCGCACCGCGGATCCGCACGCCCCGCGCGACCACGCGCTGCGGCACGCCCTCATCGCCACCCACACCCTGCTGGCCGCCGAGGGCGCCGCGTTCGTCTCGCTGGTCGACCCCGGCCCGGACCGCCAGGAGGCCGCCCGGAGCTGCCGCAACGACTTCACCTTCCCGGTGCTCGGCGGCGCACCCCCCGCCGTCTCCCCCGCCGACGGCTCGGTCTCCGCGCTGCTGCTCTCCTCGCCGATCATCCTTCCCGACCATCCGCAGGTGGCACCGGAGAGCCCCGGAGACCTGCACGACGCCGGGGAGATCGACGAGATCCTCACCCTGCGCACCATGCTGCTGACGGACCAGGAGAAGCGGGAGGCCCGCGCCACCGACCCGCGGGCCGCCGAGATCCTCGACCGGGTCGACACGATGCCGCCCGAGGTCCTCGGGCGCCTGCACGGCGCGATCCGTTCGCTGAAGCCCGCCGCCGGCCGTCCCGCCTGGTGGCAGGAGGGCGCCGACGAAGGACTCTCCCCGGCCACCGACACGGTCCTGGTCGGCGCCGTCCGGGTCGGCGGCGGCAGCGCGGTACGGCTCCGACCGCGGGGCCGGGGCGCCGACGCCCAGGACATGTTCCTCGCGGGACGGACCGCGACCGTCGCCGCCGTCTTCCACGACGTGGACGGCAGCACCCACCTCGCCGTCACCGTCGACGACGACCCGGCGGCCGAACTGCACGGCTGGTACGGCCGTTTCCACTACTTCCGGCCCGACGAAGTCGAGCCGCTCGGGGGCACCGACGTCCCGGACCCAGTGACGGCGCAGGAGCCGCCCACGGGACCCACTCCATCGGAGGCCTAGCGTATGAGCACCGACAACGGCACCACCGCGGTGGACGGCGCACCGGACGCGACCGGCGAGCGCCGGGGGTTCGACGAGATCACCATCCTGTGGATCTCCGAGGGCATGAGCTGCGACGGCGACACGGTCTCCGTCACCGCGGCCGACCAGCCCTCCATCGAGGACCTGGTCCTCGGCCTGATCCCGGGGATACCGAAGGTCAACCTGGTCAACAAGGTGCTGTCGCCGAGCCTGGGCGGCGAGGACTTCCTCGCGCCGTACCGGAAGGCCGCGCGCGGCGAGCTGGAGCCGTTCATCCTCGTCATCGAGGGTTCGGTCCCGAACCAGAACATCATCGAGGGCGAGGGTTTCTGGACGTCCTTCGGCAACGACCCGGAGACCGGCCAGCCGCAGACCATCAACCACTGGATCGACCAACTGGCGCCCAAGGCCTGGGCGGTGGTGGCCATCGGGACCTGCGCCACCTTCGGCGGCATCCACGCGATGGCCGGCAACCCGACCGGTTCGATGGGCCTCGCGGACTACCTGGGCTGGGACTACACGTCACAGGGCGGCCTGCCCGTGGTGAACATTCCGGGCTGCCCGGTGCAGCCGGAGAACTTCATGGAGACCCTGATCTGGGTGCTCTACCACGCGGCGGGCACCGCTCCGCCGCCGCCGCTGGACCACATGCTGCGTCCGCAGTGGCTGTTCGGCCGGACGGTGCACGAGGGCTGCGACCGGGGCTCGTACTACGAGCAGGCGTCCTTCGCGATGGACTACAACTCCCCCAAGTGCCTGGTGAAGACCGGCTGCTGGGGTCCGGTCGTGAACTGCAACGTGCCCAAGCGGGGCTGGATGGCCGGCATCGGCGGCTGCCCCAACGTCGGCGGCATCTGCATCGGCTGCACCATGCCGGGCTTCCCGGACGCGTTCATGCCGTTCATGGACGAGCCGCCCGGCGGCACCCTCTCCTCGCTGGCCATCAAGCCGTACGGGGCGGTCATCCGCCGGCTGCGCGGCTTCACCAACGACCTGGTCAACCACGAGCCCAAGTGGCGCCACAACAAGCGCAAGCTCACCAGCGGGTACGCCCCGCGCTGGCGGCCCTGACACGCCGGCGACCTCCCTCCCCACGTCCCCCACAGCAAAGGTCAGCGACGCCGATGACAACCGAGGCCCGGCAGGCAGGGCGCAAGCCCGCGCAGATCGTGGACATGTCCTGGGATCCGATCACCCGGATCATCGGAAACCTGGGCATCTACACGAAGATCGACTTCGCCAACCGGGAGGTGGTGGAGTGTCACAGCACCTCCTCCCTCTTCCGCGGCTACTCCGTCTTCATGAAGGGCAAGGACCCGCGCGACGCGGGCTTCATCACCTCGCGGATCTGCGGGATCTGCGGCGACAACCACACCACGTGCTCCGACTACGCACAGCAGATGGCGTACGGGGTGAAGCCGCCGCCGCTGGCCGAGCACATCGTCAACCTCGGCGAGGCGGCCGAGTACATGTTCGACCACACGATCTTCCAGGACAACCTGGTCTTCGTGGACTTCTGCGAGCAGATGGTCAAGGCCACCAACCCGAGCGTCCTGGCCCGCGCGCAGAAGACCGCCGCGCCGCGCGGCGACATCCACGGGTACCGGACCATCGCGGACATCATGAAGGCCTTCAACCCCTTCGAGGGCGAGGTCTACAAGGAGGCCCTGAAGGTCTCCCGGACCACCCGCGAGATGTTCTGCCTGATGGAGGGCCGGCACGTCCACCCCTCCACGCTGTATCCGGGCGGTGTCGGCACCATGCCGTCGCCGACCGCGTTCACCGACTACCTCAGCCGGCTGATGCACGTCATCGACTTCGTGAAGAAGGCCGTCGCCATGAACGACGACGTCTTCGACTTCTTCTACGAGGCGCTGCCCGGCTACGAGGAGGTCGGCAAGCGCCGGATCCTGCTGGGCTGCTGGGGCGCCTGGCAGGACCCGAAGGTCTGCGACTACCGGTACGAGAACATGGACCGCTGGGGCAAGGCGATGTACGTCACCCCCGGCATCGTGGTCGACGGCGAACTGGTCACCAACAACCTGGTCGACATCAACCTGGGCCTCAGGATCATGCTCGGCAGCTCGTTCTACGAGGACTGGGTGAACGAGGACCCGTTCGTCACCCACGACCCGCTCGGCAACCCCGTCGACATGCGCCACCCGTGGAACCAGACCACCCTCCCGGTGCCGCAGAAGCGGGACTTCGACGCCAACTACAGCTGGGTGATGAGCCCGCGCTGGTTCGACCAGCGCACCGGCGACCATCTGGCGCTCGACACCGGCGGCGGCCCGCTGGCCCGGCTCTGGTCGACCGCGCTGAGCGGCATCGTCGACACGCCGTACATCAAGGCCACCGGCACCAGCGTGCGGATCTCGCTGCCCAAGGGCGAGTCCCTGCCGGAGACCACGCTGGAGTGGAAGATCCCGAAGTGGTCCAACACCCTCGAACGCGACCGCGCCCGGCCGTACTTCGTCGCCTACGCGGCGGCCATGGCCCTGCAGTTCCTGGACGAGGCGATGGGCCTGGTGCGGTCCGGCGACACCAAGGTGTTCGAGGACTTCGAGGTGCCGGACGAGGCGATCGGCTGCGGCTTCCACGAGGCCGTGCGCGGTGTCCTCTCCCACCACCTGGTCATCAAGGACAAGAAGATCGCCAACTACCACCCGTACCCGCCGACCCCGTGGAACGCCAGCCCCCGCGACAAGTTCGGCACCCCCGGCCCCTACGAGGACGCCGTCCAGGGCCAGCCGATCTTCGAGGAGAACGGTCCGGACGACTTCAAGGGCGTCGACATCATGCGCACGGTCCGCAGCTTCGACCCGTGCCTGCCGTGCGGTGTGCACATGTACACCGGCAAGGGCAAGACGCTCAGCGTCACGCACTCGCCGACGTACGGGGCGAACCATGGCTGACCCCGGGCGGCTGGACGGAGCGGCGGTCGAGGCCCGGCTGGCCCGCCTCGACACGCTGCTCGAACGCCTGGAGTCCACGCCCGGCCCGGCCACCGGACCGGCCGTCGAGGCGGTGCGCCTGCTCACCGAGGTCTACGGCGAGGCGCTCGCCCGCGTCCTGGACGGCGCGGACGCGGAGCTGACCGGGCGCCTCCTCGACGACGAACTCCTCGACCACCTCATGGTCCTGCACGACGTGCACCCCGAGCCGCCCGAGCGGCGGGCGGCGCGTGCGGTCGAGCGGCTGCGCCCGGCCGTGCGCGAACGCGGCGGCGACGTCGAGTGGGCCGGCCTGGAGGGCCAGGTGGGCCGGGTGCGGCTGACCACGGGCGGCGGTTGCGGCTCCGGGTGCGGCGGAGGTACCACGGAGGTGGCCGACGCGGTCCGCGAGGCGGTGCTCGCCGCGGCCCCCGAGCTGGCGGACGTGCAGCCGCTGCCCGAGGACCCGGCCCCCGCCTTCGTGCCCCTCGCGTCGCTGCGCCGGCCGCAGGAGACACGGTGAGCACCGACGGAGCCCTGGCCCGCCTCATCCGCTCCGCCGCCGACCACCGGCCGGCGTCGGAGGCGGAGGTGTGCGACCTGTGCGCCGCCCCGGTGCCCGAGGACCACCCGCACCTGTACGACATCGGGCAGGGCGAGGTGCGCTGCGCCTGCCGGCCGTGCTCGCTGCTGTTCCCCGGAGAGCGCGGACGGCCGGGACAAGGCGGCGACGCGCAGTTCCGGCTGATCCCGACCCGCCGCGTCCGGCTCCCGAAGGTGGACACGGCGACGCTGGGGGTCCCGGTCGGCCTGGTCTTCTTCGTCCCGCGCGCCGACGGCTCGGTCACCGCCGAGGGGCCGAGCCCGGCGGGTGCCATGCGCTGGGAGGTGGACGCGGCGGCCTGGCAGCGCGCGGCCGCCGGCTGCCCGCCGCTGGCCGGCCTGGCCCCGGACGTCGAGGCACTGCTGGTCAACACCGTGCACGGCCTTGAGCACCACTGGATCGTCCCGGTCGACGACTGCTTCCGCATGCTCGCCGTGGTCCGCCGGGAGTGGCGCGGCCTGTCCGGCGGCGGGCGGATGTGGCCGGCCGTGGAGCGCTTCTTCGAGGAGCTCACCGAGCGGCCTTGAGGAACGGCAGCACAGGAAGGAGAAACCCCATGGGAAGCATCCGAGTCGGCCGACCGCAGGCGAGGCCCGACACGCCCTCCCACGTACGCGGTCTGCACCAGGGCAACCAGGGGCCGCACACCACCCAGCCAGGGCACCACCCGGACGGCACCGCCGACGCGCGGCGCTCCACCGGCATCCACTGGAAGCGGCACGACACCCTGCTGGACGTCATGCCGAACATCCCTCCGGGATGACACAGAACAGGGAGTTCTCCCCATGAAGGTCCAGCGAAAGAGAACCGGAACCGCCGCGCAGCGCGTGCTGACGGCCGAGATCGCCGTCGTGGGCGCGCTCGCGCTGGCGCTGCTCGTCACGGAGCTGCCCTCGATCATGCGCGAGATGAAGATCTGGCGGATCGCGGGCGGTCTGCGTGCCGGTCACCGGTATCCGTGAGCCGGCCGTGCACGAACTGTCGATCGCGACCGCGATCGTGGAGCAGGCCGACGCGTGGGCCCGGGCGGACGGGGCGGACCGCGTCTCCGCCGTGACCGTCCGGGTCGGCGAGCTGTCCGGGGTGGTCCCCGACGCCCTCGACTTCGCCTTCGAGATGGCCCGCGACGGCACCGCGCTGGCCGCGGCCCGGCTGGTGGTGGAGCAGGTGCCCGGCCGGGCCTGGTGCGGGCCGTGCGGCGAGGAGTTCGCTCTCGGCATGCCGCCGTTCTTCTGGTGCCCGGTGTGCGACCGGCCCAGCAACGAGCTGCGCAGTGGCCGCGAACTGGAGATCACCGCGGTGGAGTGAGCCCGCGCGGTGCCCCGGCCGGTCCCGGGGCACCGCGCGCGGACACCGGTCTTCAGCAGATGCGCGGCAGCTGCTCGCCGAGCGGCAGGTCCACGACCCGGGTGCCGCCCAGTCCGGTGGCCACCACGACCATCCCGGGATGCTCGGCCACGCACTCGCCGATCCGGGTCGCGCCCGCCCCCTGCGGATGGGCCCGCATCGCCGCCAGGACGGCGTCGGCCTCGCCGGGCGGGACGAAGGCCACGAGCCGGCCCTCGTTGGCCACGTAGAGCGGGTCGAGCCCGAGGAACCCGCAGGCGTTGGCGACCTCGTCCGGTACCGGGACGGCCCGCTCGGTCAGCCGCACCCCGGTGCGCGAGGCGCGGGCGATCTCGTTGAGCGAGGCGGCCAGGCCACCGCGGGTGGGGTCGCGCAGGACGTGGACGTCCGGGGTGACGTCCAGCATGGTGGCGACCAGGTCGGCCAGCGGGGCGGTGTCGCTGGCGATCTCGACACCGAACTCCAGGCCCTCGCGCACGCTCAGCACGGCCACCCCGTGCAGCCCGATCGGCCCGCTGACGATGACCGCGTCACCGGGCCTGGCCCGCTGCGGCCGGATGTCGACGCGCTCGGGGACCAGGCCGACGCCCGCGGTGGTGACGTACACGCCGTCGCCGTGCCCGGACTCGACCACCTTGGTGTCACCGGTGGCGATGGTGACCCCGGCCGTCTCGGCGGCCGCGCCCATCGCGCGTGCGACCCGCTCGACGACGGCCAGCTCCACGCCCTCCTCCAGGACGAACGCGGCGGACAGATAGGCGGGCCGCGCGCCGCTCATCGCCAGGTCGTTGACCGTGCCGTTGACCGCGAGGTCGCCGAGACAGCCGCCGGGGAAGAACAGCGGCCGCACCACGTAGGAGTCGGTGGAGAACGCCAGCCGGGCGCCGCCGAGCTGGAGGACCGCCGCGTCGGTCATCCCGGCCAGCAGGGCGTTGCCGTAGGCGGGGACGAAGATCTGCTCGATGAGTTCGGCGGAGAGGGCGCCACCGCCGCCATGGCCCATCACCACGACCGGCTGGTCGCGGATCGGCGCCGGGCAGCTCCAGTTCGCCGGGTCGACGACGGTCGGTTCAGCCAACGGGGTTCATCTCCTCGCGCGCGGGCGCCGGTTCGGACATCCGGCGGTACAGGTAGTAGGCGGCGCAGGCGCCCTCGCTGGAGACCATGGTGGCGCCGAGCGGGGTGCGCGGGGTGCACGTGGTCCCGAAGGCCGCGCACTCCGTGGGCTTGATGAGCCCTTGCAGGACCTCTCCGGCCCGGCACTCGGCGGGTTCCTCGGTGCGGATGCCGGTGACGTCGAAGCGGTGCTCGGCGTCGAATCCCCGGTAGGCCTCGGAGAGCCGCCAGCCGCTGGCCGGAATGGGGCCGATGCCCCGCCAGGAGCGGTCGGTGACCTCGAAGACCTCCTCGATCATGCGGATGGCCGCCGGGTTGCCGTCCTCGCGCACGGCGCGGGCGTAGGCGTTCTCCACCCGGTGCTCGCCGCGCTCCAGCTGGAGGACCGTGCGGCGGATGCCCTCCAGGATGTCGAGGGGTTCGAAGCCGGTGACGACGACCGGGACCCGGTGGCGTGCGGCCAGTTCCGGGTACTCGCTCATGCCCATCACGCTGCACACGTGTCCGGCGGCCAGGAAGCCCTGCACCCGGCACTCGGGCGCGGTCATGATCGCCTCGATGGCCGGGGGGACCCGCACGTGGGAGACCAGGAGGCTGAAGTTGGTCAGGCCCAGGCGCCTGGCCTGGTGGACGGCCATGGCGTTGGCGGGCGCGGTCGTCTCGAAGCCGATGGCGAAGAACACCACCTGGCGGTCGGGGTGGCGCCGGGCCAGCTGCAGCGCGTCCAGCGGCGAGTACACCACCCGGACGTCACCGCCCTCGCCCTTGACCCGGAACAGGTCCCGGTCGGTGCCGGGCACCCGCAGCATGTCCCCGAAGGAGCAGAAGATCACTCCGGGGCGGGCCGCGATCTCCAGTGCCTTGTCGATGCATTCCAGCGGGGTCACGCAGACCGGGCAGCCCGGGCCGTGGATCAGCTCCACCTCGTCGGGCAGCAGCTGGTCGATGCCGTGCCGGATGATCGAGTGGGTCTGGCCGCCGCACACCTCCATCAGGGCCCAGGGCCGGGTGACGGCGGACCGGATCCCGTCCAGCAGCCGGCGGGCCAGCTGCGGGTCGTTGAACTCGTCGAGGTACTTCACCGGGCCTCCTTCTCCTCGGCCTGCCGGGCGGCCTGCTGCCACGCGTCGCCGAACTCCTCCTCCAGCAGGCCCAGTTCCTCGAAGAGCCGGAGGGAGGCCAGAGCCGACTCCTCGTCGAGCTTCTGCAGGGCGAAGCCCACGTGGACGATGACGTACTCACCGACGCGGACGTCGGAGACGTACTCCAGACACGCCTGCTTCTGCACGCCACCGAAGTCGATCATGCCGGTGAGCGGATCGGCGGTGGCGTCGATGCTCACGACTCTGCCGGGCACTGCCAAACACATGGGTCACTCCGTCTCGTCGCTGATTGCCGTACGTCGTCCGTCGTCGGGTCGTCGTCCCCGGGCCGCGACCATCAGCTGGCCGAGGGCGAGCCCGCCGTCGTTCGGCGGGACCTCGCGGTGCCGCAGGACCGTGAATCCGTCGTCCCGCAGCAGGTCGGCGGCGGCCTGCTCCAGAAGCGCGTTGGCGAAGACGCCGCCGGTGAGGGCGACGGTGGCCAGGCCGGTGTCCCGGCGCACGCCGCGGCACAGGCCGAGGACGGTCCGGGCGACCCCGCGGTGGAAGCGGGCCGCGATCACCGGCACCGGGGTGCCGCGCCGCAGGTCGGCGATGATCGCGCGCAGCGCCGGGGCCGGGTCGAACCGGTCGCCGAACGGATGGGCGGCCGTGTCGTCGTCCCAGGCCACGCAGGCCTGTGCCTCCAGCTCCACGGCGGCCTGCGCCTCGTAACCGGCGCGGTGGCAGACGCCGGCGAGGGAGGACACCGCGTCGAAGAGCCGGCCCATGCTGGAGGTGGCCACGCAGCCGACCTGGCTGGGCAACTGCTTCGCCAGGAGGCCGAGTTCGTCCGGTGAGCAGGCGGCGACGCTGGGCAGGTCCTGGTCCCAGGGCAGGCCGGCGGCCCAGAGTCTGGCCAGCGCCGTCCGGCACGGGTTGGCGACCCCGGCGTCCCCGCCGGGGAGCGGGGCAGGCGCGAGGTGGGCCAGGCGCCGGTAGCCGCTGTAGTCGGCGACCAGCACCTCGCCGCCCCACACGGTGCCGTCGTCGCCGTAGCCGGTGCCGTCGAAGGCGACGCCGATGACCGGGGTGGTGCCGTCGAGTCCGGCCTCGGCCATGGCGGCGGCGACATGGGCGTGGTGGTGCTGGACGAACACCGGCCGGTCCAGCGGGAGCCGGGCGGCGCGGCGGCGGGCCCAGGCGGACGCGTGGTAGCCGGGGTGGCGGTCGGCGGCGACGAGTTCGGGGCGGACCCCGGTGAGCCGGTGCAGGTGGCGTTCCACGCGGACGGCGGCCTCCAGTGTCGCCAGGTCGCCCATGTCGCCGATGTGCGGTCCGAACCAGGCCAGTTCGCCCTCGCCGACGCAGAGCGCGTTCTTGAGGTCGCCGCCCACCGCGAGCGCGGGCCGTACCGGGACGGGCAGGCGCAGCGGGCTGGGCACGTAGCCGCGGGAGCGGCGCAGGACCTGTTCGGTGCCGTCGGTGCGCACCCGCAGCAGGGAGTCGTCGCAGGGCGAGGCGATGGGCCGGTCGTGGGCGAGCCAGGCGTCGGCCAGGCCGAACAGCCGGGTGAGCGCCTCGTCGTCGTCGGTGACGATCGGTTCGCCCGACCGGTTGCCGCTGGTCATGACCAGGACGCGGGGGCCGGGCGGGTCGCCGGGCAGCCCGAACAGGAGGGTGTGGACCGGGGTGTAGGGCAGCATCACGCCGAGGTGCGGGCTGCCGGGGCAGACGCCGGGGGCGGGACGGGCGCCGTCGCGGGGGCGGAGCAGGACGATGGGGCGGCGGGGTCCGGTGAGCGCGGCGCGTTCGGCGGCCCCGACGACGGCGATCCGCTCGGCCTCCGCGAGGTCCGCGCACATCACGGCGAACGGCTTGTCGCCGCGCGCCTTGCGGGTGCGCAGCGTCTCGACGGCCCGGGCGTTGCCGGCGTCGCAGGCCAGGTGGTAGCCGCCGACGCCCTTCACGGCGACGATCCGCCCCGCCGCGAGCAGCTCTCGCGCCCGTGAGAGGGCGTCACCGTCGCGAGCGGCTCGCACTCCGCTGCCCGCGGCGGGTACCAGCCGCAGCCGGGGTCCGCAGTCGGGGCAGGCCACGGGCTGGGCGTGGAAGCGGCGGTCGGCCGGGGCGTCGTACTCGTGGGCGCACCGCGGGCACAGCGGGAAGCCGGACATCGTGGTGGCCCCGCGGTCGTAGGGCATGGCGTTGGCGATGGTGAAGCGGGGACCGCAGTGGGTGCAGTTGATGAAGGGGTGGCGGTGCCGTCGGTCGGCCGGGTCGGCCAGCTCGCGCAGGCAGTCGGCGCAGGTGGCGGTGTCGGCCGGGAGCAGGGTGCGGCCCGCGGCGGCGTGCTCGGTGGCGCGGATGGTGAAGCCGGGGTCCGCGCCGGTGGCGGGCAGGTCCTCGACGGCGACGGCGGTCACCGTGGCCAGCGGCGGCGGTTCGGCGGCGAGCAGCCCGCAGAACCGCTCGACGCCGGCCGCCGTCCCCTCGACCTCGATGACCACGCCGTTCGCCGTGTTGCCGACGAACCCGGTGAGCCCGAGACCGGCGGCGAGGCGGTGGACGTACGGGCGGAAGCCGACGCCCTGCACGGTCCCGTGCACGGTGACGCGCCGGCGGACGTCCGTCGCCGTGGGCGCCGTCACGGGGCGCTGGGCGCGTGCACGTGCGGGTGCGGGGCCAGGGGCGGCCGGTGCGCGGGAGCGCCGTCCCGTACCGCGAGGACCCGGTCCAGG
This sequence comes from Streptomyces sp. NPDC101237, assembly GCF_044767465.1. Taxonomy (NCBI): domain Bacteria; kingdom Bacillati; phylum Actinomycetota; class Actinomycetes; order Kitasatosporales; family Streptomycetaceae; genus Streptomyces; species Streptomyces sp. NPDC101237. The sequence continues at coordinate 220,473 of NZ_JBIWNY010000007.1, read as the reverse complement.
ACGGTGTCGACGCCCTCACCGGTGCGGGCGCAGGAACGGATGATCTCCACCCCGGGGTTGACCCGCCGCACCTGGTCGGCGAAGGCGGTCTCGTCGAAGCCGGCCGGCCCGGCGAGGTCGGTCTTGGTGAGGACGACCAGGTGCGCGGAGCCGAAGGCGGTGGGGTACTTCGCGGGCTTGTCCTCGCCCTCGGTCACCGCCATCAGCACGATCCGCAGCCGTTCACCGAGATCGTAGGAGGCCGGGCAGACGAGGTTGCCGACGTTCTCCACGAAGAGCAGCGCGGTGTCCTCGGGCAGCCAGCCCTCCAGGTGGCCGCGCACCTGCCGGGCCTCCAGGTGGCACAGCCCGTCGGTGAGCAGCTGCTTCACCGGCGCCCCGGAGAGGGCCAGGCGCCTGGCGTCGTTCTCGGTGGCGAGGTCGGCGGTGAACGCGGCGACGGGCACGTGCCGTTCCAGCGCCCGGGCCAGCACCCGGCCGAGCAGTTCGGTCTTCCCGCTGCCGGGGCTGGAGAGCAGGTTCACCACGCTCACCCCGCGCGCGGCCAGGTCGTCACGCAGGCCGGCGGCCAGGTCGTCGTTCCTCGCCAGGACGGCCCGGGTGACCTCCTCGGACTGACACATGGGTGCTCCTCGATCGCTGGGGTGCCGTGGAACCGCCGGACCGGACGGGTCCGGCCCCGGTCCGCTAGCGATCCTCCGCGCCGGTGGCCGCCGGGTGCGGGAGCCCGGCCGCGGCGGGGCCCGCGGATTCCTCCGGGCGGGCCAACGCGGGTGTGGCCCGGGGATCGGCGAGCAGGGCCGGGACCAGGACGTGCAGCGCTCGGACTGCCTGGCCGACCGCCGCCCGCACCGGCTCGCTCAGGCCGGGGGCGATGTCCTCGTCGCCGCGGGGCAGCCGGCCGGGCTCGCAGGCGAGCACCAGGACGCGCGGCAGGGGTTCGTCGCCGAGGTGGGCGGCGAGGGCGAGCACCTTCGCCGGGTCCATGCCGTGCGCCTCGGGCGGGGCCGCCGGGGCGCCGGCCGGGAGTTCGGGCTCGATCAGCGAGAGCGTGCCCGGCGGCAGGCCGCGGGCGGCGGCGTCCACGAGCACGGCGACCGTCCAGCCGTCGAGCAGGGTGTAGGCGAGGTCCATGCCGCGGATCCCGTAGTCCCGGACCGGTACCTCGGGAGGCAGCGGGTGCCGGTCCAGGGCCCGGATCACCTCGGGGCCGAAGGAGTCGTCGCCGAGGAAGATGTTGCCGACGCCCGCGACCAGCAGCCGCGTCACCGGACGCCGTCCCGCGCCGCGGCGCAGCCGCTTGCCTCGCCGGGGCCGCCCGGGGGCGCCGGCTCACCCGAGGGCGGTGCGTGGCACCCCCGCGGGGAGAAGCTGTTGACGGAGCCGACGGCGAGCAGAATGTCCATGATGCGGCATGTTTACCGCATCAGCGTCGTCCGGAAAGCACCCCCGCGGCGTTTCGCCCGCCGTCGTGGACCGCGCGCTCCGCGCGTGCCCGGAACGCCCAGTCCATCCTGGGCTCCAGCACGAACCGGAAGACCCGGCGCACCGGGGGCGTGCACAGCAGCGTGACCACCGCGGCGGCGCCGAGGGTGACCGTCACCGCGCCCAGCGGGCCGTGCATCCAGGCGGGGTCGTACCAGTGGGCGGGCTTGGCGCTCTGCGCGACGAAGCCGTGCAGCAGGTAGCCGTAGAGCGTGCCGGCGCCGAGAGCGGTGAACCAGGTGCGGCGGCCCGGCACCCAGGCCAGGAAGCAGGCCGCCAGCACCAGCGAGCAGCCGAAGACGGCGAAGGTCATGACGGGCCCGTACCAGGCGGGAAGGCCGAGCTGCTGGGCGCTGTCCCGGTGGAAGAACCAGCGGTAGCCCAGGTGGGGCGCCGACCAGTACGCCACGGCGAGCGCGCACAGGGCGACGGGGACGGCGACCAGCCGCACGCTCCACCGGCGCAGCAGGCCGAAGTGCTCCGGCCGCAGGCACAGGCCGAGCACGAAGTAGGGCAGGAACTGCAGGACGCGCTGCAGGTCGAAGTCGCTGCCGATGGACGGCGTCAGGCTCGCCAGCGCGGCGACGGCGAGCGCGACCGGCAGCGGCCATCGAACGAGCCGCCAGATCGGCGTGGTCAGCCGCCAGATGAACAGGGCCGCCAGGAACCAGGTCAGGTAGAGCGGGTCCAGCAGGCTGATCTCGCGGTCGGGGGCGTGGTCGCTCCAGCGGGTGAAGAGGGTGTAGGCGACCTCGAACACCACGTAGGGCACGGCGACCCCGGTGACCAGCCGTTTGATCCGGGCGGGGCTGGCGTCGAAACTGCGCGAGAAGTAGCCGGAGATGATGATGAACGCCGGCATGTGGAAGGCGTAGACGAACGTGTACAGCGCGGTGACGGTACGGCTGTCCGAGCGCAGCGGCTCCCAGGCGTGCCCCACCGCCACCAGCACGATCGCCAGGTACTTCGCGTTGTCGAAGTAGGCGTCGCGGCGGACGGCGGGCGGTCCGTTGCGGGTTTCCGGTCCGCTCCGCACGGCGGCGGACCGGACCTGGGTCCGGTCCGCCGCCCTGGCGGGCGGCGCGTCGACCGTGGCTGCTGTATCGCGGGAGCCGGACAGACCAGAACACCTCTCACACGACGTGCGCTCCGGAGAGCGAAGGGGGCCGTGCGCGGGGCTCCGTGAGGGAGAGGTGCACGGCGGCGGTACCCGGGCGGTACTCCGGACACGCGGATCTCCCGAATCCCGGGAAGTAAACCCGTCGTGACGCTCCGGCGTCCATGCGGGAAACCTCACACGGCCGCGGGCTCCCGGCGCGAGGATGGTCCCCGCCCGTGTCGACCGATGCCCCAGGGGAGCGTGCCGCGTGACGCCGTCGGACCGAGTCGCCGCGCGAGTCGCGGAGTTGCTGGACACCCGCCCGGACGCCCTCGCCGAGGCGGCCGACGACTTCGGCCACCTGGTGCGCCGGCCACCGCTGGGCGTGCTGCGGCCCCGGTCCGCGGCCGAGATCAGGGAGGCGCTGGAGTACGCGGGCCCGCGCGGGATCCCGGTCGCGGCGCGGGCCGGCGGGCACTCGCTGTACGGCCAGGGACAGGCGCCCGGCGGGATCGTCCTGGACCTGTCAGCGCTCGACGCGGTCGGTCCGGTCACCGGCGACCGGGTGACGGTGGGGGCCGGGGCACTGTGGCGGGACGTGCTGGCGGCGACCGGGCCGCACGGCCTCACCCCGCCCGTCCTCACCGACTACCTCGGTGCCGGCGTCGGCGGGGTGCTGAGCGCCGGCGGCCTGGGCGGCGCGAGTCACCGGCACGGTCTGGTCGCCGACTCGGTGCTGGAGCTGGAGGTGGTGACCGGCGCCGGCGGGCACCTGCTCTGCTCGCCGGAGCGGCACCGCGACCTCTTCGACACCGTCCTCGCCGGCCTCGGCCAGGTGGCCGTGATCGTCCGTGCCACGCTCAGGCTGTCGCCCGCGCCCGCCACGGTGCGCCGCTACTGCCTGTCCTACCGCTCGCTCGACACCTACCTCGCCGACCAGCGCCTGCTCGCGACCGCCCCGCGCTTCGACCACCTCGAAGGCCAGGCCCGCCCGGTCGAGGGCACCGTGGACGAGTGGACCTACGTGATCGAGGCGGTGGCCCCGCACCGGGACCGGACCCCGCCCGACGACCGGACCCTCCTCGCGGACCTCGCCTTCGACTCGGCCGAGGTCACGGACCTCGGGCACGCCGAGTTCGCGCACCGGGTCGCCGCCGACGAGGAACTGCTGCGCGAGACCGGCGAGTGGCGGCATCCGCACCCCTGGCTGAACCTGCTGCTCCCCGAGGACACCACGGCGTCCGTCGTGACGGGCGTGCTCACCGACCCCGGCTTCCGGGACCTGCGCGAGAACGGCCTGGTCCTGCTCTATCCCCTGCTCACCCGCGCCCTGCGGGCCCCGCTGTTCCGTCGCCCGCGCGGCGAGGTCGTCTTCCTGCTCGCCCTGCTGCGCACGGCCGAGCCGGGCGCGGCAGGCCCGATGGTGGCCGCCAACCGCGGCGCGTACGCGTTCGCGCGGGCACGCGGGGCCGTCGCCTATCCGGTCAACGCGCTGCCGATGAGCCCGGACGACTGGCGTGCGCACTACGGCGACGGGTGGGACGGCCTGGCCCGCGCCAAGGGCGTCCACGACCCGTACGGCGTCCTGGGCCAAGGCCACGGGATGGCGGGCTGAGAAGGTCCGTCCGCCGGGTGTCGATTCCGCGGGGCGCCGTTCGTCGGTGCGGTGTAGGAAGCTCTTGAGGACCGGGAGGAACGATGAAATACATGCTGCTGGTCTGCGGCGACGACACCGCGGACGCCTCCGGGACGGCGCCGGTCGAGCCCTGGGTGGAGGAGCACGGCGTGCGCACCGGGGCCCGGCTGTACGGCCACCGGCTGCGGCTGCCCGACACGGCGGTCACCGTCCGCGTCCGCGACGGCGAGGTGCTGCGCACCGACGGCCCGTTCGCGGAGACGAAGGAGTACGTGGCCGGTTTCGACGTCGTCGACTGCGACAGCCTGGAGGAGGCCGTACGGATCGCCGCCGGGCATCCGGTGGCCACCGTCGGGGCCATGGAGGTGCGGCCGTTCTGGGACGAGGGGCTCGCCGAGGACCCCGCGGCGGCGATCCGGGCACTGGACGCCGAGCTGACCGAGGCCGCGCGCGAGCGGGACGTCGAGCGGTTCACCGCCTGCTACGCGCCCGACGTGGAGGCCTTCGGGCTCACCGGCGGCGACGCGCTGTCGGGGATCGCCGCGCTCCGCAAGGCGGTCGAGGGGTGGTTCGCGACGCTCGCGGGGCCCGTCCACCGCGAGGTGCTCGACCTGCGGGTACGCCCCGGGGAGGGCAGCGCCTTCAGCCATGCCCTGGTCCGCGTGCGCGGCACCCGCGTGACCGGGGAGCCCCTGGACCGGACGGTACGGGTCACCACCGGCCACCGGGACACCGGCTTCGGCTGGCTGATCGCCCACGAACACCTGTCGGCCGCGTCGGCCGGGAGCACCGGAGAGGAGCGGTCGTGAAGTACGTCCTGTTCATCTGCACGCCGGTGGGCGGCGAGGAACTCAGCCCCGCCGAGATCGCCGAGGACCCGCGCTTCACCGCGTACATCGAGGAGGTCCGCAACCGTGACGTCGTCAAGGGCGGTGCCCGGCTGCGGCCCGCCGCCGACGCGACCACGGTGCGCGTCCGGGGGGACGACGTGCTGCTGAGCGACGGGCCGTTCGCCGAGACCAAGGAGTACGTCGCGGGGTTCGACATCATCGAGGTCGCCGACCTCGACGAGGCCGTCGCTCTCGCCTCACGGCACCCCGCGGCGCTGGCCGGCGGCTCGGTCGAGGTCCGGCCGGTCTGGGAGTGACGGTCACGGACGACGTCGAGAAGGCCGTCGCCGCCGCCTTCCGCGAGGAGTGGTCCCAGGTCGTCGCCACCCTGATCCGGGTGACGGGCGACTGGGACCTCGCCGAGGAGTGCGCGCAGGACGCCTTCGCGCAGGCGCTCGAGCGGTGGCGGCGGGACGGGGTGCCGCGCCGGCCGGGTGCCTGGCTGACCACGACCGCGCGCAACCGCGCCCTGGACGTGCTGCGCCGGGAGACGGTGGGAGCGGCGAAGCTGCGGGAGGCGGCCGTGCTGGCACGCGACGAGGGACCCCGCGACCCGGACCACGAGGGCGACGACAGCGGTGTGGCCGACGACCGGCTGCGGCTGATCTTCACCTGCTGCCATCCGGCGCTGGCCGTGGAGGCGCGGGTCGCGCTGACCCTGCGCACCCTGGCCGGGCTGACCACCCCGGAGATCGCCCGTGCCTTCCTGGTCCCCGAGGCGACGATGGCGCAGCGGCTGGTGCGCGCGAAGCGGAAGATCCGCAACGCCGGCATCCCGTACCGGGTGCCGCCCGCGCACCTGCTGCCCGACCGCACCACGGGCGTCCTGGCCGTGCTCTACCTGCTGTTCAACGAGGGGTACGCGGCCACGGCGGGCGCCGATCTGATGCGGACCGGGCTGTGTGCGGAGGCCGTGCGGCTGGCCCGGCTCCTCGCCCGGCTGATGCCCGACGAACCGGAGGTCCTCGGGCTGCTCGCGCTCCTGCTGCTGCACGACGCGCGCCGGGAGACCCGGGTGGACGCGGCCGGTGATCTGGTGACCCTGGAGGACCAGGACCGCTCGGCGTGGGACCGTGCCGAGATCGACGAGGGCGCGGCCCTCCTGGAGAGGGCGCTGCGCCGCGGCCGTCCCGGTCCCTACCAGATCCAGGCCGCCGTCGCCGCCTGTCACGCCACCGCCGCGACCGCCGCCGGCACCGACTGGGCGGACATCGCCGGTCTCTACGGCGAACTCCAGCGGTATGTGCCCTCGCCGGTGGTCCGGCTCAACCGGGCGGTGGCCGTGGGCATGGCCGAGGGCGGCGCGGCCGGTCTCGCCCTGGTGGCGGAGCTGGAGGCGGAGGGCGACCTGGCGGGCTACCACCTGCTGCCGGCCACCCGCGCCGACCTGCTGCGCCGCATGGGCCGCGGCGCCGAGGCGGCCGCGGCCTACGAACGGGCCCTGGAACTGGTGGAGAACGCGGCGGAGCGGCGGTTCCTGGAGAAGCGGCTCGCCGCGTGCCGGGCCGGGTAGCGGGGGCCGGTGCGGGCCGCGACCGGGTCGGCCGCGCCGCCCGCGCCGGTTCCCCGGACTCCCGCCGCCGCGCCCGCGGCCGGGACAGGCCGTGCCGGCGCGGGCGGCGGCCGGCGGGTCGCCGGCCGCCGCCCGGCACGGACCGTCCGGCGCGCGGTCCTCAGCCGCCGAGCGCGGCCGTCACCACCGCCTTGGCCTCCTCCTGCACTCGGGCGAGGTGGTCGGGTCCCTGGAAGGACTCGGCGTAGATCTTGTAGACGTCCTCGGTGCCGGACGGGCGGGCCGCGAACCAGGCGTTCTCCGTGGTCACCTTGATGCCGCCGATGGCCGCGCCGTTGCCCGGCGCCTCGGTGAGGACGCCGGTGACCGGCTCGCCGGCCAGGGTCTCGGCCGTGACCTGGGCCGGGGAGAGCTTGGCGAGGAGAGCCTTCTCCTCGCGCGTCGCCGGGGCGTCGATGCGGGCGTAGGCGGGCTCGCCGAAGCGGCCGGTCAGGTCGGCGTAGTGCTCGGACGGCGTCCTGTCGGTCACCGCCGTGATCTCGGAGGCGAGCAGGGCGAGCAGGATGCCGTCCTTGTCGGTGGTCCACACCGAGCCGTCCCGGCGCAGGAAGGAGGCACCGGCCGACTCCTCGCCGCCGAACCCGATCGCGCCGCCCGCCAGTCCGTCCACGAACCACTTGAACCCGACGGGGACCTGGACCAGTTGCCGGCCGAGGTCGGAGGCCACCCGGTCGATCATCGAGGACGAGACGAGGGTCTTGCCGATGCCGGTGCCCGTGGGCCACCGGTCGCGGTGCCGGTAGAGGTAGGAGATGGCGACGGCCAGGTAGTGGTTGGGGTTCATCAGGCCGGCGTCGCGGGTGACGATGCCGTGCCGGTCGGCGTCCGCGTCGTTGCCGGTGGCGACCCGGAACTCGTCCCGCTTCCCGATCAGCGAGGCCATCGCGTACGGCGAGGAGCAGTCCATGCGGATCTTGCCGTCCCAGTCCAGCGTCATGAACCGCCAGGTGGGATCGGTGTACGGGTTGACCACGGTGAGGTCCAGGCCGTGCCGTTCGGCGATCCGGCCCCAGTAGGCGACGGAGGCGCCGCCGAGCGGGTCGGCGCCGATGCGCAGTCCGGACGCCCGGACCGCGTCGAGGTCGAGGACGCTGGGCAGGTCGTCGACGTAGACGCCCATGAAGTCGTACCGGCCGGTGGTGGGCGCGGCGAGCGCACGTTCGTACGGGAGGCGCCGCACGTCCTTCATGCCGCCCGCGATGATCTGGTTGGCGCGGTCCTGGATCCAGGAGGTGGCGTCGGAGGCGGCGGGGCCGCCGCTGGGCGGGTTGTACTTGAAGCCGCCGTCGGCGGGCGGGTTGTGCGAGGGGGTGACCACGACGCCGTCCGCGAGGCCGGTGGTCCGGCCGCGGTTGTGGGTGAGGATGGCGTGCGAGACGGCTGGGGTCGGTGTGTAGCCGTCGGCGCTGTCGACCAGGACGGTGACGTCGTTGGCGGCGAACACCTCAAGGGCGGTCACCTTCGCGGGCTCGGACAGGGCGTGCGTGTCGGCGCCCAGGAAGAGGGGGCCGTCGGTGCCCTGGCCGCTCCGGTACTCGCAGATGGCCTGGCTGGTGGCCGCGATGTGGTCCTCGTTGAACGCGGTCGCCAGGGACGACCCGCGGTGCCCCGAGGTGCCGAACGCCACCCGCTGGGCCGGATCGGCCGGTTCGGGGTGGCGCGCGTAGTAGGCCGTGACCAGCCGGGCCACGTCGACGAGGTCCTCCGGAGCCGCCGGCCGGCCCGCTCGCTCATGCGGCATGAGTCCACTTCCTCCGCAGTCGTTGATCGATCGCTGGACGCCCATCTTTCCCTGCCCGCGGCGGCGGGCGCGAGTGCGGCACCGGCACTCCCGCGAAGACACGGCGGATTCACGGCCGGTTCACACCCGTCGCGGGGTACCCGGGGGCCGATGGCGGCGGAGCAGGTCCGCGATCGCGCAGCGCAGGCACTCGGCGTCCGGCGGGTGGCGGTCCGCGGCGCCGCCGACCACGTTCTCCGGTTCGCTCAGGAGCTGTTCGGTCCGCTTCACCTGCTGGGCGAGCACCCGGACCCGGGCGCTCCGGCCGCCGATCCGGCGGCGGCCGGCCACCAGTTGTTCGTCCTCGCGGACGGTGAGCGCGACGGCCTGGTGGCCGCCGAGGGTGATGCGACGTGGCAGGGGTGTCGTGCCACTCGGATCCGCCGCTCCTCGCCTCGGGTCGTCCGCGCCGGGTCCGCCGGTGCCCGGAGAACGCGAGAGGGCCCCCGGTGGGTTCCGAAGGGCCCTCGCGTGGCGTGAATCGTTCAGTTCGCGGCGGGAACCGTACGTCCGGCCGGAGCCGTCGCGGGCTTGGGGTTGAGCTGCCGGTGCGCCAACTCGCCGAAGACCAGGCCGAATCCGCCCCACAGCACCAGCTGGACGGCCAGCGCGGAGAGCCGGAACCGCCACAGCAGGGTGGCCGGGAAGTCGGCCGGCACCTCGTTGACGACGGGCAGGAACTGGTAGGCCAGGGCGACGACGACGGCGAACGCGGCCACCGCGGTGACGGTCGCCCACCAGGTGCCGAGGCTCGGCCGCAGCCGCTTGCCGAGGAGGGTGGCGGCGACCGCGAGCAGCACGCTGAGCACCATCATCAGGAAGTACAGCGTGGTCCGCTTGCCGATGGTGTCCGGATCGCCCACCGACGGCGGGTTGGCCGGGTACTTGAGGAAGGGCACCACGTAGACGGCGAGCAGCGCGCAGCCGGACAGCAGCAGCGCCGTCGCCCGCGGCGAGAAGCGGCCGACGCGGCCCAGGGCGAAGCAGAAGGCGAGCGCGGCGATGCCGCCGAAGGCGACCCCGTAGACCAGCACGCCGGTGGCCAGGCCCGCCGTGGACTGGAGCGAGCGGGAGACGACCTCCATCTCGTGCTCGTGCGCGTGGGCGTCCTCGAAGCCGATGGCCTTGTCGACGTTCGGCTCACCGAGGAGATAGGCGACGACGAGGGCGAGCACGCCGGCGGCGAGGCCGGCGAGCATGCCCCGCACCAGGAGGTTTCTTACGGTTGCGGAGTTCATGAGCGGACGGCGTCCCTCGCGTCAGTGGCAGGGGAAGCCGAGGAGGTGACGGGCGTCGTGCACCCATTCGTGGACGTCGGTGCCGCTGAACACGGAGGTGGCGCCCTGCTCGGCGCCGACGAAGTAGAGCAGGACGAGCATGAGGATGCCGAAGAAGACCGCCCAGGGAGCTATCGCGCTCAGCGGCAGCTTGGCGGGAACTACGGGGGTGGTGGCTGTCGGCTGCGCGACGGTCTGCGCCATGGCAGAACCTCCTCTGGGAGTTCGCGTCCCATCTCGGTGGTGCACTGGACGACGGCTACGGGTCTGACTCGCGAGTTCCCGGGGGGGGTGCTCGCACACAGTGGCGCGACCGTGCCGGACTTGCACCGGCTTCCGTTCTGTCGTCGTCGATTCCGGACAGACGGTACCGCGTGTCAGGGGCACGGCCAAGACCGCCCCATCAGGCGTGATCTTCCTCTCCCGCCCGGTGACCTGCCGCCGCCGGATCAGCGGTGCGGGTGTCCGGCCCCGTCGGCCAGCCCGAGTTCGCGGTCGCCGAGCGGGGCGAAGAAGCGGTCGACGTCGGCGTCGGTGACCTCGGCGAGGGTGGCCGGGGACCAGTGCGGGTCGCGGTCCTTGTCGACGACCTGGGCGCGGATGCCCTCCACCAGGTCGGCGGTGGACAGGGCGGCGCAGGAGACGCGGTACTCCTGGTCGAGGACCCGCTCCAGGCTGCCGAGACGCCGGGCCCCGCGGAGCGCGGCCAGGGTGACCTTGAGCGCGGTGGGCGACCTGGTGAGCAGGGTCTGCCCGGCCTCCTTGGCGGCCGGGTCGGGGTGGGCGAGCAGTCGGTCCACGATCTCCTCGACCGTGCCGGCGGCGTAACAGGCGTCGATCCACCCGCGGTGAGCGGCCAGTTCGCCGTCCGGCGCGGGCCGCACATGCCCGGTGAGCGCGTCCTGTACGGGCTGTTCGGCGAGGTCGGCGGTCAACTGCCCGATGCGGTCGGAGGGGACGCAGTGGTCGGCGAGTCCGCACAGCAGGGCGTCGGCGGCGCCGATCTGGGCGCCGGTCAGCGCGAGGTGGGTGCCGAGTTCTCCCGGGGCGAGGGCGAGCAGATGCGTCCCGCCGACGTCGGGCACGAACCCGATCCCGGTCTCCGGCATGGCGATCCGGGAGCGTTCGGTGGCGATCCGGACACTGCCGTGCGCCGAGACACCGACCCCGCCGCCCATCACGATCCCGTCCATCACCGCGACGTACGGCTTCGGATACCGGGCGATCCGCGCGTTGAGACGGTACTCGTCCCGCCAGAACGCGGCCGCCGCACTGCCGTCCCCGTCCCGCGCGTCGTCGTGCACGGCCCGGATGTCACCGCCCGCGCACAGCCCCCGCTCCCCCGCACCGCTGATCACCACCGCCGCGACCGCCGGATCCCGCTCCCAGGCGGCGAGCGCCTCGTCCATGGCGAGCACCATCGCGTGGGTGAGCGCGTTCAGGGCCTGGGGCCGGTTCAGCGTGATGTGGGCCGTCCGGCCCTCGGTGCGGAACAGGACGTCGCTCATCCGTGGACCTCCGTACGGCCGCGGGTCGCGTTGACGCGCATGATCTGGTCGGTTCCTTCCGCGATCCGGTGGGCCCGCGCTCCGCGGACGATCTTCCCGCTACCGTACGCGCCCGTGCCCCGGGCGCCGCCGCGGCCCCGCGCGGGCTCCTCGGCGCACGCTGGTTACGATCATGGCGGCACCGACAGCGGCACGGCGAACGGGGAGTTGCACGATGACAGCCGAGGAGAGCGCCGTACTCGACGACCCGGTGGGCGCCTCCCTGCTCGGTCACCACGCCCGGCTGGGGCGGCGGGCCGGCCGGGCCGCGAGCTATGTGCCGGACGTGGCGACCTTCTCGTCGGTGTCCGCCGACCCCGGTCCCGAGGACTGGGCCGACCTGGCCCGGCTGCTCGGTCCCGGCGCGTTCGCCGACATGTTCAACTGCCCGGCGCCGCCGCCCGCGGACTGGGAGCCGGTGTTCGTCCTCGAAGGGCGGCAGCTGGTCTGGCCCCGCGGCCGCCGGCCCGCGCCCGCTCCCCGGGCGGACGGCACCGACCTGGTCGAACTCGGTGCGGCCGACGTCCCCGAGATGCTCGCGCTCGTCGCGCGGACCGCACCGGGACCGTTCCGGCCGCGCACCCGCGAACTCGGCACCTACCTCGGCATCCGCGACCGGGGCACGCTGGTCGCCATGGCCGGCGAGCGGCTCAGGCCGCCGGGATGGACCGAGATCAGCGCGGTCTGCACCGCCCCCGAGGCACGCGGACGGGGTCACGCCGGCCGCTTGGTGGGCGCGCTGGCCGCGCGCGTGCTGGCCCGGGACGAACGTCCCTTCCTGCACGCGGCGGAGTCGAACACCGGCGCGATCGCGCTGTACGAACGGCTCGGGTTCGAGAGCCGCGCGCACGTGACCTTCCGCGGCTTCCGCACCCCGTGACCCCGTCCGCGCACCGCGCCTCGGCACACTGGGTGCCGTGTGCACCTTCTCACCCGGCGCGACGGCACGGATGCCGGCGGCGTCCCGGGTGTCCAGATGAGAGGAGAGACGTCCGTTGGCCATCCCCGGCGCGACCCAGGGCAGTTACTTCGAGGCCGTCGACGACCACCGCTACAAGCCGACGCCGCGCGCGGGCGGCGCCTGGGCCCCGGACGAGCAGCACTTCAGTCCGCTGTCGGGGCTCGTGGTGCACGCCCTCGACCGGTACCGGGCCGCGCGCCCGGACAACGGCCTGCTGCTGTCGCGGATCAGCTACGACATCCTCGGCCGGCTTCCCCTGGACGAGTGCGAGATCGAGGTGGAGACCGTCCGTCCCGGACGCACCATCGAACTCCTCGAAGCGGTCGTGCGGATCTCCGGCCGCGCGGTCCTGCGGGCCCGCGCCTGGTACCTGGCCGAGCTGGACACCGCCGCGGTGGCCGGCGGCCCCGACGACCGTCTCGTCCCGCCCGACTCCCTCGCCCCGTGGCCGGCGGGCGAACTGTGGCCCGGTGGCTACATCGGCTCGGTGGAGATCCGCCCGGTCGCACCGCGCCGTCCGGGCCGTACGGCCGCCTGGATCTCCACGCCCGTGGACCTGGTCGCCGGTGTCCGGGTCAGCCCGCTCGCCTCGTTCCTCACCCTGGTCGACACCGCCAACGGCATCGCCGTACGGCGGTCGCCCACCGAGTGGATGTTCCCGAACGTCGATCTGACCGTCCACCTGCACCGCCAGCCCCGGGGTGTCTGGACGGGGCTGGACACGAAGGTCAGCTTCGGTCCCACCGGACAGGGCCTCACCAGCACGGTCCTGCACGACATGGACGGCCCGGTCGGGCACGCCTCGCAGATCCTCACGGTCCGGCCGCTGCCGGCCGCCTAGTCAGCGGGGCGCGGCCCTCAGCTCCGCGCCCTTGACGGACAGCCGGCCGCCGCGCTGCACGACCTGGGTGACGGTCGCCGAGACGAGGGTGATCGTGCGGGTTTGGCCCGCGGGACGCGCGAGCCAGCGCGGGACGGCGTCCGGTGTGACGGCGAGGGCGCGGTGCGCAGGGAGCGGGCCGCCACCGACGCCCGTGACCCGGCCGGACAGCTTGCGGACGTAGAGGGTGACCTCGCCGGTGGCGCCCTGGCCCTTGAGCGTGGCGGTGGTCGCGGGCCGGGCCCGCAGCCGCAGCGCCGCGCGGCCCCGGCCGGCGGTGAGGTCGAGGTCGACGGCGTCCAGCGACCGCACGGTGAGCTTCACGGCCCGGACGGTGCCCGTCGCGGTGCGCACGGTGGCCGTCCCCCGGAACCTGGCGCCGCGCAGCACGAGCCGGTCCGCCCGCAGCACCAGGGAGCCCCTGTCGGCGGCGGACGGGCCGGGCCGCGGCGCGCCGGTCGCCGCCTGCCGGCCGCTCGCCGCCGGGTGCGGGACGAGGGACAGGGACAGGCAGGCCACGGCCGCCGCGCAGGCGAGCGGCGCGGACGCGCGGGCGAGCGCGGCGGTGGCCGGGCCGGTACGGCGTGGACGGGCGGGTCGGCCGGTGCGCGTGCTCGCGCCGTCGTCAGTGGTCGTCACCGGGACCCTCCGCCGCCGCGACGGCCGTGGCCGTGCCGTCGCCCTGGACGGCCCGGTCCGCCTCCGCCTCGGGCGGCAGCCAGGCGCAGGCCAGGGAGCCGCCGATCAGGCCGCAGGCGACGCCCAGGAAGAGGCCGCCGAAGTTCGCCACGGGAAAGGAGATGACGGCGAGCAGGAGGGTGGCGACTCCGGCGAAGACCCTCAGGTGCGGGCGGCAGCACAGCGAGACGCCCAGGACCAGCAGCAGGGTCCCGATCACCAGCGCGCCCGCGCCCGAGGTGGTGGACAGGGCGAGCGGGATGCCGGCCAGGTCCAGTCTCGCGTAGGGCCAGTAGAGGATCGGCAGCCCGGCGGTGAAGGTGAACAAGCCCGCCCAGAAGGGGCGTTCGCCGCGCCAGTCGCGGAACCCGCGGCGCAGTTCCGGTGCCGCGGCGAGCAGTTCGCGGCGCCTGCCGGCGGGATTGATCAGTCGGGCCGTCCTGATCAGTGCGGTCGCGGTCCGTCGGGTCAGGGGCATGAACGGGCGCCCGATTCGATACGGATCCGCAGCCCGGGGACGTTCAGGGTGCCGGCGGACACCGCGACCGTGTTCACCCGTACGTCGGTCAGGGTGACCGACGTGGACTGCAGGGCGACGCCGTCCGGGTCGAAGAACCGGGAGTCGCGGTCGCCGGATCTGACCGGGCCCTTGGAGATGGCGCCCTGGGCGACCCCGATGTCCAGGCCGGTGAAGTTCGCCTGCGCGGCGGCCTCCGCCGTGACGTCGAGGAACAGGTCCGTCGCTCCGACCAGCCGCTTGTCGCCTCCGCTGATCAGGAGGGTCTGGGTGCCCAGCACGGGGACGTCGACCGAGATGGCCTCGCACAGGCCGCTGATCGTCGCGTGCCGGAAGCCGGTGACCACGACGGGGACGAGTTCGCGCTTCCTGGTCACGTCGATCATGCTGTAGAGGCTGACTCCCCGGGCCGTCAGCGAGTCGGCGGTGACCTGGAACTTCTGGCCCGAGACGAAGAACGACGCGGCGAGCACCCCCTGCGCCATGCCGATGCCGACGGTCGCGCACGCGGCGACGGCGGGCACCAGAACCACCCCGAAGAGCCGCCAGCGGGTCCTCCCGGCGCGGTGCGACATCCCGACTCCTTCAGTCGTGAGGTACGGCCCCGCCCCTCCCGAACCAGGCGAGATGTCCTGTTTGTCCGGTCACGGATCCTAGGCTTCCGGGTCGCGCGATCGGCTGCACGCCAGGCCCGCCGTCCGAGTGATGCGCGTTTCGCTGGTCCCATCGGGCGACGGGCGTGCCCCACGGCGGGAGAGGGCGCGGCGCCCGGAAACGCGAAAGGTCCGGGACCGGCACGTTCGTGCCGGTCCCGGACCCGTGAACGGGGTGTGCGTCAGCCGTCGATGCGGTGGGTGGTCCAGAACGACGTCAGGTCGGTACCGGTGGCCGCCTGCGCCGCCGCCTTGAACTCGGCGGTGGTGGAGACGCCGTACCAGTGCGCGCTCGCGTAGGTCCGCAGCAGCGTGGTCATGGCCGAGTCGCCGATGAGGCGGCGCAGGTCGTGCAGGGCGCACTTGCCGTAGCCGTAGACGACGGTGGAGTAGCGGGAGGAGTGGGCGTCCCAGTAGGCCATCGAGTTGGTGATCTTCTCGGCGGACGAGGCCCAGGACACGCTGTTCCAGCAGTTGGTGCCGCTCAGCCCCTGCGCGAGGTCGGTCGCGTAGTCGGTGAACGCCTCGTCCAGCCAGGGGCTGTTGTACTCGTCGTCGCCGACGATGCCGTACCACCACTGGTGGCCGATCTCGTGGGTGAGCGCGGTGGTGCTTACCAGGTCGAGGACGAAGCCCGGGTACTCCATGCCGCCGAACCAGAAGTTGTTGTCGATGACCGCGTCCAGTTCGCCGTACGGGTAGGCCCCGAAGCGGCCGGCGTGGGCGTCCACCGCGGACTTGGCGGTGCTGAGCATGGACTGGGCGCTGGAGGAACTGATGCCCGAGACCGAGTAGATGTTGACCGGGACACCGCCCGGGGAGGTGCCGGAGATCTTGGTGAAGGGCCCGGCCGCCCACGCGAAGTCACGGACCTTGGAGGCGGTCGCGGTGGTGACGGTACGGCCGCTGGTGCCGGGGGTGTCGGTCGAGGTGCCCGTGGCCGGCACCAGGAGGCTGGTGGGGTGGTCCAGGGTGACCTTGAAGTCGGCGGCCAGGGAGTAGAACGACTCGCCGTTGTTGGTGTACGGGTCCAGGTGCCAGCCCGAGCCGTCCTTGACCGCGAGGACCGGCAGCGCGTTGCCGATCATGTTGAAGGCGCCGTCGTGGCCGAACCGGTCGGCGCCGCTCGGCACGGTGATGCCGAGGTCGAAGCCGATCGTGGTCGACTGGCCCTGCGCCAGCGGGGTCGGCAGCGCGATCTGGAGGGCCGTGCAGGCCACCGAGAGAGCGCCCGCGGTGCCGCCGGTGACGTTGCCGACCGTGATCGGCGGCGCGGAGCAGGTGCCGTGGTAGTTGTCCCACAGCCGCAGGTAGACCTCGGTGAGCGGGGTGGCCGAGGCGTTGGTGAAGGTCGCGCTCTCGTGTCCGGTCCACACGGTGCCGGCGGTGTTGCTGCTGAGACTGACCGTGTACGCCGGGGCGGCCGGCGTGCGCGTCGAGTCGGCCGGCGGGGCGGTGTCGCCGGAGGTGTCGAGGGCGAGGTCGTCCAGGACGAAGCTGGTCTGGAGGCTGGAGTCCTCGGTGCCGGTGAAGGCGAGGGTCACGGTCTGGCCGGCGAACGCCGAGACGTCGAAGGACTTCTGGACGTAGCCGGTGGCCTTGTTCAGGTTCGAGTACGTCGCCAGGGTCGTGCTGCCGATCTTCGCCGTGAGCTTGTCGTACGCGGTGGACGACGTCGTCTCGGCGGTGTCGACGTGCAGCCAGAAGGTGAGGGTGGCGCTGCTGCACCCGGACGGGATCGTGACGCTCTGGGAGAGCGTGTCGGTGTGCGTGCCGCCGACGCCGTCGAGCCAGGCGAAGCTGGTGCCGCTGTGGGCGCTCTGCCCGGTGCGGCTGGTGATCACGCTGGTCGACGACTGCGTCCAGGGTGAGGTGCCGCTCTCGAATCCGCCGTTGGAGAGCACCTGGGCCGGGGTGCAGGCCGCCGCCGGGGCGGCCGACGCCGTACTGCCGGGGAGCAGGGCCGCGGCCAGTGCCGCGACGGCCAACGCGCTCGTGACGAAGGCCTTGTGGGGGGTCGATCTCACACGAAACTCCTTTGCGGCGACCGGGGTCCCGGTCTGCTCGGTGGCCGCCGGGCCGGCTGGGGTGCGCCGGGGACGGCCACGGGTCACGCGCTCTGAGTGGTGCGAGTCCGAAGCCTGACAGACTTGACCAGGCCATGTCACTAAGGGATTACCCGCGCGTCGGGAACGGTCCACGCGGCAGGGGCTGGGATCGGGTATGTCGAAGGGCGCCGGCGGGCCGCGCGCCTCGCGCGCAGTCACGGGTGGGGCGCGCGGACGCGAGGACGCCCGGGCCGGCCTGGTGAGGCCGGCCCGGGCGTCAGGTCCCGGGCGTCGCCGGGATCAGATCAGGTCGAACCGGTCCGCGTCGGCGACCTTCGCCCAGGCGGCGACGAAGTCCCGCACGAACTTCTCCTTGGCGTCGTCGCTCGCGTAGACCTCGGCGACCGCGCGCAGCTCGGAGTTGGCGCCGAAGACCAGGTCGGCACGGGTGCCGGTCCACTTGACCGCGCCGGTGGCCAGGTCGCGGCCCTCGAACGTGGTCTGGTCCTCGGAGGTCGACTTCCACTCCGTGCCCATGTCGAGCAGGTTGACGAAGAAGTCGTTGGTCAGCACGCCCGGGGTCTCGGTGAGGACACCGTGCCTGGACCCGCCCTGGTTGGCGCCGAGCACGCGCAGACCGCCGACCAGGACGGTCAGTTCGGGGGCGCTGAGGCCGAGCAGGTTGGCGCGGTCGAGCAGCAGGTACTCGGCCGGCAGGCGGTTGCCCTTGCCGAGGTAGTTGCGGAAGCCGTCGGCCGTCGGCTCCATGGCCGCGAAGGACTCGACGTCCGTGTGCTCCTCGGTCGCGTCGACCCGGCCCGGGGTGAAGGGCACCTCGACGTCCACACCGGCGGCCTGGGCGGCCTTCTCCACGGCGGCGGCACCGCCGAGGACGATGAGGTCGGCGAGGGAGACCTTCTTCGCGCCGGAGTTGAACTCCCGCTGGACGCCCTCCAGGACGCGCAGGACCTGCGCCAGCTCCTCGGGGTCGTTGACCTCCCAGCCGCGCTGCGGCTCCAGACGGATCCGGGCGCCGTTGGCACCGCCGCGCTTGTCGCTGCCGCGGAACGTCGAGGCCGACGCCCAGGCGGTGGAGACCAGCTGAGCGACCGTCAGGCCGGAGTCGAGGAGCTTGGCCTTGAGGGCCGTGACGTCGGCGGCGTCGATGGCCTCGCCCTCGGCGGCCGGCAGCGGGTCCTGCCACAGCAGGGTCTCCGCCGGGACCTCCGGGCCGAGGTACAGGGACTTGGGGCCCATGTCACGGTGGGTCAGCTTGAACCAGGCGCGGGCGAAGGCGTCCGCGAACTCCTGCGGGTTCTCGTGGAACCGGCGGGAGATGGGCTCGTAGATCGGGTCGAAGCGCAGCGACAGGTCGGTGGTGAGCATCCGCGGAAGCTGCTTCTTCGACGCGTCGTGCGCGTCGGGGATGATCGCCTCGGCGTCCTTGGCCACCCACTGCTTGGCGCCGGCCGGGGACTCGGTCAGCTCCCACTCGTAGCCGAAGAGGATGCCGAAGAAGTCGTTGGTCCACTGGGTGGGCCTGGTGGTCCAGGTGACCTCCAGGCCGCTGGTGATCGCGTCGCCGCCCTTGCCGGTGCGGTAGGTGCTCTTCCAGCCCAGGCCCTGCTGCTCCATCGGCGCGCCCTCGGGCTCGGCGCCCACGTTCTCCGCGGGGCCGGCGCCGTGCGTCTTGCCGAAGGTGTGGCCGCCGGCGATGAGGGCGACGGTCTCCTCGTCGTTCATCGCCATCCGGCGGAAGGTCTCCCGGATGTCGCGGGCCGCGGCGACCGGGTCCGGGTTGCCGTTGGGGCCCTCCGGGTTGACGTAGATGAGGCCCATCTGGACGGCGCCGAGCGGGCTCTCCAGGTCGCGGTCGCCGGTGTAGCGCTGGTCGTCGAGCCAGACCTTCTCGGGACCCCAGTAGACGTCGTCCTCCGGCTCCCAGACGTCCTCGCGGCCGCCGCCGAAGCCGAAGGTCTCGAAGCCCATCGTCTCCAGGGCCACGTTGCCGGTGAGGATCATCAGGTCGGCCCAGGAGATGGCCCGGCCGTACTTCTTCTTGACCGGCCACAGCAGACGGCGGGCCTTGTCCAGGTTGCCGTTGTCCGGCCAGCTGTTGAGCGGGGCGAAGCGCTGCTGGCCGGCGCCTGCGCCGCCGCGGCCGTCGGTGATGCGGTAGGTGCCCGCGCTGTGCCAGGCCATCCGGATCATCAGCGGGCCGTAGTTGCCGAAGTCGGCAGGCCACCAGTCCTGCGAGGTGGTGAGCACCTCCGCGATGTCCCGTTTCACGGCCGCGAGATCCAGGCCCTGGAACGCCTGCGCGTAGTCGAAACCCTCGCCGAGCGGGTTCGAGACGGCGGGGTTCTTGGCAAGGATCTTCAGGTTGAGTCCCTCGGGCCACCACTGGCGGTTGCCGCCACCCTGGGTGGGGTGGGGCGCCCGGTCGTGTGCGACCGGGCACGTGCCCGCGGCGTTCTCCTGGGTCTCGGACATTGGGGGAAATCCTTCCGGAGGGGGCGGATCGACATACTCAGGAATCAGTGACGGTGGAGCAGGCGGGGCACAGGCCCCAGTAGATGACCTCGGCCTCGTCGATGGCGAAGCCGTGGTCGTCCGAGGCGGTCAGGCACGGCGCGTCGCCGACCGCGCAGTCGACGTCGGCGACCGCGCCGCAGGACCGGCACAGGACGTGGTGGTGGTTGTCGCCGACGCGTCCCTCGAACCGGGCCGGGCTGCCGGCCGGTTCGATACGGCGTATGAGTCCGGCCGTGGTGAGCGCGTGCAGCGCGTCGTACACGGCTTGGAGCGATATGTGGCCTACGCGCTCACGAACGCCCGAGGCGACCCCTTCGACGTCGAGGTGGTCACCGCGGCGGACGGTCTCCAGCAGCGCGACGCGGGCGGCCGTCACCCGCAGGCCGACACCACGGAGCTCGTCGGCGGTGGTCGGGGGCTGGGATGCGGTCATGGCCGCCAACCTACCTCCACAAACACGAGTGATTCAAGAAAACAAACAATTCAAGTCTGGTGACGGCACGCAGAACCCCGGCCCCGCCCCGGCCCCCCGAGGCCGCCTCGCCACCGCCCCCCTCACGGACTTTGCCATCCCTTTACAACCCGTCCCGGTGCCGGGTCGTCTCTTCGCTCGATCCGTTACTCAGCCCGCCCCGACCACGGCGGGCCGACGAAAGAGAGCGTCTCCATGCGCCGAACCGTCCTGACCGCCACGGCACTGGCCTGTACCGCCGTCCTGGGCGCCACCGTCCCCGCGTTCGCCGACGGCACCACCCCGCGCCCGGTCCGCACCGCGACGCCGACCCCCGCCACGTCCGCGGAGCCCTCCGACGCCCCCTCCGAGGTCCGGTCCGCCGAGCCCACCCAGGCCTCGACCCCGGCCACGGCCCGGGACCGCCGCCAGGTCGCGGCCGTGCCCGCGGGTGCGCCCGACACCGGGGTGGCCGAGCCGGCCTCGGACTCCGGGACGGAGAACGCCCTGATCGGCGGCGGCGCCGCGGCGGTGCTGGCCGCGGGCGCCGTCCTGGTCACCGTGCGTCGCCGCCGGGCGACCGGGGCATGACCTCCCTCTCCAGGCGCGCCTTCGTCTCCGCGGCCACGGTCGCGCTGCTCGCGGGCTGCGCGGGGCCGACGGCCCACCGCACGGCCGGCGCCGTCCGCGACGAGCGGCCGTCCGCGCCCGCGCCGTCCGCGACGCCTGCCGCGCTCGGGCGTTCCGTGCCGGTCCGGCTGCGCATCCCGGCGATCGGCGTGGACACCCCGCTGCTGCGGCTCGGGCTGGCGCCCGACGGCACGGTGCAGGTGCCGCCGGTCACCGCGCACGACCGGGCCGGCTGGTACCGCCACTCCCCCACCCCGGGGCAGGTCGGCCCGTCGGTGATCCTCGGCCATGTCACGGTCGGCAGCTACGGCGACGGCGTCTTCCGCCGACTCGCGGAGCTGCGCCGGGGCGAGCGGGCGGTGGCGCGTCTGGAGAACGGCCGGTCGGCGGTGTTCACCGTCGACGAGGTGCGTACGGTCGCCAAGTCCGCGTTCCCGACGAAGGACGTGTACGGAGACGTGGACCGCCCCGAGCTGCGGCTGATCACCTGCGGAGGCCCGCGCGGCGGCGACGGCTACCTCGACAACGTGATCGTCTTCGCCTCGCTGACCGGCACGACCGCCTGACCCCCGGTACGGCGGTGCGGGACCGGCGGAACGCGTCCGGCCGGTCCCGCATCCTCCTCATCGCCACGATGAGCCCCTCGACCCTGGAGAACGTTGAAACGGTCCCGTGACAAGGCGGCGTCGGAGCTGTTCGCCGCCCTGTACCCGCGCCTGGCCGGCTGGTGCCGCCGTCTGGTCGACGACGACGAGACGGCCCACGAGATCGCCTCGGAGGCCTTCACCCGGCTGTGGGCCCGCTGGACGTCGGTGGAGGAGCCCCGCGGGTTCCTCTACGTCACAGCGGCCAACCTCGTGCGGGACCACTGGCGCAAACTGGAGCGCGAGCGCCGGACCGTGCGCCGCGTCGGCTCGGAGGCCGCGACCCGCCCGCACCCCGAGCAGGCCGACCCCTCGGTGCGGCTGCTGGTGCAGTCGCTGCCGGAGCGACTGCGGGTCCCGATCCTGCTGCACTACTACGCTGACATGCCGATCCGGGAGGTGTCCGAGCTGACCGGACGCAAGGAGGGAACCGTCAAGGCCGACCTGCACGCGGCCCGTGAACTGCTCCGCGGCCATCTGAGGAGAAGCCTTGACCACACGCCTTGACGAGGAGCCGGAGTTCGACGGCCCCGACGATCCGCTCACCGTCGTCCTGCGGCCGCCGGCCGCGTATCTCGGCCCGCCGGCGGGCCGCTACGAGGAGATCCGGCGCGCCGCGGGCCGCCGCCGGCTGCTGCGCGTGGCGGCCGGGGCCGGGGCGACCTGCGCCGTGGGCCTGCTCATCGCGCTGCCGATGCGGCTGACCGCCCCCTCGGCGCCGGTCACCCCACAGGTCCCGCTCGCACCGCCGGCCGTCAGCCCGACGGCCCCGCACCACGTCCCGCCGTCCCAGGCGCCCAGCGCCCGCGCGCCGCGTACGAGCGTCACGCCGGAGCGCAGCCGCGCCGCCCTGGACCCCGGCCGCACGCAGTCGTCGACTCCGTCCGCGGCCCGGAGCACGCCGTCCGAGATCCGGAGCACGCCGTCCGACGGAACGCGCAGGACCGCCGCCACCCGGTCACCGTCCTGACCGCGTCAAGCCGGCGGAGGGCCGCATCACCCGTTCGTGCTCCCGTGTTTCGACGGACCGTCCGTGCCGGGCACGCACGGTCCGGGGCGTCCGGGCAGGGGGTGCGGCGCTCGGCGGGGGCGGCGACCGGTACCGGCCGTCCGGGTAGGGTCGCACCCGCCCATCCGGCCCTCCCGGCTCGGCGTTGGTGTGATGTTTCGCGCGAGGCCGTAATGAAGGGTACGGAACGGGCAACGCTCCGTTCCATGCTCCACGCGCGAACCCTCCGGCAGGTGACCCGATGACGACGGCGACCAAGGCCCCGCTGACCGCTCCGGCCGCCGCCCCGCCCTCCCGCACCCAGCCGTCCTCGCCCGCACCCTCGCTGCCGTCCCTCACCGGGCTCCGCTGGATGGCCGCGCTGCTGGTCTTCGGTCTGCACGTGCACAACTTCCGCTACTTCGGCGGCACCGGCGCGCGATTCATGTCGTGGGGGTTCGAGGCCGGCGCGTCCGGGGTGTCGTTCTTCTTCCTGCTGTCCGGGTTCGTCCTGATGTGGTCGGCGCGGCCTGGCGACCGGCCGGGGCGCTTCTGGTGGCGGCGCGTCGCCCGCGTCTACCCGGTGCACCTGGTGACCGTCGCGATCGCCCTGCTGATGGCCCTCACCCTGCCCCGGCAGCCGCGGCCGACCCTGCCGCAGGGCCTCGCCGACGTCCTCCTGGTGCACTCCTGGTGGCGGCCGTGGTGGCAGACGCTGGACCCGGTCAGCTGGTCGCTGGCCTGCGAGGCGTTCTTCTACGCCGCCTTCCCGCTGCTGGCCCTGCTGCTGCGCCGGCTGGAGGCGCGGGGCGCCCGGCTGCTGGCCGGCGTCTGCGTCCTCGCCGTGTTCGCGCTGGCCTGGACCGAGGCCCACCACTGGTGGTCCCAGCCGATCAGTTCGTTCCCCGCGGCCCGGCTGCCCGAGTTCGTGCTCGGCGCGGCCACCGCGCGGCTGGTGCTGCTCGGCCGCTGGCGCGGCCCTGGCCTGGAGGCCTCGCTCGCACTGGCGGTCGTCGGCTACTTCCTGGTCCCGCAGTTCACCGCCGAGTACGCGGCCACCGCGTGCACCATCACGGGTTTCGCGCTGCTCATCCCGGCGGCGGCGCTCGCGGACCTGCGCGGGCTGCCCTCGCTGTGGCGGCGCCGGTGGCTGGTGCGCCTCGGAGAGCTGTCGTTCGCGTTCTACATGGTCCATCTGCTGGTGCTGCGGGCGGGTACCCACCTGCTCGGTACCCGCCCGCGTTTCGGCCCGCTCACCGGCTCGGCCGCCGCCGTCGTCGCGTTCGCCGTGTCGCTCGGCCTGTCCTGGCTCCTCTACGAGGGCGTGGAACGGCCGGCCCGACGGCTGCTGCTGCGGCGTCCGACACGGCGGACGACGGCCTGACCGGCTACGGGAACTGCGTCACCTTGGAGGGGGTGGTGCTGGTCCCCGACGTCGGCGATCCGGTGGTGTTGACGACGTGGGCGTACTGGCCCATGCCGCCGAGCGAGATCACCAGCAGGTCGTGCATCTTGATGCCCGAACCGGTCGGCACCTGGAAGCCGTTGGACTGCACGATCGACGGATCGGCCGTGTAGTTGCAGTAGCTGCCCAGGCCCCACGCCTCGTGGTTGGTCACGGTGTCGGCGACCTTATAGGCCGCGTATCCGACGACGCCGTCATGGGTGATGGCGGCGGCGTTCGGGGCGTCGTAGGCCTTCTCGTTCTGGAAGAAGATGGTGCGGCCTCTCTCGCCCTGCCAGTAGACGTCGTACTTGTTGAAGTGCTCGACGAACAGACCCGTGGCCAGGACGTCGTTGCCGTTGACCCGCAGGCCGTAGTCGGCGCGGTTGGTGTTCCAGCCGACCCCGGCGCCGTGGTCGGCGCGCCACAGCCAGGTGTGGTCGATGATGACGTTGTTGCTGTTGACGACCACGGAGTTGGTCGCGAGGCCGGGTCCGGCACCGCCGATGCGGACGAACACGTCCTGCATGCTGGTCGGGTTGGCGGAGTGGTCGGCGGTGGAGCCGGGGTCGCCGATCCGCAGCAGGGTGTCGGAGTTGACCGAGCCCGCGTCGATCAGGAACCCGGCGAGCTTGACGCCGTCGACGTCGGCGACGTGCATGGCGTCGATGCCGTTGTCCGGGACCAGGGTGGCCAGACCGAGGCCGAGCACGACGGTGTTGGCGCGGGTCACGTTGATGGTCTGGTCGAGGTGGTAGACGCCCGGGGTGAAGAGCAGGTTGAGGCCCTGGGCGAGAGCCTGGTTGATGGTGGCCGCGGTGGCGCCGGCCTTGACGACGTAGAACTGGTCCAGCGGGATGGAGCTGCCCGCGTTGGCCGGCCAGGACACGCCTCGGGCGTTGGTGCGCTTGGCCGGGACGAAGACCTTGTAGGTGCTGCCGTCCAGGTACAGGAACGGCTTCTCGCGCGAGACGGGGGTGGTGTCCAGCGTGGTGTACGGGCCGGAGTCGAAGTTGGTCGCGGGTGCGCCCTGGACGCCGGTGAAGGTCATGTTCCAGACGCCGTTGGTCCAGCCGCCGACCGAGCTGTCGCGGGTGTACCACTGCTGCTGGGAGTACGGGCCGACGGTGCCGTCGATCTTCGAGTCGGCGATGTATCCGCCGGAGGCCCAGCCGTAGCCGTTCGGCGCCAGGTTGAGGCCGCCCTTGACGTGGACGCGGCGGAAGGGGGCCGCCTGAGCCACGGCCCACCGGTCCGTCCCGTTCGACGGCGTGATGGCGAGGTTCTCGGCCGAACGCC
This sequence comes from Streptomyces sp. NPDC101237, assembly GCF_044767465.1. Lineage (NCBI taxonomy): Bacteria > Bacillati > Actinomycetota > Actinomycetes > Kitasatosporales > Streptomycetaceae > Streptomyces > Streptomyces sp. NPDC101237. Next base: position 195,458 of record NZ_JBIWNY010000007.1, on the reverse strand, counting down.
AGAAGTTCTGGGTGGCGTTGCCGTTGAACCAGCCGGCGTCGACCGTGACGTCACCGTTGATCTGCGTGTCGTCGGGGTTGAGACCGAGACCGGAGATCGAGGTGTAGAAGCCGATCTGGGCGTTGATGTTGTTGTAGGTGCCCGGCTTGAGCAGGAACTGGTAGCGACCGCTGCCGAACTGCGCCGACTCCTGCTGGGCGAAGACCGAGTCGAACTTCGCCTGGAGATTGGGGGTCGAGGGGTCGACGACGATCACGTTGGGGCCGAGGTCGCCGCCGCCCTGGACCGGCGGTGCGCCGGTGGTGGAGCCGAAGACCTGGAACTCCCAGAGCGAGTAGCCGTACTGGGTCGCACGGTGCACGCCCTGCATCCGGACGTAGCGGCCCTGTCCGGACACGGCGAGCGTGTCCGTGCCGCCGTCACCGCCGGTGACCGACTTGAGGTCGGTCCAGCTGCTGCCGTTGGCGGAGATCTGGACCTTGTAATCCTTGCCGTAGGCGGTCTCCCAGTTGAGGACCACCTGGCTGACCGTGGCGCTGGCGCCGAGGTCGACCTGGAGCCACTGGTCGTCGGTGAAGGCGGACGACCAGCGGGTACCGGTGTTGCCGTCCACCGCGTTGCCCGCGACGGTCCCGCCGTTCTCCTCGGAGGAGGCGGTGGCCGTCTTGCCCTGCGACAGCAGGGAGTCGGCGGCCTGGGCCGCCGGAGCGTGCACGGTGGGTAGGGCGAGCAGCGCTGCCATGGCGGCGAGCGCGACGCCCAGCGATCTCAATCTCATCAGCGGCTCCCTGAAGTGGGCACGGGACGCACTCAACCGGAGCGCCCCGCTGCTTAGTTCAGGTTTTGATTTAAGTGGTGAGGCAACTGGGCGACAACCCTTCGGCAGCGGTTTTTTCGACGGCCCTCCCTCCGCGGGGTCGCGGAGGGAGGCCGGCGGAGGGGCCCGGGGCCCAGGTCACCGGGCGGCGAGCTGCTGGTACATGGCGGCGGGGTCGCCGGACAGGGCGCCCTTGACCCAGCGGGTGAGATCGTCGGCCAGCACCTCGTAGGCGTCCGACTCGACGCCGTCGAGAGCGGCCGAGGCGATGTCCCGCGGGCTCGTCTTGGGCGCGTCGATGTGGGCCGCCATGTCGGTGTCGACGTAGCCCATGTGCAGGCCGGTGACGCCGATGCCGAGCGGCTGGAGCGCCTGACGGAGGCTGTTGGTCTGGGACCAGAGGGCGGCCTTGGAGGCACTGTAGGCGCCGCCCTCGGCGAACCAGGACAGCACCGAGTGGACGTTGAGGACGTGGCCGCCGCCGTTGCGCTCGATCAGCGGGACGAAGGCGCGGCTGACCAGCAGCGGGCCGTAGAAGTTGGTCTCGAACTCGGCGCGGATGTCGTCGAGCGAGGAGGTCAGGAAGCGGGTGCCGGTGGCGACGCCCGCGTTGTTCACCAGGATGGTGACGTCCTGTGCCTGCTCGGCCACGGCGGCCACGGAGTCGGGGTCGGTGACCTCCAGCGCCAGCGCCACCGCGTCGGGGTGGGCGACCGAGCGCGGGTCGCGGGCGGTGGCGTAGACCTTGCCGGCGCCGCGTGCGTACAACTCCTCCACCAGCGCCTTTCCGACGCCTCGGCTGCCACCGGTGACGAGGACGACGGAGTCCTTGATCGCGGTCATGACACTCACTCTCCAGACGGGATGGCGACGCTGGAAACCGATCGGTTTCCAGCGGTTCGGAGCCAGTGTAAACCGATCGGTTTCCGGCTTCAATCGCGATCTACCGCCAGGAGCCGCCGGACACACCGGACGCCCGTACGGGCAGGGCGAGTTACTCGCTTCAGTTCCTTGCGTCCGACCCCTGGCTACGGACTCCTACCGGGCGGTATACAGACCCCCGACACACGCGTGCGGCCGCCCGTCGGGACCGGTTCCGCGCGCGTCCCGTTTCCAGGGGGGATCTGTATGGCGTACGGCACCGGACGGGACGGTTCGGCGGCACGGCACCGGCGCAGGGCCACCGTGGCGGCGGCGCTGGGCGGCTGCGCCCTGGTCGCCGCGTCCACGACACCGGCCGCGGCGCACGGCGGCGGTCACGGCGGCCACGACCGCGGCATCCGCTACGCGGCGCTCGGCGACTCCTACACCTCGGGCCCCGTCATCCCGACGCAGGTCGACGCCGACTGCGCCCGTTCCGATCACAACTACCCGTCGCTGGTGGCGGCGGCCCGGCACGTCAGCGCGTTCAAGGACGTGAGCTGCGCGGGCGCGACGACCGCGGAGATGTGGAAGGCGCAGGGCACCAACGGACCGCAGCTCGACGCCGTACGGCGGGACACCGACCTGGTCACGGTCCAGATCGGCGGCAACGACATCGGCTTTGGCTCCATCATCGGGACCTGCGCGACGCTCGGGGCCACGGATCTCGCGGGCAACCCCTGCCAGCGCTACTACAACGCCTCCGGCACCGACCAGCTGACGGTCAGGATCGCGCAGACCGCGCCCAAGGTCGACAAGGTGCTGCGCGCCGTCCGCGCCCGCGCCCCGCACGCCCGGATCCTGGTCGTCGGCTACCCCGACCTGCTGCCCGACGACGGCAGCGGCTGCTATCCGACGGTGCCCTTCGCCGCCAAGGACTTCCCCTACCTGCGGGACGTCGGCAAGCGGCTGAACCTCATGCTGCGCCTGGTCGCCGCGTGGAACGGCGCCGGGTACGCGGACACCTACGGCCCGACCGTCGGCCACGACATGTGCAAGGCCCCCGCCGACCGCTGGATCGAACCCCTCCAGCCGGCCTCACCGGCCGCTCCGGCCCATCCCAACGCCAAGGGCGAGGCGGCCATGGCCGGGGCCGTGCTGGCGCGGCTGGACCGGCGTCACTAGCGGCTCCCGCCGCCCCGACACCCCGGCCCGGTGCCCCCACGGGAGGGGCCGGGGGACGGTTCGCGATAGGTTGGCCTGCATGAGCGACAAGGTTTACTTCGACATCTCGATCAACAACGAGCCGGCCGGCCGGATCGTGTTCAACCTGTTCGATGACGTGGTCCCGGAGACGGCCCGCAACTTCCGCGAGCTCGCCACCGGGCAGAACGGCTTCGGCTACGCCGGTTCCGGCTTCCACCGGGTCATCCCCCAGTTCATGCTCCAGGGCGGTGACTTCACCCGCGGTGACGGCACCGGCGGCAAGAGCATCTACGGCGAGAAGTTCAAGGACGAGAACTTCAACCTGAAGCACGACCGCAAGTACCTGCTGAGCATGGCCAACGCGGGCCCGCACACCAACGGCTCGCAGTTCTTCGTCACCACCGTGCTGACGCCGTGGCTCGACGGCAAGCACGTGGTCTTCGGCGAGGTCGTCGAGGGTTCGGAGATCGTCGACAAGATCGAGGGCTACGGCACACCGAGCGGCACCCCGAAGGCCGAGATCAAGATCACGGCGAGCGGCACGGTCTGACCGCGTCCCACCGGCACGGCGACGGTGGCCGGGCGACGGCCCGGTCACCGTTCGTCCTCCGGTCGGCGGGTCTCCCCGGCCCGCGGCGGCGCCCGGCCGGCCGGGTGGTCGTGCGCGCTGAGGTGTTCCAGGGCCTCGGCCAGTTCCTGGCAGGCCTCCTCGATGGAGAGCCGGGTGTTGCGCTGCTCGGTGATCACCGCCGACAGCAGCAGCGCGGTCAGGGCCAGTGACCCGTTGAAGAGCTGGAGCTTCAGCATCACCTCGACGTGCGACAGCCCGGTGAAGGCGCCGGTGCCGTCCGTCGCCGCGATCGTGGCCATCACCGACGCGAACAGCGCGCACGGCATGCTTCCGGCCAGCCGGAAGCGCAGCGCGGCCCAGATCAGCAGCGGGTAGACGAGGAAGAGCGCGCTCAGTGTGCTGCCCGTGGCCACCGGCACCAGGACGGCCGCGCCGACGACGAGTGCCAGGGTCTCCTTCCAGCGGGTGAGCGGCGGTCGGCGGGCCCCGAGCAGCACCAGCAGGACCGGAGTGACGAGCAGGACGCCCATGGCGTCGCCGACCCACCACGCCAGCCAGATGGGCCAGAAGTTCGCCGCGTCGAGTTTCCCGGCGCAGACCAGTGTGATGACGTCGACGGTGGCGCTGACCGCCATGGCCGCGAGCGCCCCGAGGAACACCAGGCACAGGCCGTCCCGGAGCCGGCCGAGATCGGTACGGAATCCGGCCCGGCGCAGCAGCAGGCAGGCGCAGACGGGGCCGGCCGAGCTGCCGACGAGGATGCCCACGACGTCCGGTCCGGGCGTGCCCAGCGACAGCACGAGGAAGAACGCGCCGAGCGCGATGCCCGGCCAGCAGCCCAGGCCGAGGACCAGCAGGCAGGCCAGGGCGACCCCGGTCGACGGATAGACGGGGGTGAAGACGGCACCCTCGACGGTGAGCCGACGGAGCAGGCCCAGCCGCCCTGCCGCGTAGTAGCAGGTGGCGACCGCCAGCACCTGGACGGCGTACCCGACCGGCCGGCGCTGTTCCTGGATACCCACCACAGCAGCCATCAGACACCGGTCCACCCAGGTCGGCGAGGCGAAGGCCGCCTTCGGCTGACGTGCGGGCCCGGTGTCCGGGGTGTCAGGGCGCGCCGTCGAGACCGTCGTGGCCCATGACCAGGACCGCGGCGTCGTCCTCGTGCCCCACCTGTTCCGCGCCCTTGATCACGGCGGCCGCCAGCGAGTGCGCCTCCAGGCCGGCCACGGCGGCGATGCCGGCCAGCCGCGCCACCTGGTCGAGACCTTCCTCGATGTTCATCGAGGGCCCTTCCACCACGCCGTCCGTGAGCAGCACGACCACGCCTCCGGTGGTGAGCCGGAACCGGGACACCGGGTACTCCGTACCGGGTTCGATGCCCAGCGGCGGCCCGCCCTCGTCCTCGCCGATCCCGGACTTCCCGTCCGCGGTGGCCCAGACGAAGGGGATGTGACCGGCCCGCGCGCTCTCCAGCACCCCGGTCTCCGGGTCCAGCCGCATGAACGTGCAGGTGGCGAAGAGATCGTTGCCGAGGGTGATCAGCAGGTCGTTCGTCCGGCCGAGCAGTTCGCCCGGTTCGCCGGTCACCGAGGCGAGCGCGCGCAGGCCCGCTCTGACCTGGCCCATGAAGGCGGCGGCCTCGATGTTGTGGCCCTGGACGTCGCCGATGGACAGGCCGATGCGGCCGTCGGGCAACGTGAACGCGTCGTACCAGTCGCCGCCCACGTTCAGCCCGTAGGTGGCGGGCGCGTACCGGACGGCGAGGTGGAAGCGCGGGGTGTCCGGCAGGTTCCGGGGCAGCATGCCGCGCTGGAGGGCGATGGCCAGCTCGACCTGGGAGCGCTGGTACTCGGCCCGCTCACGCGCCTGGGCGGTGAGCGTCCTGAGTCGGGCCAGCAGCTCGTCGTCCGTGGAGAGCTTGCGGGGCATGGACCACTCCGGCGGAGGCGACGTCCTTTCCAGGGCGAACCGCGAGGTTTTCACCTTGACAGATCATAGGCCGAATATCGGACGAACGGCCGCTCGCGGGGGCGGACCGCGGGGCGGTTTCGCCCGGCAGACGGCACGGTTGGGCGGACGGGACGGTCCGGTGGCCGGGACGGTCGGGCCGCCGGAACGGTCCGGTGGCCGGGACGGTCGGGCCGCCGGGACAGTCCGGTGGCCGGGACGGTCGGGCCGCCGGGACAGTCCGGTGGCCGGGACGGTCCGGTGGCCGGGACGGTCCGGTGGCCGGGACGGTCGGGTCGCTGGGACAGCCCAAGGGGCCACACGGCCCGAGAAGCCGCGCGGCCCAGCGGGCGGCACGGTCCGGCTGGGGCGGGGGACGGCCGGCTGGGGGCGGGACGGTTCGGCGGGCGGCGCAAGACCGCGGGGCGCCCCCGGCCCCCGGGCGGGGGGCCGGGGGGGGGGGCCCGGGCGGACACCCCCCAGCACCCCCCGGGGGGGGGGGGCCCACCCCGGGGGGCCCCCCCGCCCCGGGGCCCGGCCCGCGGCCCGGGGCGCCCGGTCATTCCTCCCGGATCCCCTCCGGGCGGCGCGAGGCCCGCATCGTGCCGACCGTCCTGAGCAGCCGGTCGGCGGGCTCGCGCAGCCGGGGATGGGCGAGGACGGTGTTGCGCAGCCCTCGGACCGGGCGGCGCCACATCCGGTGCGCCGCGGCCACCGGGTGGGCGCGGGTGGCGAAGCCCTCGCCCACCCGCAGCTCCCGGGTCTTGAGCCAGTCCTTGTACTCCTTGTCGCCCCGCCCCAGGTCCACCAGGGTCACTCCCCCGCGTGCCGCGCCCTCGGCGGTGCGCAGGTGCATCATCAACCCGGGCGAGTAGTAGTGCAGTTCCGGGTCGTAGGCGGTGAACCAGGCGGCCAGCACGGTGCTCGATCGCGGCCCGAAGTGCGCGGCCACCGGGCGGTCGCCCGCGTAGAGCACGGAGAGGACGCCGGTGAAGTGTTCCGCGCGGGTGTGGAAGAGATGGTCCACGAGGTCGACGATCCAGGGGCGCGCGAAGCGGTCCATGCGTCCGGTGCGCCGGTACTGTGCGGACTTCCAGCGCATCAGGGTCCGCAGCACCGCCGGATCGCGTTCGTCGAACTCGAAGCGCAGCTCGCCGATGTCGCGGCCCAGGCGCCGCTCCTTCTTCAGCGTGGTCTTGGCCAGCCCCGGGTAGCTGGCCCGCAGCCAGTCCGGGTAGCCGCCGTCGCCGGGTTTGACGTCGATCACCGGCGAGGCGAAGGTGCCGGTGACGTGACCGGCGAACGGCCGCTGCTCGGCGACCAGATGATCGAACTCGAAGATGGACAGCCCGCACGCGCTCAGCAACTCCTGCGCGTCCCAGGTGACTCCGGGCCGGTGGACCAGCGCCTGACAGTCGGAGAGACCGAGCCCGACGGCCCGGCCGACGCCCAGGGCGTTGCGCTCGTACGGGAGGAAGCCGACGGGTTCACCGGCATCGCGCAGGACGGCCACCCGTACGCCCCCGCGGTACCTGCCGACGCCGGTCGCGAACTCCGGTGCCAGGAACGGGTTGGCGTACTCCGGCGACTCGTCCATCGCGTCATGCCAGGCCCGGCGGAGCGACTGGGTCAGCTCGCCGGGTCTGTGGACCGTGATCCGCACCTCAGATCGACCGCCCCTCGGCCGCCGAGGTGTCCGGCGCCTGACTCCGGGACCGGCTCCCGGACCGATCTCTGCTCCGACCTCTGGATCGCATGGGCGACCGCTCCCCCCATCACGCGGAATCCGCGTCCCGCCGTTGCCGCGAACAGCTCCTGCTCCCCGCCGGCACCGCCCGTCCGGACCGACGACGGTGTCGCCGGTCCGGAGGTGCCGCTCAAACGTCGCGAAACAGTACGCACACTGTCAAGAGTGCCACTGTCACGGCGGGTTGTGGTGGGGGATCCGGACTTTCCCGGCCCTTCGCGTCAGGTCGCCGTCGCGGCCGCCGCCGCCCGGCCCGCCTGGCGGCCCGAGTAGAGGCAGCCACCGAGGAAGGTGCCCTCCAGCGAGCGGTAGCCGTGCACTCCGCCGCCGCCGAAGCCGGCGACCTCACCGGCGGCGTACAGGCCGGCCACCGGGGTGCCGTCGCTGTTCAGGACGCGTCCGGACAGGTCGGTCTGGAGGCCGCCCAGGGTCTTGCGGGTGAGGATGTTGAGCCGGACGGCGATCAGCGGGCCGGCGGCGGAGTCCAGGATCCGGTGGATCGGCGCCGTACGGCTGAGGGAGTCGCCGACGTAGCTCAGGGCGTTGCGGATGCCCTGGACCTGGACGTCCTTGGAGTACGGATTGTCTATCTCGCGGTCGCGGGCCTCGATCTGGCGCCGCAGGTCGGGGAGGTCGATGAGGTTGTCGCCGGTCAGCTTGTTCATCCCGGCGACGAGATCGGTGAGGTGGCCCGCGACCACGAAGTCGACGCCGTTGTTCTTGAACTTCTCGATGGGTTCGGGGGTCTGCCAGATCCGCGAGAGCAGCTGCCAGACGTTCTTGTTGGTGAGGTCGGGGTTCTGCTCCGAGCCGGAGAGCGCGAACTCCTTGGCGATGATCTTCTGGGTGGTGACGAACCAGGAGTAGTCGTAGCCGGAGGCGGTGATCGAGCCCAGCGTGTGCAGGGTGTCGTAGCCGGGCACGTCCGGTGAGGTGAAGCGGCGGCCCTTGGCGTCGAACCACAGGGAGGACGGGCCCGGCAGGATGCGGATGCCGTGATGGGGCCAGATCGGGGCGTAGTTGCGCAGGCCCTCGGTGTAGTGCCACATCCGGTCGGGGTTGACGATCCGGCCGCCCGCCCGCTCGGTGATGGCCAGCATCCGGCCGTCCACGTGCGCGGGGACCCCGGTGACCATGAACTTGGGTGCGGTGCCGAGCCGGGCCGGCCAGTTCTGCCTGACCAGGTCGTGGTTGGCGCCGATGCCGCCCGAGGTGACGACCACGACGGGCGCCCGCAGTTCGAAGTCGCCGACGACGGTACGGCTGCTCGGGGTGCCCCGGGCCGCGCTGCTGGGCTCGAGGACCGCGCCGCGCACACCGGTCACCGCACCCGCGGTGGTCACCAGCTCGTCCACCCGGTGGCGGAACCTGAAGGTCACCTTGCCGGCGGCGACGGCCGCCCTGACCTTCTTCTCGAACGGCTCGACGACGGCCGGGCCGGTGCCCCAGGTGACGTGGAAGCGGGGCACCGAGTTGCCGTGCCCGTCGGCGAGGCCGCCGCCGCGCTCGGCCCAGCCGACGATCGGGAACCACTGCACGCCGAGGGAGGACAGCCAGGAACGCTTCTCTCCGGAGGCGAAGTCCACATAGGACTGGGCCCACTTGTAGGCCCAGTAGTCCTGGCCCTTCGGGTCGGCGACGCCGCGGTCGAAGCCGGCCGCGCCGAGCCAGTCCTGCCAGGCGAGGTCGTGGGAGTCCTTGACGCCCATCAGCCGCTGTTCGTCGGAGTCGACGAAGAACAGTCCGCCGAAGGACCAGAACGCCTGGCCGCCGAGGCTCGCCTCCGGTTCCTGGTCGAGCAGCAGCACCTTGCGTCCGGCGGCGGCGAGTTCGGCGGTCGCGACCAGGCCGGCGAGGCCGTGGCCGACGACGATCGCGTCCGCGTCCTGGGACTCGGCGGCGGACGCGCCGGCCTGACCGAGGGTCAGGCCGGCGAGCGTGCCGCCGGCCACCGTCAGCACCTGACGGCGGGTGAAGCGGGACGGCAGGCCGGAACCGTCGACCGGGCCGGCGTCTGCTCTGGGATTCTCCATGGGCGGGGATGCCTTCCGTACGGATGCGGGCGGTGCGGGAGACAGGTCTGAGACTGCCGCGACGGCAGGGTGTTACCGACGGTAGCCCACGGTTCACGGTGGCGGCCAGAGTTCTGCACACGGGGATTGTCAGATATTCACAGGCTGGCCAACGCACGTGTTTCCGGGCCCAGTTGACTGCGGACCGGGCCGCCGATCGCCGAGCCGTCGCCGCTGGAGCACTTCCTGACCGCCCGTTGGGGGCTGCACACCACCTGGCACGGGCACACCCTGCACCAGTCGGCCGACCACCCGCCCTGGCCGCCACACCGGGCCGAACTCCTCGGCCTGGACGACGGTTTGATGGCGGCCGCGGGGCCGCCCGCGCCCGCCGGGCCACCGGGCCACCGGTCAGCGCGCCCTGGCCGCCGGGCGTAAAGGTGCGCTTCGGGCGGCCGGAACTCCTGCGGCGGGCCAGGTAAAGACTTCGTATGGTCTAGTCCAAAGTCCCACTTTGGTCCAGTCCAATCTATTGACGTGATCGCGACACCTCCGGAAGCTGGGGCACCAACCCCCCACCTCCCCGGCTCCCCCCTGGAGGCACCAGTGAGACCCCTTCGCGCATGTCTGGGCGCGGCGGCCGCCGTCACCCTCGCCGCCGCCGGCACGACCGCGCTCGTGGCGAGCAACGCCTCGGGCGCGACCACCGCTCTGAGCAACCGCTGGTACGCGGCCGCGCCGTACCTGATGCCGCTGGACAACAACCCGCCGAACGCGGCCACGATCATGGACGCCACCGGCCTCAAGGCCTTCCAGCTGGCCTTCGTCCTCGCCCCCAACGGCGGCGGCTGCTCGCCCACCTGGGGCGGTACCGCGGCGGTCTCCTCGGACACGGCCGTCCAGTCCGTCATCAACACGATCCGGGCCAAGGGCGGTGACGTCTCCGTCTCGATCGGCGGCTACGGCGGCACCAAGCTGGGCCAGACCTGCGCGGACCCCGCCGCCACCGCGGCGGCCTACCAGCAGGTCGTCACCAAGTACGGACTGCACGCCATCGACTTCGACCTGGAGGAGCCGGAGTACGAGAACACCGCGGCGATCAAGAACGAGATCGGAGCGGCGAAGATCCTCCAGCAGAACAACCCGGGCCTGTACGTCTCGGTGACCACGGCCGGCACCGCGGACGGCACCGGCTGGTTCGGCAAGCAGATGCTGCTGGAGGCGAAGTCCCAGGGCTTCACGCCGAACAACTTCTCCATCATGCCGTTCGACGGCGGCTTCAGTTCAGCGGCGGCTCAGACCGGCGCGCTCACCAACTTCAACTCGATCCTGCAGTCCACCTTCGGCTGGGACCAGGCGACCGCCTACGCCCACGAGGGCTTCTCCGGGATGAACGGGCGCAGCGACTCCGGGGAGTACTTCTCCCAGGCCGACTTCCAGACGGTCCTCGACTACGCGACCAACCACCACATGGACCGCTTCACGTTCTGGTCGCTGAACCGCGACCGGCAGTGCACCCCGCCCGACAACAACGGCACCACGTCCGGGACCTGCTCCAGCGTGGCGCAGAACGACTGGGACTTCGCCAAGTACTCGGTGAAGTTCGCCGGGGTCACCCCGCCGACCGGCACGCCCACGCCCACCCCCACGCCCACCCCGACCCCCTCGTCCACCTCCTGCACGACCGCGTGGAGTTCGGCGGCGGTGTACACGGCCGGCAACGAGGCCTCGTACGGCGGCCACAACTGGAAGGCCAAGTGGTGGACCCAGAACGAGGTGCCCGGCGCCTCGGAGTGGGGCCCCTGGCAGGACGAGGGCACCTGCTGAACCTCTTGACGGGGTTGGTTCGGACCTTTAGCTTCACGGGTCATCGACGGTTATGGATGCGTCCGCAGTTCACGGACATGAACACCGGACCTCCGGGCGCGTCCCTCCCCGAAAGGACCCCCCACATGAACCTCTCCCGGCTGTCGGCGGCTCCCGCCGCCGCGGGCCTCGCCCTCGCCCTCGTCCTGCTCACCGGCGGCAGCGCGGGAGCCGCTGACCCGGGCAAGGCACCCGGCGGCAACTTCGACCTGTCCGTCTGGCAGCTCCAGGAGCCGGTCGGCTCCCCCGGCTCCCCCACCACCATCTCCTCGTCCCGGCTGCAGGGCTCGAACGGCTACCAGGACGCGTACTTCTACACCGACACCCGCGACGGCGCGATGACCTTCTGGGCACCGGAAAAGGGCGTCACCACCCCGAACTCCAACTACGCCCGCTCCGAACTGCGCGAGATGAACCGCGACGGCAGCGCCGCCAACTGGTCGCTCGGCGGCAGCCACCGGATGAACGCGACGCTGCGGGTGGTCTCGGTGACCAAGAACGTGTGCGTGGGCCAGATCCACCTCGGCACCGGCGGCTCCTCCACCAAGCCGCTGCTGGAGCTGTACTACCACTCCGACGGCGACATCGTCCTCGGCACCGAGAACTCCCCGTCCGGCGGCCAGACCACGCGCACCGTGGGCCATGTGCCGGTCGGCAAGACCTGGACCTACTCCATCGCCGTGTCCGGCGGGAACACCATCGACCTGACCGTCAACGGCTCGACGACCCACTACGGCATCCCGTCCTCGTTCAACCAGTACAAGCAGTACTTCAAGGCGGGCTCGTACAACCAGTCGTCCTCCGACAGCACGACCAACGGCGCCCGGGTCGCGTTCTACGGCCTGACCGTCCAGCACGGCTGACACCGGCCGGACCGAACGGGCGGGGGGGGGGGGCGGCGCGGGCGCGGCGGCCCGCCGGCGGCCCCCCCCCCCGCGGGGCGGCCCCCCCCCCCCCCCCGGCGGGAGACCCGGGC